>JADCEX010000307.1 GCA_020249825.1 Roseomonas sp.
GCAAAGCCCTGACGACCCCAGAGCGCATTTTTGATGGTATGGCCGGCGCACTTGGCGTTGTTGCCGAAGATTTAGGCATTGAACTGGCTAGGCTTTTGGCAGCGACTGATGTGCTGATCTATGGCACCACGCGCGCCACCAATGCCGTGGTTACCAAACGCACTGCCAAGACAGCCTTCATCACCACTAAGGGTTTCAAGGATACGCTGACACTGAAAGAAGGCGGCAAGCACGGCCCCCATGATTATTCCTATGACTATCCCGATCCCTATATCCCGCGCCGCCGCTCCTTCGAGGTGACGGAGCGTATCGGTGCCGAAGGCGAAGTGGTCCAGCCATTGAATGAGGCCGAAGCACGCCAAATTCTTACAACACTTAAGCAGCGCGGGTTTGAAGCGGTGGCAGTGTCGCTTTTATGGTCCATCGCCAATCCAGCGCATGAGCTGATGATTGGCAAACTGATTGAGGAAATGCTGCCTGGGATTCCCTATACGCTATCGCAGCAACTTGTACCCATTCTGCGCGAATATCGCCGTGCTTCGGCCACCGCGATTGATGCATCGCTGAAGCCATTGATGCAAAAGCACCTCCGTGAAATGGCGGCAGATCTTCGCAAGGCGGGTTTTGCCGGAGATCTTTTGGTCAGCACCTCGGTCGGCGGCTGTCAGGAAGTGGAAGAACTTATTGCGCGGCCCATTCACACCCTGAAATCCGGCCCCGCCATGGCGCCAGTTGCGGGACGCGCCTATGCGGCGGTGGAAAAGCTCGGCGGCAATGCGATTGTCTGCGATACCGGCGGCACGACGTTTGATGTCGGCCTCGTGCGCGATGGTAGCCTGGTCTATACGCGCGATTCATGGCTTGGGCAGCGCTGGCTTGGCGATATCATTGGCACATCGACTGTGGATGTGCGCAGTATTGGCGCCGGCGGCGGTTCCATTGCCTGGCTTGATGCCGGCGGCTTGCTGCGCGTGGGCCCGCAATCCGCGGGCTCCGTTCCCGGTCCCGCCTGCTATGGCCGCGGTGGCGATCAACCGACAGTAACCGATGCCGCCCTAGTGCTAGGCTATATTGATCCTGATTACTTCAACGGTGGTCGGCTCAAGCTGGATCCAGAAGCGGCGCATCGCGTGATGGCGCGCCTTGCGCATCAGCTTGGCCGCACAGCGGATGAAACCGCTGCCGCCATCATGGTGATTGCTAATGAACTGATGATCAAGGCGATTGGCGAAATCACCGTCAATGAAGGCGTCAACCCTCGGGAAAGTGTGGTCGTTGCCGGCGGTGGTGCCGCAGGCTTCAATATCATGCCCATCGCACGTGAATTGGGTTGCGCAACAGTCATTCTACCCCGCCTTGCTTCAGCGCTATCGGCATGCGGCATGCAATATAGCGACATTGTCTTTGAAGCGACGCGTAGCCGCTTTACCGATGATCGCGGCTTTGACATGGCCGGCGTCAATCGCGCGCTTGAAGAGATTGAGGCTGAACTTCTGAGCTTCCGTCAGGGCCTCAAGGGCGCAGAAGGCGCCGAAGCGCGCGTGGAATGGCTGGTAGAAGCGCGCTACCGTGCGCAGGTATGGGAACTGGATACCTTCCTGCCGAAAACACACCTGCAAAATGCCGCCGATGTCGCGGCCTTGGCTGAGGCATTTCATCAAACGCATGAACGGGTCTATGCGGTGCGCGATGAAGGCAGCCCAGTTGAATTCGTCAATTGGAAGGGGCGCATCGCCATTCGATTGTTTGCACCACCTCCGCCACCGGATTTTAGCGCGCGCAGCTATCGGCCAGAAGCGGATACGAAGCGCCCTTGCTTCTTCACTGAAACAGGCCGTGCGCAAACACCTGTCTATCGCGGCCAGATGCTGAAGCCTGGTGCGCAAATCGCCGGCCCAGCCATTATCGAAGAACCCACGACAACCATTGTTGTCTATCCGGGGCTTTCAGCCACTCTCTCCGCAGCAGGGAATTACATTCTGCATTGCGTACCCTCTCAACCCATGGCGGCTTAAGGAGCAAGGGGATGACCGATACAACAAGCCTTGATCCCGTTCTGCTCTCTGTCATGGCCAATCGCCTTGATGGCATTGTGCGGGAAATGACCAATACGCTTTTGCGCGCCGCACGTTCGGCCGTGATATCCTCGGCGCGTGATTTCTCCTGCTGCCTCGTGACGGGGGAGGATGAATTATTGGCACCCGCTGAAGGGCTGCCAGTGCATATCTTCGGCTGCCATATCCAAACCGCCAATATGCGGCGCTATCACGCGGGAGATATCCGCCGCGGTGACGCTTACCTGGATAATGACCCCTATGGCGGCAACACCCATCCCGCCGATCACACTTTCATGGTGCCGGTGTTCTATGAAGGCGAGCATCTTTTCACCAGTGTCGCCAAATGCCACATGGCGGATATTGGTAATTCCATCCCTTCCAGCTATTTCGTCCTGGCGCGGGATGTTTATCACGAAGGCGCTCTGGTATTTCCAGGCGTGCGCATTCAGCGCGATTTCCGCAATATTGAAGACATCGTCCGCATGTGCCGCGCGCGCATTCGCGTGCCAGACCAATGGTATGGCGATTATCTTGCGGGGCTTGGCTCGGCCCGGGTGGCGGAACGCAGGCTTGAGGAATTCTGCGCCAAATATGGCGTGCCCACCGTCAAGCGGTTCATGCACGACTGGTTTGATTATTCCGAACGCCGCATGATTGACAATATTCGCCGCATGCCAAAGGCGCGCCTGGTGAATAAGGGCAAATCCGATCCGTTGGAGGGCATTCTGCCTGGCGGGCTGGAATTGACCGTAAAGATCGAGATCGACCCGGATGAGGCCATGATCCATGTTGATCTTTCCGATAATCCGCCTTGCGTTGATGTCGGGTTGAATACATCGCTGGGTGCCGCGACATCTGCGGTGGTGGGCGCCATCTTCAACGCCTTGGACAAGGACCTGCCGCGCAATGCCGGTAGTTTCCGGCGGCTGCGCTTTACCTATGCCGAAGAAAGTGTCGTGGCCGCGCCGAAATTCCCGCATTCCTGTTCCGTCGCTACCACCAATGTATCCGAACGCTTGGTCAATATCACGCAATCGGCCTTCGCCCAGCTTGGTGATGGTCATGGGCTGAGTGAGGGCGGTACTGGCCTTGGTGCTGGCATGGCGGTAATTTCCGGCAAGGATCATCGCCGCGCGGATGCGCCTTTCGTGAATCGCATGATGCTTTCCACTAATGGTGGGCCTTCTTCGCCGGTTGCCGATGGCTGGGTGAATTACGCCATTCCTGTCATTGCCGGCCTGATGTATCGCGATAGTGTGGAAGTGGATGAGCTGAAACACCCCATACGCGTAAATACGCTTGAATTGGTGCAGGATAGCGCAGGTGCTGGGCGGCACCGGGGCGCGCCGGCGCAGCAGATTGAACTGACGCCGACCGGCAATCCAGTGACAGCGGTAATTTCCTGCGATGGCCAACACGCACCGCCGCGCGGCGTTGTTGGTGGCCTGCCTGGAACGCCAGGCGCCACATGGTTGGTGGGCGACAATGGCGATCCTGCACGCTTGCCGAATGTGGTGCAGATCACGCTACAAAAGGGGCAAGCCTTGCGTGGGCGCGATAGCTCAGGCGGAGGCTATGGCGATCCGCTGACACGCGATACCGCCCGCGTGCTGCATGATGTGCTGGAAGGGTGGGAAAGCCGCGAAAAAGCACGCGCGATCTATGGCGTGATTTTCACTGGAGAGATCGAGGACGAGACACTCGCGGTTGATTTACCGGCAACGCAAGCAGCGCGGGCACAGTTAACGGCGGCGCGCGGAGGCTAAGCGGGGCGCCCAAGGGGGCCTCGCCAGCGGAATGGCAAGATTCCTGCATTGTGAATGAGATGTAGGCCGTCAGGCCATCTCCTCCGTGAGGTATCACCATGCTGCTTGAGGTTTCCGTGCTCGATATCACCACCTTTCGTGGTGGTGTGGCCTGCAGGTAATGAATAAGGTAGGGCGCTGGGTGGATGTGCCCATCGCGCCTGATAGCTACATCACCAATATCGGTGAATTGATGGCGTGCTGGACCAATGGGCGCTGGGCTGCAAATCTACATCGCGTGGTCAATCCGCCGGCGGATCAGCCCGCCGGTAGCCGCAGATTATCCCTGGTGTTCTTCCATAACCCCAATTACGACGCGCCAGTCAGCGCCCTGCCCGGCACCGTAGATGATGGCGACACGCCACGTTTTCCGCCATCCACCAGCGGGGAACATTTGCGCGCCCAATTCGTCAAAACCCAAGTGACCGAGACCGCCACCTAAAGCCTGCGCGCGCGCGCGGCTTTGGTACCAGCATCAGTGCTTGCCGCGGCGGCCCAGATACGCATCAAGTACGCGATCATCCCCTGCCAGATCGGCTGACGCGCCATCGAACAAGACGCGACCATTTTCCATGACATAGGTACGATGCGTGACCGCAAGCGCATAGCTCGCCATCTGTTCCACCAGCAAAATAGAGAGGCCCTGGCGATTGAGATCCGTGAGCACCGGGAAAAGCATATCGAGGATCTTCGGCGCCAGCCCAAGCGACAATTCATCAATCACCAAAAGGCGCGGTCGTGACAACAAGCCGCGCGCGATGGCGAGCATCTGCTGCTCCCCCCCGGAAAGCGTGCCAGCCTGCTGCGCGATCCTTTCCTTAAGGCGCGGGAAAAGATCGAGTGTTTTTTCGATATCCTCTTCCACCCCCTTGGGGTCAGAGGAGATGCGGCTATAGGCACCCAGCACCAGATTATCGCGCACGGTTTGATCGGCAAAAACCATGCGGCCTTCAGGCACCATGGCAAGGCCACGCGCCACCATCTGATGGCTCTTGGCCCCGGTCGTATCCGCACCTTCGAAGGAAACGCTGCCACCTGCCGGGCGCAGCACGCCGGCAATGGCGCGCAGCATGCTGGTTTTGCCGGCGCCATTTGACCCGATAACGCCGATGAATTCGCCCTTATTGACGGCGAGCGTGACCCCACGAACCGCTTCAATGCGGCCATAGGAAACGCGCAAATCGGAAACAAAAAGAATGGGTGCGGCGGAAGCGGTCATGCCGGCACCTGAGGGGCATTGGGCGAAGCCGGCGCACCGTGGCCGAAATAGGCTTCGATCACCTTGGGGTTTTCCTGGATCTCGGCTGGCGAGCCTTCGGCAATCACCTCACCATAATCCAATACGGTCACGCGGTCGGACACGGCCATGATCATATCCACATGATGTTCCACCAGGATGACCGTCACCCCATGATCCGCGAGGCGGCGGATCAGGCGGATCAGATCCTCAATTTCGGCATGGGTCAGGCCGGCTGCTGGTTCATCAAGCAAAAGTAGCTTCGGCCGCAGCGCCAGGGCGCGGGCAATTTCAAGGCGGCGCTGATGACCAAAGGGGAGATTGCGTGCCTCCTCATCGGCAAAATCAGAAAGGCCGACAAAATCCAGCAGCCTAAGTGCGTCGCTACGCGCAGTCCTTTCTTCGCGCCCAAACCGCGGTAGGCGCAAAACGGTCTCGGCAAAGCTGGCGTGGAAATGCGTATGCGCGCCGACCAATATATTTTCCAACACCGTCATTTGGCCGAACAATTCCGTATTCTGGAAGCTGCGCGCCACGCCAAGCCGGGCAAGATAATAGGGCGGATCATTCTTGATGCGGTGGCCGAAGACCGTCACCTCACCTTCTGTCGCTGGATAGAAGCCGGAAATGACATTGAGCAGCGAGGATTTGCCGGCGCCATTCGGGCCGATGAGCGCATGTACCGTGCCTGGCTTCAGCGCCATATCCACCGCATTCACTGCCGTGAGCCCCCCAAAGCGCAAGGTAACGCCCTTGGCGGTCAATGCAGACATTGCACCATTAGCTTGGGCTTCCTGGGCGTTGAGGAAATTTGGTTCACCATTCGGCCAAGGGCCGGTTTCACGCGCGCGCGATGTCGCCATCATCCGTGCGCGCAGCGCAGTAAGCGAGCCAACAATTCCCTTTGGCATCACAAACAACACCAGCGCCAGTAAAAAGCCGTAACCGAAAGTCTGCCATTGACCAAGGCCTTGCAAGAACTGCGTTGCTGTGAACAGCACCGACGTGCCCACCAAAGGACCAGCCATGGTGCCCGAACCACCAAGAATGACCATCAGCAGCAATTCGACTGAAGCGGTGAAGGTGAAAGTCTCATAATTCACAAAGAGCGCAAGGTTCGCGAAAAGTCCTCCACCCAGCCCGGCAAACCCGGCGGAAACGGCAAAGGCCAGGGTACGAATGCCAACAACATTCACGCCCAAAGCGCGCGCGGCATTTTCGCTTTGCGCTGCGGCGCGCATGGCCCGCCCATAGCGGCTATTGGCGATCGCATATTGCACCCAAACCGCAATCAGCAAGCACACCAGGATCAGGTAATAGTAATTGAAGGATTGCGCGCGTGTTGCCATTAGCCTTTCGCCGAACATTGTCGGCCGCGGCAGATTGGCAAGGCCCGAGGCGCCGCCGGTGAACCCCACCCATTCGCGCAGGATATTCACGAAAATCAGGCCGAAGGCGATGGTGACCACCGCAAGATAAACGCCGCGCACGCGCACCGTCGGGAAGGCCAAGATCGCGCCC
>JADCEX010000308.1 GCA_020249825.1 Roseomonas sp.
GGAAAGGCCTGATCTGATCATTGCGTCCTCAACGCCGCTCACCGTTGCCTTGCCGGCATTATGCGCCAAGGCGCTACGCTGCATTCCCTTCATTTTCGAAATCCGCGATCCCTGGCCGGAATTGCCGCGCGCCATGGGGGTGCTGCCCGCGCCGCTCGCGCCCTTGATGGAGGGGCTCGCCAATCTCGCCTGTCGCCGCGCGGCTGCGGTGGTCGCCCTATCGGAAGGCATGGCGGAAACCGCCCTTGCGCGGGGCGCCGATCCGGCGCGGGAGCAGGTGATCGGCAACGGCTGTGATCTTGATCTTTTCGGCCCCCATATCGCCCCCTGGCGCCCGCCTGAAGCGGCGCCTTGGGAGGTGTTGGCGCTTTATGCCGGCGCACATGGGCGTGCGAATGGGCTTGGTGTTGTGGTGGAAGTGGCACGGCTTTTGGCGGCCCGGGGCGAAACCCGGCTCCGCATTCTGCTGGTGGGTGAGGGGGCGGAGAAAACCGCCCTGATGCGCGCTGCGGCGGAGCTGCGGAATATCACCTTGCTGCCGCCCATGCCCAAGCGCGAAATCGCTGGGCTTTTCGCCGGCAGCCAGATTGCGCTGCATATCCTGGCCGATTGCCCCGCCTTCGCCGGTTGGACTGCGCCCAATAAGCTGATGGATGGGCTCGCGGCGGGTCGGCCCGTGATCAGTAATGTCCCAGGCGACGCCGCGCGGCTTTTGACCGAAGGTAGCGCGGGCATGGCCGTGGCACCCAAAGATGCCGCTGGCCTGGCAGCGGCGCTGCTTGGGTTGGTGGAAGAACCGGCGCGCCGCGCGGCCATGGGGGAAGCGGCGCGCAGCCTTGCGGTGCGGCAGCATGACCGGCGCCTGCTTGCCGCGCGTTTTGTTGCGCTGGTGGAATCCGTTCCACGCGCTCAGCCCGTGCTGCGGAAGCCAGCGCATTTCGCCATCTCAGGAAGGGGCTGATCATGCTGCCCGAGCTTCATTTGGTTGCCGCGGCCAGGCCCAATTTGCCGAAACTCGCTGCCCTTTGGCATGCGCTGGCCGAGGGGCCGGAATTCTGCAAACCCGTGTTGCTGCATACCGGCCAGCATGAGGATCCGGCCATGTTCGGCGTGCATTTCGCCGATCTCGGCCTGCCCGCGCCCGATATCGCGCTTGGGGTTTCAGGCGGCAGCCATGCGGTGCTGACCGGGCGTTCCATGATTGCCTGCGAAACGGTCTGGAAAGCGCGCCGCCCGGCCGCCGTGGTGGTGGCCGGCGATGTGGATGGTGCGCTGGCGGCGGCGCTTGCGGCACGCAAGCTCGGCATCATGGTGATCCATCTGGAAGCCGGGCTGCGTTCGGGGGAGCGCAATTTGCCGGAGGAAATCAATCGCCGCGCCATTGATGCAATCTCCGATGTTCTTTGGGCCCCGGATGAGGCGACGGCGGCAAGGCTGCGGCAGGAAGGCCATGCGGCGGCGGCGGTGCGCGCGGTGGGCAATGCCATGGTGGATACGCAGCTGCGCCATTTGGCGGCGGCGCGCGCCAAACGCCTGCCGCGCGGGCTTACGCGCGGGGGGTATGGTGTGGTGACGCTGCATCGCGCCGGCAATGTGGACAAGCCGGAGCGGTTGATTGCGCTTTTGGATGCGGTTTCGGCCGCCGCGCGGCACCTGCCGCTGGTGTGGCCCATTCATCCGCGCGCCGCGGCGCAGATGAAATCCTTTGGCTTTGTGCCGCCCATCGGTGTGCGCATCACGCCGCCGCTTGGGTATCTGGAGTTTCTGTCATTGCTCTGCCGCGCGCGGCTCGTCGCGACCGATAGCGGCGGCGTGCAGGAAGAAGCGACAGCGCTTGGCCTGCCTTGCCTGACGCTGCGCAGCGCTACCGAACGGCCCATTACCATTGCGGTTGGCATGAACAGGTTGGCGACGCCGGAGGAATTGCCGTTGCGTGTCGCGGAAATCCTGAAGGCCCCGTCATTGCCGGCGCGGCCCATTCCGCTTTGGGATGGGCGTGCGGGGCTGCGCATGCGTGAGCATTTGCAAGCTCTGCTGGAAGGCGAGGAATGCCGCGCGATGGTGGCTTAACGCCCGTTTGGCTCGCGCCGCCGAAGGTTCTTTTGCTTTCCGCCGCCCATCCGCCTGCCGATATCCGTGTGGTGTTGAAGGAAGGTGCCTGCCTGGCTGAGGCCGGCTATGCGGTCTCGCATCTATGCCCTGCCCCTGCTTCGGGTGTGGCACCCGCGCTGGTGGCCGGCGTTGCGATCAGCACCTTTCCGGCGCGGCGCGGCGGCTGGCGGCGGGTATTTGGCATTCCGCGCCTTGCGGTGCTTGCGGCGCGGCGACGGGCGGAGGTCATCCATGCCTCGGAACCCGATGCCTGGGCGGCGGCGCTGCTGGCGGGCTGGTGGTCCGGCGCGCGTGTTATTCTGGACGTGCATGAACATTACCCTTCGCGATTGGATGCGAAGGCGCCTGTCTTGCTGCGGCCGGTGTTGCGCCGCCTGTTGCATGGCGCCTGCTGGGCGATGGGGCGTGCCGCTGATGCGGTGGTGGTGGCGAAGGATGGCCTCGGTGCGCCCTTTGGTGGTGAGGACCGTGTGGTGAAGGTGCGCAATTACGCGCTGGGCGCCGTGCTGCCGCGCGCCCATCTGCCCGGCCCCGTGACGCTGCTGCATCTGGGCGCGCTCAGCCGCGCGCGTGGCGCGATTCAGATGCTGGAAGCGCTGGCACTTTGCCCGCCCGAAACCAGGCTTTGCCTGATTGGCCGCTTTACCGATGATGGTGAGCAAGGCTTCTGGGCGCGGGCTGCGGCGCTTGGCCTTGCGGCGCGGATCACGGCCTTGGGCTGGCTGCCGCATGAGGCGGCGCTGGAAGCAGCAGCGCGCTGCGATATCGCGCTGATCCTGTTTCAGCCGGGGGCGGAAAATCATCGCCTTGCCCTGCCGCATAAGCTGTTTGACGCCATGCTGGCTGGCCTGCCGGTGATTGGGCCCGCGGGAGCCGAGGAACTGGCCGCCGTGATCGAAGACGCTGCCTGCGGCGCCTTGGTGGATGCCGCCGATCCAGCGGCCATTGCGGCAGAGGTCGCGCGCATGGCGGACCCGGTGCGGCGGAGCGCCTTGGGTCAGGCAGGGCGCCGGGCCGCGCTGGCGCGCTTCGCCTGGCAGGGGGAGGCCGCGCGGCTGGTGGCACTTTACGGTCGGCTCACGGGCTTCATGCCGCGCCCGATGGCCGGGGTGAAGTGAAGCGATTCCAACCGGGACCATTCTGGGCTAGGAAGGCCGGGTGACGCGCGGCCCTTCCCATCGGATTCTGCTGAATCTGGCCCTTGATGGCCTGATTGCGCTGCTGGCGCTGCTGCTGGCGGTTTGGGCCATTGCGCCGCGCAACTGGCCATCAGGCGCCTGGTGGGCGGCGGCGGCGCCGGGTGCGGTGCTCGCCCTGCTGGCGGCTGGCGCGGTGTTGCGGCTGCCGCAGCAATATTGGCGCTTTGTTGGCTTGCGCGATCTGCTTGCGGTGGCGGGCGCGGCTTTGGGGGGCGCGCTGCTGTTCTGGCTGGGTGGGCAAATCCTGGGCGGCTGGCAGCCGGCCAATTCGGCCTTTCCGCTGATCCATGCCCTGCTGCTGGGCGCGCTGCTGATTGGCGCGCGGGTGCTGGCCCTGGTGCAGGCCACGCGCCATGCCGGTGAAGCGGCGGCCGATGCGCAAGCGGTGCTGCTGGTGGGCGCGGCAGAGGGCACCGATCTTTTCATTCGCGCTCTGGAACGGGATCGGCGTGCGCCGTATCGGGTGATTGGAATCCTCTCACTGCGGGCGCGGCAGGCCGGGCGGCGCATGCAGGGGCATCTGATTCTTGGCACGGTTGAAGAAGCGGAAGCCGTTTTGGATCGGCTGCGTGCGGAAGGGCGGTTGCCGGGGCTGATTGTGCTCTCAGGCCCCGATATCGAAGGCCCAGCCTTGGAAGCACTGTTGGATGCCGCGGATCGGCATGGTGTGCCGCTGCGCCGTGCCCCCGCGCCAACGCGCCTTGATCCGGCAGGCAGTGACGCCGCGCGCCGTGTCGAATTGCGCCCGGTTTCGATTGAGGATTTGTTGGATCGCCCGCAAGTGCCGCTGGACCGTGAAGGCATGGCGCGGCTGGTGCAAGGCAGGCGCGTGCTGGTGACGGGTGCGGGGGGGACGATTGGCGGCGAATTGGCGCGGCAGGTTGCGGCCCTTGGTCCGGCGCTGCTGGTCTTGCTCGATCACGGCGAATTCCTGCTGTACGAGATTGATCTGGAATTGCGCGAAAAGCACCCTGATGTGCCGCGCCGCGCCGTGCTTGCTGATGTGCGCGATGAGGCGCGCATTCGCCGGCTGTTTGAAGATATCAAGCCCGAATTGGTGTTTCATGCGGCGGCGCTGAAGCATGTGCCGATGGTGGAAAATGATCCGCTGGAAGGTGTGCTGACCAATGCGTTTGGGACGCGCGTGGTGGCGGAAGCAGCGCGTTCTGTCGGCACTGCGGCGATGGTATTCATTTCCACCGACAAGGCGGTGAACCCGACATCGGTGATGGGCGCTTCAAAGCGCCTGGCCGAAATGTATTGCCAGGCTTTGGATCGTGAGGCGCGTCATGGTCGTGCGGGCATGCGCTGCATCACGGTGCGCTTTGGCAATGTGTTGGGTTCGACCGGCAGTGTGGTGCCGCTGTTTCGCCGGCAATTGGAACGCGGTGGGCCGTTGACGGTCACGCATCCTGACATGCGGCGCTATTTCATGACGGTGCGCGAAGCGGTGGGCTTGGTGTTGCAGGCGAGTGTGGTTGGCACCACCGATGCCAAGGATCAGCCGCCGGAATTGGCCGAAGGTGGCATCTTTGTTTTGGATATGGGCCAGCCGGTGAAGATTGTGGATCTGGCGCGGCGCATGATCCGCTTGGCGGGGCTGCGCCCGGATGAGGATGTGGAAATCCGCTTCACGGGGCTGCGCCCTGGTGAGCGGCTTTATGAGGAATTATTCCACGGCCAGGAACCGCCGCGCCCGACCGCTTTCCCTGGGCTTTTGGTGGCAACGCCGCGCACGGCGGATAGCGCCTTGGTGGGGCGTGCCATTGATGAAATGGCGGCGGCGGGGCGGGCAGGGAATGCGCGGCTTGCGCTTCAGCAATTGGCGCGTCTGGTGCCGGAATTCGCCCACGCGCCGGAAGGCACCGCGGCGGCAGGGCCGCGGTGATGCGTTTTGAAGGTCAGAGGCTGAAAAGCCGCCCCGCGCCCTTGATCATGGCGGGGCTGCGCCCCGCCGCGCGAATGGCGCCCCACAGTGCGACCGCGATGGAATCAAGAATCGGGATGCCCGTTTCGGCTTCGATCCCAACAGCGCCGGGCAGGCCGCGGAAATTGGTGCAATGGATCACAATGGCATCAGGCTTGGCAGCGGCGGCTTCGCGCACCAGCGCATCCACCTTGGCCGCGCTATGTTCGGCGAAGCTGTAATTGCCGGGGTCTTCCAGATGGCGTTCCACAATGGTTTCCACGCCAAGACTTGCGAAGTTCGCAATAATCGCGGTCTGCACCGTGTTCAGATAGGGCGTGACCAGCCCAATGCGCTTTGCCCCCAAGGCATGCAAAGCATCGAACAAGGCAAGCGTCGCGGTGGTGCAGGGTGTGGCGGTTTCCTTGGCGATGGTTGCGCAGAGCGCGCGATCACTTTCAAGGCCAAGCCAAGCGCCGGAGGTGCCATTCCAGCACAGCGCATGCACCTTGGCATCCGCGAGCAACCCGGCTGCATCCGCCATCGGGCGCGGGTCAAATTGGCTGGTGGCATCCGCGCCCAGATTGATCGCCAATACGCGCAAGCGTTGGAAATGCGCCGTGATCCAGGGGGTCGGCGCGAGTAGCGCCGCCGTGACGGGTTCCAACACGGTGTTGGAGCTTGGCGTCATCATGCCAAGTCGAAGCGCTGCTTCCGCCATGGCTCAGCCCCCGGCCGCGAGGCGCGGGTCCTGCTGGCCGCGTGTGGCCCAGCCGGTGGTGCGTTCTTCGATGGTTACCGCCACCCAATACATCGCAACCCCCATGACGCCCGTGATGATCAGCCCCGCAAAGACCAAAGGCACATCAAAGCGGGAGGACGCCACCAGCATCAAATGCCCAATGCCTTCATTGGCGGCGACGGTTTCACTGATGATGGAGCCCACGAAAGCGACGGTGATCGCCACTTTGAGCGAGGCGAAGAAATACGGCATGGCACGCGGCAGACCCACTTTGCGAATGATGTCCACCGGCTTCGCGCCAAGCGCGCGCAGCACATCGCGCAATTCAGGTTCAACCGTCGCGATACCGGTCGCGACATTCACCACAATCGGGAAGAAGGAAATCAGAAAGGCGGTCAGCACGGCGGGCCAGAAGCCAGCGCCGAACCAAATCACCAGCACCGGCACCACCGCCACTTTGGGCACGGAATTGAAGGCGATCAGCAGCGGATAAAGCCCGCGATAGACCAGCACCGAAGACCCGATCACAATGCCAAGCAAAAGCCCGAACACCACCGCCATGGCAAAGCCGATCACGGTGGTGAGCAAGGTGGCCCAGGAATTCGCCAATAAGGGCTGCCACCATTTCAGCATGCTGCCCGCAATGGCCGAAGGGGCGGGCAGGATGAAGGGCTGAATCTTGAAGGCCCAGACGGCGGCTTCCCAAACCAGGAACATGCCGCCGATCACCAGCCAGGGCAGGGCATTTTCCAATCGGCGGCGCCGGCGCGCGGCGGCTGCCAAGGCTTCCGGGCTGCGAAGCGCTTTACGGGGCATCGGCAATTTCCTCGGCATCGCGGGCATCGCTGATGCGGTCCCGAAGTTCATGCACCAAATCCTGGAATTCGGTGGCGTAGGTGGTTTCCATGGTGCGCTCTCGTGGGAAATCCACGCGCCGTTCGGCAATGATGCGGCCGGGACGGGAAGACATGACCAGCACGCGATCCGCCAGATAGGCGGCTTCGCGCAAATCATGCGTCACCAGGATCACCGTAGGGCGGCGCGCCAGCCAAAGCTTCTGCATCACCGCCCAAAGATCTTCACGCGTGAAGACATCAAGCGCGCCGAAGGGTTCATCCAACATCAAAAGGCGCGGCTGATGGATCAGGGCGCGGCAGAGCGAGGCTCGCTGCTGCATGCCCCCCGAAAGCTGCCAGGGAAACTTGGCTTCAAACCCATCAAGCCCAACGAGGGAGAGCAATTCCCGCGCTTGGCGTTCGTAATCGGCCCGCTTGGCGCGCAATTGCCGACGATGCGGCTGCACCACTTCCAAGGGCAGCATCACATTGTCCAGAATATTCCGCCATGGCAGCAGGGTGGGATTCTGGAAGGCCATGCCGGCGATGGAAAGCGGGCCTTCCACTTCGCGCCCATCCACAAAAACCTGGCCCTCAGTGGGTGGCCACAATCCAGTCACCAGGCGCATCAGCGTGGATTTGCCGCAGCCTGATGGCCCGACCACAGCAACGAATTCGCCTTCTGCCACCGCAAGGCTTGCGCCTTTGAGTGCGAGCGTTCCCTCAACGCCGCCATAGCGCATGGCGACATTGGAGATATCCACGAAACCTTGCGCCATATTGCGTGATCAGACCGCGCGGTCAGCGGCGGGGGGCAGGAAATCCACTGTGTAGATTTGCGCGGCCTGCACCCGGGGCGGAAGATTATAGGCTTCTTCAACCGCACGAATGCCGGTTTGCAGGCGGCCCATATCCACGGATGAAAGCCCATTGGCGCGCACATTGTCAGACATGATGACGCGCGCGACATTCATTTCATGCCGCTCACGTTCCAGCGCCACATCCGTCAGTGGCTCCACGCGCTTCAGATTGTCCAGCATTTCTTGACCATTGCGGAGCGTATCGCGGAAGCCGCGCATCAGCGCTGCCGTCGCACCACGCACCACGGCTGGGTTGCGTTCAATGAAGGCGCGCGTGGTCAGGATGGCGCCGCCGTAAAGGTTCAACCCGTGATCGTAATACATCATCACGCGCTGCGCCGGGTGGTCGAGCCCGATGCCTTTCAGCGCGAGTGCTGAGGTGGTGACAAAGCCCGTGACACCATCGGCTTCGCGGCGCACCAGCATGGGTTCACGCAAGGCGGGAGACACTGAAAGGAATGTTACCTTGCTGGCATCAATACCGGCGGCTTTGGCGAAGGCGGGGAAAAGCTGACGCCCGGCATCGAAATCCGGCGCGGCCAGGCGCTTGCCTTCCAGATCCTTCGGCGTGCGAATGGGGCCATCAGCGCGCACAATGGCGCAAAGCGGGCTGCGATCATGCAGCACCGCGACCGCGACAATGCCACGATCCGGGTTTTCGGCGACGAATTTGATGGCGGGGTTCAAATCCGCATAGCCCATGTCATAGGAACCGCCGGCAAGCGCGACCGGCACACCGCCCGAACCCTGGCCACGATCAATCTGCACATCAATGCCGGCGTCGCGGAAATAGCCCTTGTCACGCGCCAGCAACGCGAAGGCGTTGGGCGCCTGGAAGGCCCAATCAAGCGTGAAGCGGAGACGCGGCGCCTGGGCGCGTGCAATAAGCGGGGCCGCGAGGATTGCCGTGCCGGCGATGAGCGCGCCGCGGCGCGAAATTCCGTGAGCCATTGGTGATCTCCCTATATTCCCGTGACCTGGGTTTTCTGCGCCCTTGGGATGCGTGGGGCAAGGCTTAGCCGCATAGGGCGGGGGCTGCAAAGCGGGTTTCGGGTCAAATCTGCCCATAAAGTGGGCGGGGATGCCGGTTTTTTGCGCGAATCAGCCCTTGCGCCGGCGACCGCCCTTGCCCTTATTGGGATCATAGCCGCCGCCGCCCGGCCCCATGGGCTTTGGCTTCCAATCCGCCTTGGCCTTGGGCTTGGCTTCCTGCAGGGACCGACCGGCGAGGTTGGGCGAAAGGCCCAGATCAAGGCTTTCTAGCCGCTTGATTTCATCCCGCAGCCTCGCCGCGGTTTCGAATTCCAGATCCGCCGCGGCGGCGCGCATCTTGCGATCCAATTCCGCGATGGTGGCTTTCAGATCCTTACCGATGAATTCAGCGGTTTCTTCGCCTTCAAGCGCTTCAACCGTCACGTAATCCTGTTCATAGATGGATTGCAGCGCGGATGAGATATCGCGGCGGATGGTTTGCGGCGTGATGCCGTGTTCCGCATTCCAGGCTTCCTGTTTTGATCGGCGGCGTGCGGTTTCTTCCAGGGCGCGGCGCAGGCTATCGGTCATGACATCGGCATAGAGCACGACGCGCCCATAAACATTGCGCGCAGCGCGGCCAATGGTTTGAATGAGCGATGTGGTACTGCGCAGAAACCCTTCCTTATCCGCATCCAGAATCGCAACCAAAGCGCATTCCGGAATATCCAAACCTTCGCGCAACAGGTTGATGCCGATCAGCACATCAAACACGCCCTTGCGCAAATCCCGGATGATTTCGATGCGTTCAAGTGTGTCAATATCCGAATGCAGATAGCGCACGCGAATGCCGGCTTCTGTCATGTATTCGGTCAGGTCTTCGGCCATGCGCTTGGTGAGTGTAGTCACCAGCACGCGCCCGCCATGTTTGGCAACTTCGCGGCATTCCGCCAGCAGATCATCCACCTGTTTTTCCACCGGGCGGATTTCCGTGACGGGGTCCACCAGGCCGGTTGGGCGGATCACCTGTTCGGCAAAGGCGCCGCCGGTGCGTTCCATCTCCCACGGGCCAGGCGTTGCGCTGACGAAGATGGAAGGCGGGCGGTAGGTATCCCATTCTTCGAATTTCAGCGGGCGATTATCCGTACAGCTTGGTAGCCGGAAGCCGTATTCCGACAGCACGGTCTTGCGGGCATAGTCGCCGCGATACATGCCGCCAATCTGCGGCACCGTGACATGGCTTTCATCCACGATCAGCAAGGCGTTATCGGGCAAATATTCGAACAGCGTGGGCGGCGGTTCGCCCGGATTGCGGCCCGTGAGGTAGCGGCTGTAATTTTCAATGCCTTTGCAAGACCCGGTGGTTTCCATCATTTCAATGTCGAAGATGGTGCGTTGTTCCAGCCGCTGCGCTTCCAGCAATTTGCCTTCTGCGTGCAGCCTCGCCAGATGTTCCTTGAGTTCATCCTTGATGCGCGTGATGGCTTGCGTCAGCGTCGGGCGCGGGGTGACATAGTGGCTATTGGCGTAGATCGAAACGCGTTCCATCTCTGCGGTAATTTCGCCCGTCAGCGGATCAAATTCACGGATCGCCTCGATCTCATCACCAAAGAGCGAGACGCGCCAGGCGCGGTCTTCCAAATGGCTGGGCCATAAATCCACGGTTTCGCCGCGAATGCGGAAGGTGCCGCGGGCGAAGAAATTGTCGTTGCGGCGATATTGCTGTTCGACCAGGCCCTTCACCAGCACATCCCGGTCAATCTGCCCGCCGGCTTCAAGCTTCACGACCATGCGGGAATAGGTCTCGACCGAGCCAATACCATAGATGCAGGAAACCGAGGCGACGATTACCACATCATTCCGTTCCAGCAGCGCCTGAGTCGCGGAATGGCGCATGCGGTCTATCTGTTCATTGATCTGCGCGTCTTTTTCGATATAGGTGTCGGTGCGCGGCACATAGGCTTCCGGCTGGTAGTAGTCATAGTAGGAAACGAAGTATTCCACCGCGTTTTCCGGGAAGAAGCTTTTCATCTCGCCATAAAGCTGCGCGGCAAGCGTTTTGTTCGGCGCCAGGATCAGGGTTGGGCGCTGCACGGCTTCAATCACCTTGGCCATGGTGAAGGTCTTGCCGGAACCGGTAACGCCCAGCAGCACCTGGTCGCGATCACCACCCTGCAAACCGGCGACGAGTTCCCCGATGGCGCGTGGCTGGTCGCCATTTGGTTCATAAGGCGCGGTCACGGTAAGCCGGCGCATGGTGGGCGGCGCGGGGCGCTTTTCCGGCATGAACAGCACGGGGCCGGGGGCGATGACATTCATGGCTGTAAGATGGCCCCGGATTGGCTTGCGCGCCAGGGTGGGCTTGTCCTGGACGGTGGAATTGTGAGAGGGCAGGGGCATGCCCAATGCCTCCATCCCCCGCCCTGCCTTGCTGCTGGGCGCCGCTGGCCTGCTGCCAAGCCTTGCCATGCCGCCGCTTCTGGCCGCCGGCGGAGACGCTGCGGCCTTCGCGCTTTTCGCAGGCCCGGCTTATGGCGCCTTGATCGCAAGCTTCATCGGCGGCGCCTGGTGGGGGCTGGCGGCGAACCGCGTTGATGGAGCGGCGCTGACGCGCTGGCTGGTGCTTTCGGTGCTGCCGATGCTGGTGGCCTGGGTGGCGCTACTGCTGCCGCCCCAGGCGGGGCTTTTGCTGCTGGCGGTGATTTTCGCGTTGTTGCCGCTTGCTGACCGTGCGGCGCAAGCGGCCAGCATGGCGCCCGCCTGGTGGTGGCGCCTGCGGTTGCCGCTTTCGCTATTGATGGCATGCCTGCATGGCGTTTCCGCCGGCATGGCGTTGCAGTGATACTGCTTTAGCCTTCCAGCTTTACATTGCCGGCGCGCGCCACTTCGCGCCATTTTGCGACCTCGGCGCGCACGAAGCTGCCGAATTGATCTGGCGTCAGCGGGTCTGCCACCGCGCCCATATCCTCGATCCTTTTGGTGACGGTGGGATCGCGCAGCACAGCAACAACATCGGCATTGATGCGATTGATGATCTCGGGCGGCGTGCCCGTGGGCGCAACCAGGCCAGACCAGCCCGCGGCTTCATAGCCGGGCACGAGGCTTTCCGCGATGGTGGGCACATCCGGCAATTGCGGCACGCGCCGCGCACTGCACAGCGCAATCGGGCGCACGCGGCCCGATTGGATATGCGGCAGGGCGGAGGCGACGGAATCCGTCATCAGCTTCACATTGCCGGCGATAACATCGGCAATGGCGGGACCGCTGCCGCGATAATGCACGATATTGAAGCGAATGCCGGCGCGCAGCATCAGCAATTCAGCCGCCATATGCTGGCTGGTGGCGGGGCCGGCAGAGGCCATGTCTATCTGCCCGGGCCGCGCCTTGGCGCTGGCGGCCAATTCCTGAATGGTGCGTTCGGTGACGGAGGGATGCGCAATCACCAACAGGGGCACCATCACAACATTGGTGATGAAGGCAAAATCCTTTTCGACATCATAGGGCAAGCGCGGCATGACGGAAGGATTGACGCCAAGCGGGCCGGATGTGCCGGTGAGCAGCGTATAGCCATCGGCCGGCGCACGCGCCACGGATTCAACGCCGGGCACGGAAGCACCACCTGCGCGATTTTCCACCACCACGCGCTGCGGCCAGCGTTTGGAAAGCTCATCGGCAATCAGCCGGGTGAAAATATCGGCGGCCTGACCGGGCGGGAAGGGCACCACAATACGCACCGGGCGATTGGGCCAATCCGATTGCGCGTGGGCAGCGAAGGGGGCGAGCGCGGCAGCGCCCATGACGGCGCGACGGCTGAGCTTCAGGGTCATGACATTCCTCCCGGTGAATTTTTCAAGGCTTAACCACAGCCGGCCTGCGCCCTGCAAGGTTTCTCAATAGGTATCAAGGCCCAGAATGCCATCCACACCGCCGGCATCGGCCAGGATGTGCTTGCCGATCAGATCACGGAGCGATTCCGAAGACCCACCACCAAGCGAACCATAACGCGCACCGCGATACAGCCGGGAGACCGGGTATTCATCTGTGAAGCCATAACCGCCATGCACTTGCACGGCTTCACTGGTCACGCGTAGCGACATTTCATTGCAGAATACCTTGGCGGTAGCGGCCATGAAGGGATCAGGGAAGGGATTGGCGGTGAGGCATGCGCGGTAGAGCAAACCGCGCCCCGCTTCGATATCCTTGAACATATCGGCGAATTTCCAGCGAATACCCTGGAAATCTGCGATGGATTTGCTGAACAGCTTGCGGTCATTCACATAGCGCACCGCCTCATCAAAGGCGCCTTCCGCCAGCCCCAAGGAAATGCTGGGGTTGAGGCAGCGCTGCGTATTGAAGGCGGTCAGTAATTTCTTGAAGCCATCGGTTTCAATCACCAGGTTTTCGGGCGGTAATTCGCAATCATTGAACTGCACTTCGTGCAGATTCTCGCCCCCCATAGTGTGGTAGGTGCCGGTGACAGAAAGGCCTGGCGTGCCCTTTTCCACCAGCACGCAACCAATCCCTTCGCGCCCTGCCTTGCCATCCACGCGGGTGAAGACAACGAACATGCCGGCTTCCTCGGCGCGGGAAATCAGCGTTTTTGTACCGTTCAGCACCAAATGATTGCCATGGCGTTTGGTATTGGTGCGGTAATTGGCAACATCCGTACCGGCATGCGGTTCCGTCATGCAAATCGCCAGGATGCAATCGCCTGAAATCACGCGGGGCAGGATGCGTTCCTTGATGGCCTTGGGCGCGTAATGGGAAATGACGCGGGTTTGCACCCCGGCTTCCCCCAGTACCGCCATGGCGGTGACGTAATCCACCTTGGCGATTTCTTCCAGGATCAAAGCGGAATCAAGAATGGAAAGCCCAAGCCCGCCATATTCTTCCGGCACCGACATACCCAGCACGCCAAGCCCCGCGAGCTTCTTGATATTCGGCCACGGAAAAGTGCCATCCATCCATTTCGGCGCATCCTGCTTGAATTCGTTTTGCGCCAATTGCCTGACGGCAGCGATCATCTCCCGCTGTTCAGTGCCGATTTTGAATTCCATTATCCTCTTCCGATTTTTCGATGATGTGTTGTCAGCCCGCTTCGCCCTTCAGCGTATCCAAGGCGCCCTTGAGGGCCGATTGGAAAACGCTGACATCAGACCCGTAGCAGAGGCAGCGAAACCCCTTGGCGCGCCAACCGCGCACCATGTCCATCCCCGCGCCCAATACGCCGGCGGGCTTGCCCGCAGCGTCGCAGGCTTTCAGGAAGCGGGTGAGCGCGGCTTGGAACATCGGGTGGTCGAATTGCGCGGTGATACCAAGTGAATCGCTCAAATCATAATGGCCGAACCAGCCCAGATCCACGCCGGGCACGGCCATGATCGCTTCCACATTCTCAATCCCCTTGGCGGTTTCGATCAGGGGAATGACCATGACGCGGTCGTTCTCGGCCTTCATGCCGGCGATTACATCTTGGCCCTTATAGTCATCATGCGCGTAGCCGAAGCCAACGCCGCGCCGGCCTTCGGGGCGATAGCGGCACCAGGCGGCCAATTCTTCGGCCTGTTGGCGTGTTTCCACCATGGGTTCCATGATGCCCATGGCGCCGGCATCAAGAATGGGCGCGATCAGGTGGTAATGATGACCCGTCACGCGCACCAAAGGCACTACGCCAACATTGCGCGCAAAGGCGCATTGGGCCTTGATCGCATCAATGCCCATGCCGCCATGTTCCATATCGAAAATCACGTAATCCGCGCCGGCATTGCCGAGGATTTGGCAAAGGCCCGGTGTCAGGAATTCCGTTGCCATGATGCCATGGGCCATGCGGCCTTGGCGCAGCGCGTCGCGTACTGGGTTTTGGCGCATGGTTTGCCCCTCAGTTCAGAATCATGCCGGCATAACCAGCAGCGGCAACCGCATCACATTTCGCGCGATAGGCTGGCGCGCCGCCCTGATATTGCAGAATGCGGCGTTGATCGCGCCCTTCCACATTGCGGTTGATCCCGGTCGCCCAGGAATCGATCTGGGTATAAAGCAAGCCTTCGGCCAAGGTTTCGATATGATGCGACCATTCGGCTTCCGCCGCTTCGGTCGCTTCAAAGCGCGTGATGCCGTTGTCGCGCACATGGCGCATAAGGTCTGTCACCCATTCCACATTTTGTTCAATGCAGCGCGGGATATTGCAGCGGGTGGAGGCATTATGCGGCCCGACAATGGTCAGCATATTGGGGAAGCCCGCGGATTGCAGACCGAGATAGGTCTTCGGCCCATCCGCCCATTTATCCTTAAGCCGCTGGCCGCCAATGCCCCTGAAATCAATCCGATCAAAAGCGCCGGTAATGGCGTCAAAGCCCGTGGCGTAGATGATCATGTCGAATTCATATTCGGCATCGCTGGTCTTGATGCCCTTCGGCGTAATGCGCTCAATCGGGGTTTCATTAATATCCACCAGCCGCACATTGTCGCGATTATAGGCTTCAAAGTAGCGGGTTTCGAGCGGGACGCGGCGCGTGCCAAAACCATGATTTTTCGGGATCAACTTATCGGCAACCTCTGGGTCCTTCACGCGCTGGCGGATCTTGCGCGCAATGAAATCGCTGATCAGCGCATTGGCCTTGGGGTCGGTCAGGATATCGCGGTAATTCGCCTGCCAAATACCAAAGCCTGGTTCGGCGTAGCGCAGTTCCCAAAAGGCTTCGCGTTCTTCTGGCGTGACTTCAAACACGCTGCGCGGATCGGCATTGTGGATATAGCAGCCAGGCGTGGTGCGGAGCAGCGCGAAAAGCGCTGGGTAATTGCCCTTGATCTGGCGCTGTTCTTCTTCCGTGATTGGGCGGTTATGCAAAGGCGCGCACCAATTGGGCGTGCGCTGAAAAACCGTGAGGGAGCCAACCTCAGACGCGATGGTCTGGATCACCTGCACACCGGTCGCACCGGTGCCAATCACCGCCACGCGCTTACCCGCGAAGCTCACGGGCTCATGGGGCCAGCGATAGGTATGGAAGGATTGGCCGGTAAAGCTTTCAACGCCCGGAATGCGTGGCAGTGTATCAGCGGAAAGCGGGCCAAGCGCGGTGATCAGGAAGCGGCAGTGATGCTCTGCGCCCGTATCAAGTTTGACTGTCCAACGCTGCGCAGCTTCATTGAAATGTGCGCTCACGACGCGGCTATTGAATTGGATATGGCGACGGAGATCGAACCTATCCGCCACATGCTGCAAATAGCGCAAAGTTTCGGGCTGTGGGGCGAAATGTTCAGACCATGACCATTCCTGCAGCAACTCATCGGAAAAGGAATAGCCATAGGTATAGCTTTCGGAATCAAACCGCGCGCCGGGGTAGCGGTTCCAATACCAGATGCCGCCCAGATCGCTGCCGGTTTCGAACACTTGGACGCCATAGCCAAGCTCCCGCAACCGATAGAGCTGATAAAGGCCGGAAATGCCGGCGCCGATGATGATCACCTCGGGCTCGGTCAAGGCCGGGCCGGTATTTGCTGGCATGGTTCGCCGCATGTCATTCATCGCATCCACCCTTTCCGGCGGGGCTGTGTGCCGCGCCGCATAACAGAAAATTCATCATCCCAAGCCCAGGGCTTGCGCCCGGTACGGGCCGGGGGTGAGTATTCCCGCAAAAGAGGAAACCGCCAATGCC
>JADCEX010000309.1 GCA_020249825.1 Roseomonas sp.
ATGCGGGTCCTTTTTATCGTTCGCGCCCTGACCATTGGCGGCGCCGAGCGCCAGCTGGTTGTCCTGGCGCGGGCCCTGGCGGCGCGCGGCCACGCGGTGACGATCACCACCATGTATCCTGGCGGACCGCTTGAAGCCGAATTGGCCGGCAGCGATGTTGTTCTGCATGACCTGGGCAAGGCACGTCGCTGGGAAGCAGCCCGCACCCTTGTCAGGCTGCGCGGACTGATCGCCGCAACCCGGCCAGATGTGGTGCATGGCTACCTTAACGTCGCTAATCTCCTCGCGCTTATCGCGCGCAGTCTGCGGCCCCGTCCGCGGATCGTGTTTGGCTTGCGGGCATCTGATGTTGCGCCCCCCGGTGATGGCCTTGCCCGCCTTGCGCATCGGCTGGAAGCGCGTTTGGCAGCCTTCGCCGACCTGACGATCGCCAATTCCCGGGCCGGGCGGGAGGCAGCCCTGCAGCGCGGTTTTCCCGCTGACCGTCTTGTAGTGGTGCCGAACGGCATAGACCTTGGCGTATTCCGCCCCGACGCCGCTGCCCGCGCGCGCGCGCGGGCGCGCTGGGGAATTCCAGACACGGCAATGCTGATTGGCCATGTAGGGCGGGTGGACCCGATGAAGGATCATCCCACCTTTCTGGCTGCTCTTGCACGGCTGAAGCAAGGCGGCGCGGCTTTTCGGGCCGTCATCATCGCATCGGCGCATGAGGCGACGCGCGCGGCCCTGGCCGCCGATGCGGCGCGGCTAGGCCTGCAGGATTGTGTGCGTGTCGAGCCCGCCCAGCGCGACATGCCAGAAGCCTATAACGGCTTCGACCTGCTGTGCTCATCCTCCGCCTGGGGCGAAGGTTTTCCGAATGTGGTTGCAGAGGCCATGGCCTGCGGCACGCCCGTTGTCGCGACCAATGTTGGCGATGCGCCTGACCTGTTGCTTGGCCCTGAATGGCTTGCCGCCGCGGGCGACCCGCATGATCTGGCCAACGTGTTGGGCGCCGCGCTTACCCGCCCGCCACCACCCCGGGCGCTTGTCCGCGCCGCGATTGAGGGATACTCCATCGAAGCCTTGGCAACGCGGACGGAGCGCGCGCTGGAACATCTGGTCAGCGGGCGCTGACGGGCGGCTGATGCCCAAAAAAAAGCTGCTGAACCTGGATCACCCAATGGTCGCTTGGCTCGAATATGCGCTGAAATCCGCGGAGGCAAATAAACCATGACATTCTTTACCGTCTTTACGCCATCCTATAACCGCGCACGCACGCTTCATCGTGTCTATGAAAGCTTGCAGCACCAAACCTTTCGCGATTTTGAATGGTTTATCGTGGATGATGGGTCCACAGATGGCACGAAATCAATTGTCGAAGCATGGCAGAAGGAAGCCAATTTTCCGATTCATTATGTCTGGCAGGAAAATGGACACAAGAAGAAAGCATTCAATCACGGGGTAAGGTTGGCTAAAGGTGAGCTTTTTCTACCCGCTGATTCGGATGATGCTTTTCCACCTACCGCGCTTGAACGGTTTGTTCATCATTGGCTTGCAATTCCAGAACATGAGCGCATTCATTTCGTGGGCGTTTGTGGGTTGTGTCAGGATCCGCAAGGGAAAATCGTCGGCGATTCTTTTCCGGGTGATTGGGGCATTGATTCGGATTCGTTGGAGATGCGCTACAGATTTGGTGTGCGCGGTGAAAAATGGGGCTTTAACCGAACCGACATCCTGCGCGCGCACCCTTTCCCTGAGCACCTACCCGGCCATGTGCCCGAAGGTGTGGTGTGGACGGCCATTGCGGCCCATTACAAGACCCGATTCGTCAATGAAGTGGTGCGTATCTACTTCCAGGACGCCGGAAATCAAGTGACGCAGACAAGAAACGCTGCCCGCGACGCGGCCGGCAGTTTGTATTGGAAGACCATGGTCTTGAATAACGAATTGCGATGGTTCTGGCATAACCCGGTTCATTTCGTAATTGAAGCAGCGCGCTGGACCCGTTTTCGGTTGCATTTGGATATGTCTCAGGCGCAGCAAGAGCGTTTTTGGCCTGGGTCAGCGGGCGGCAGGCTGCTGGTTGTTCTGATGGCGCCTATGGGCTTGGCATGGTGGCTCTATGATTGCTGGAAAAGGCGTTCCCACTGACCCGCAATTCCATCCACAGAAAGCTGCTCGCGCGCTTCTACCGCGCGTATCGCGAAACGCTCACGCAGCGCTTGATTCGCCATCAATGCTGTCAAGGATGCAACCAGGGCGCTGACATCTTCAGGCGGAACCAGTAGGCCATTAATCTCGGGACGAATAATGTCGCTTGGTCCGGTTTCGCAGTCGAAGCTGACCGCCGGCAGGCCGCAAGCCAGGGCCTCCACTAGCGTATTGGGGAAACCCTCAAAGCGGCTGCTCATGACATATAGGTCGCAGGCCATATACCAGGCACCAATATTCCCGACCGAACCCACCAGAAACACGCGGTCCTGCAGGCCCAATCGCGCCACTTGCGCTTCCAGCGGGCCGCGCAATGGCCCTTCACCGACGATGATCAGGTCCCAGGTCGGAAAATCCGGCGCAAGCAGGGCAAATGCCTCGATCAGCAGGTCGTAACCCTTCTGTTCAACCAGACGTCCCGCAGCAATCAAGCGCTGACGGCCCATGGGCAGCAGCGCGCTGGGGTCACGAACCGGTGGCTGCACCGGGATTGGCCAGGAGATTGGGTTGCCAATAACGGTCACGTCCTTGGCCCGCGTGTGATCGCGGAGCCAAGCCGCACTGGGTGCGGTCAGCGCCACCAGTTGATCGAGCCGACCATAAGCCAAGCGCCGCAACATTTCCCAGACGCGCCCCAAAGGAAGCGTGGGTGGGTGAATGCGCTCGCTGCCGATCTTCTGCCCAGGCAACCCCCAGCCAGCCAAGGCGAGATAGACATTCGCGCTGGTCATCAGGGCGATCGTGACCTGCGGCTGCCATTGCTTGAGCAGCCGACGAACCGCCCTTAGGGTGCGTAGGTTGTTAAGCATAGCCGCCATGGGGTGCTGGCTTGGCTTGGCCAGGTCCAACGCAATGCGTTCAATACGCGGATCAAGCGCGTAAAAATCCGATGAAGTGCTGGATAAGGTGGCCACCGCCACCGTGTAGCCCTTATTGACCCAATGATTGGCCAGATTGGTCGCCACCCGCTCAGCGCCACCCATGGAGAGGGAGTGAATCAGAAACAGCAGGCGCTGGCTCATGGGCGGGGGGCTGCCAGGATATCCTGGAATGGTTGCAGACGATCAATTTCCAGTGGCGCAAGGCACCCATCATCGTCAATACGCTGTAGTTCATAAACCAAGCTGAATTTCCCTTTGTTGCGTGATGCGATCAGCATTAGATTTTCCGCGCCAAACATGGATGATTTATTTCACCCTTTTGAGGCGCAGCAGATACCTTGCAGTTCCATAAATCATGATTGAGCTCACAATATACTTCAGCGCGGTGGAGGCAGCCAGACCCTGGCCCCCAAGATCAAACCACACCCATGCACCGCACAGCTTAGCCAGAAAGCCCACAATAGCCGCCATGAGCAACCAGAATGCCTTGCCCGCGGCCCCCAGCCATTGCACCAGCACAATACCAAACAGGTAGAAGGGCAGTTGAAGCGCCAGCACGCGCAGAATTTGCGCGACCTCCTGGGTGTCCTTTGCGGTGAAGGCGCCGCGTTCAAACAGCAGCATCACTGCCCAATCCGCAGTCAACACCACCGCCACGGCACACAGGGCGCCCAATACCCCGAAACGCCAGGCCCAGCGCTGCGCCAAGGCGAAGCTCGCGCGAAGGTCCCCCGCACTGGCGAAGACAGGCAGCATCGCCCGCCCCACAACCACCGCGGTCAGCCCAAGCACAAGCGCCATGATGCGCTGCGCATAGGAAAAGCTGGCCAGCACGCCTTCCCCCATGCGTATCGCAAAAAACTGATCCAGCAATTCCGCGCTGTTGGTGATGATTTGCGCCAGCAGCATGATCCCGAAGGCCTTGCGCAACGCGGGCCAATGCTCCGCGATGGTGCCGAGATGCGCGAAGCCGATAGGTTGCCCGCAAAGCCTGACCAATAATAATGTCTGAAGCGCAAAGCCGATCAGCGTCGCCACTGCCAATGGCAGAACGCCCCATGCCTGGCCTGAGGCCATCGGCCAGACCAGAAGGCAGATAGCAATCGCCGCCGCTGGCGTTGCTTCCAGCAAGGTATTGGCATGGCGGCGCTGGCTCATCAGCCAATTCGACAGCACCGCGCCCATGAAGGCGAAGGCAATGCTGGGCGCGATCCAGGGCAGGGCGGTCAAGGCTGCCGCTTGGCTCTCAGCGGTCAATCCCAGCTCCATGCGGCTGACGGCCCACCACATGATGGCGCCGAATAGCAGGCTGACTGCCGCACCTAACAGAAAAGCGAAAGGCAGCAACGCGGCCTGCAGACTGCTGGCTTCAGAAGGCCGTTCCTGTTGGAGTTTGACGAGAAACGGGATGAGGATGATCCCCGTCACGCTCGCGAATACACCACATGGCCATTGGGCCAAGTTGAATACAAACAAATACCCATCAACCACGGCGCCGGCGCCGTAGCGATAAGCCACCATCATTTCTTTGACGGCGGCTATCGCTTTGGCAACCATTAGGAAAACCGCAACCCAAACCATCCCGCGCACAATCGCGCGATTTTCACCACTGGCACCCTGCAAGCGCCTACGCATCTGGGCAGGCAGAAACTTCATTGTCCAGGCTTCAAGTCGGCGAGAGTCTACCAAGATTTGGCCCTCACTCATTCTGAAAAATGTGCTCGGCACCAATTCGTAAGACGCTGCACGCCCTTCTTATGCGGCATCTGCCGGAGCGGGTTTTGCGGTCAACGCGGATACACAGCTTTTGGCTGACCCGCGTTACGCGCGCAAAGCCAGAGATGTCAAGGTAAGGTCTGCTTCAGCACAGCGCCCATAATCAGGCGGTTGTTTGGCTGCGCCGCGCCTTTGCTGTATTTAAGTGGCTTGGCCGAAGCCGAAGGGGCCTTGCTGACACCGTTCTTGCCACCAACCCAAGCCGCACAGCGCAAAAAGCCGATTCACTCCGGCGAGAAATGGGTTAACAGGAGCAGTCATTTGACCCTGACCACCCTCGAAAGTTGAGGATGCCCTTGCGGATCGCACATATCATAACCGGCCTCCACACAGGCGGCGCCGAGATAATGCTCGCAAAATTGATTGAGGCGCTTCCCCCGCCCGAGCATGAACATGTTGTGATGCCACTCCTGAGCGGTGGGGTACTTGCGGCCAGGATCGCGGCCGCCGGGGCGCAGATTGTTGATGCTGGCATTCCCCGGTCACCGCGTGCGGTCCTGTCGTTGGTCCGGCTCCGTCGCCTGGTCCAGGAAGCTCGCGCAGACGTGGTGCAGGGTTGGATGTATCACGGTAACCTCGTCGCCTCGCTGACTGCGTCAGGTAAACCGGTACTTTGGGGTATACGCCAGACTCTCTCCAGCATCAGCCATGTGCGGCCTATGACGCGCGCCGTCATCATTGCCTCCGTGCCTTTCGCATTCCGGACGAATCGAATCATTTACAACGCGACCTTGAGCGCAGCCGACCATGAAAGATTGGGTTTTCCAGCCAAGAAGCGGGCATATATCCCAAACGGTTTCGACACCCTTCGCTTTCGGCCGATGCCCAAGGCCGGCGCTGCGCTGCGGGCCGAACTCGGCCTCGCGGAGAATGTACGCCTGATTGGCCGGGTCGCTCGGGACGAAGCCATCAAGGATCATGAGACGCTTTTCGCGGCCTTCGCCCGCGTGGCGTCGTCGGACCCGGCCTGCCACCTGGTCTGCGTAGGGCGCGGCATGCTTCCGGGCAGGCCGCATCTTGATGCGCTGGCAACCCGCCACGGTCTCGCCGGACGCGTGCATCTGCTCGGCGAGCGGCTCGATATTCCAGAGCTGACCGCCGCCTTCGACCTCGCGCTCTCGACCTCCCGTCACTCCGAGGGTTTCTCGAACGCTATCGGAGAGGCAATGGCGGCCGGTGTGCCCGTCATTGCTACTGATGTGGGCGAGGCGATGGAGATCCTGGGCGATCCCACACGGATCGTGCCGGCTGCCGACCCCGGTGCGCTGGCCGAGTGCTGCCTTCGCCTGCTCGCGCTATCGCCCGCGCAACTTGCGGCACTGGGCACCGCCGATCGCGCGCGCATTGAGGAGAGATACGGCATGCCCGGCGTGGCGCGACGCTTTGCCCTGGCTTGGCAGGAGGCACTGAACGGGATCGGGCCGCATTAACACGATCCGCCGAACGAGGGGGCCCAGTTTCTATGAACAGTTCTGGGGCGTTTCTTAAGTGGGTTTCTGAACTGAACCGCCCCGCGTTTGCCGGTTGCGGATTTGCTTAAGTTACGCCGCCATGGCTGGTTGATCCTGTGAGGCATAGGTGCGTTCTTCGGCTTCTGCGGGCGGAATATAGCCGATTGGTGCTAGCAAGGGTCTGTTATTGAACCAATCCACCCAACGCAAGGTAGCGAATCCCACGGCCTCGAAGCAGCGCCGCGGCCCGCCGCCGTGAATGACCTCAGTTTTGTAAAGCCTCTTGATGGTCTCGGCGAGTGCATTGTCGCCGCGTGCGCCGATACTGCCGACCGGGGGCTCAATCCCGGCTTCAAGCGGCCTTTCCGTATAACTTACTGATACATATTGGACCTCTCACGGATTTCTGCCGCTCGTTTGATCACATATTGTGCTGCGAAGGAGACGAGCCGTGGGCACCGGCAGGATGGATGAGCGTCGCAAGGAAGTGGTGCGAATAGCGTTGATCATTGAGCTTTCGTGGCGCCAGGTTACGGATGATCTTGGGGGCGGGTCACTCCCACTCAATCGTCCCCGGCGGCTTCGACGTAATGTCATAGGTCACGCGATTGATCCCGCGCACCTCATTCACAATCCGCGCCGCCACGCGATTAAGTAAGCCCATATCAAAGGGATAGACATCCGCCGTCATGCCATCCGTGCTGGTGACGGCAC
Organism: Roseomonas sp.; assembly: GCA_020249825.1. Classification (GTDB taxonomy): domain Bacteria; phylum Pseudomonadota; class Alphaproteobacteria; order Acetobacterales; family Acetobacteraceae; genus Neoroseomonas. The sequence continues at coordinate 7,016 of JADCEX010000309.1, forward strand.
GCAGCGCGCAGGCTTGGTCGTAACTCCGCCCATCACCCATCACACCCACGGTGCGGACAGGCAGCAGCACGGCAAAGGCCTGCCAGATCGCGTCATACAAACCGGCATTGCGGATTTCTTCCAGGAACACGCTATCCACACGGCGCAGCAGATCGGCCTTCTCGCGCGTTACCTCACCGGGGATGCGAATGGCCAAGCCCGGCCCCGGAAAGGGATGGCGGCCGACAATTTCTTCCGGAATGCCGAGCTCCCGCCCCAGGGCGCGCACCTCATCCTTGAACAAATCGCGCAAGGGCTCAACAAGCTTCATGCGCATATGTGCCGGCAAGCCACCGACATTGTGGTGGCTTTTGATGGTGACGGATGGCCCGCCGGTCGCTGAGACACTTTCGATCACATCCGGATAAAGCGTGCCTTGCGCCAGGAAATCCGCGCCCCCCAGCTTGTTCTGTTCTTCTTCGAACACTTCAATGAACAAACGCCCGATGGTCTTGCGCTTCACCTCCGGGTCCGTAACGCCGGAAAGCTGGCCCAAAAACATATCGGAAGCATCACGATGGATCAGCTTGATGTTGAAACGGTCTCGGAAGGTGCTGACCACCTGTTCGCTCTCATTCGCGCGCATCAGCCCGTGATCCACGTAAATGCAGGTCAATTGATCGCCAATCGCCTCATGGATCAGCACGGCAGCGACAGAGCTATCAACGCCGCCGGAAAGCCCACACACCACGCGGCCTTTGCCGACCTGGGCGCGGATACGCGCCACCGCTTCCTGGCGGAAACCCGCCATGGTCCAATCGCCGGCGCAGCCGCAAACATCATGGGTGAAATTCTTCAGCAACGCCGCGCCATGCGGGGTATGCACCACTTCCGGGTGAAACATGGTGCCGTAAAACTGCCGCGCATCATCGGCAATCACGGCGAAAGGCGCGCCCTCACTGCTCGCGACGCTGCGAAAGCCCGGCGGCAGGGCCGTGATGCGATCACCATGGCTCATCCATACCTGCTCACGCGCGCCCTTGGCCCAGATGCCGCGCGTGATGGCGCATTCGCCCGTTACATCTACAAAGGCGCGGCCGAATTCGCGGTGATCGGAAGGCTCAACCAGGCCGCCAAGCTGCGCCGCAAGTGTTTGCTGGCCGTAACAAATGCCCATCACCGGCACGCCTAGCGTGAACACCACGTCCGGTGCGCGGGGGCTTTCGCCTTCCGTCACGCTGGCCGGCCCACCGGACAGGATAATGCCCCTCGGCGCAAAGGCGCGGATGCGTTCTTCTGGCGCGTGGTGAAAGGGCCAAACCTCGCAATACACGCCGGATTCCCGCACGCGGCGGGCGATCAGCTGCGTCACCTGGCTACCGAAATCGAGGATCAGCACATGATCGTGCCGGGGGGAGGAGTCGAGCGTTTCACGGGCCATGCGGGCTTGCACCACAAGCCGCGCCTCCGGGCAAGTTAGGGTTTGTTTGACCGCATTTTCCGAGCTGCCAAGTGTGGCCACTTGGCTTGAAAATGCTCAAGCCTCCGGCGCTGCCGCAGTGGCCGCCAGCAACGTATCAATGGGCTCCCAAAGCATCGCCACCTGCTCCACCGCCTGGCCACCCACGCGGGTCTGCCCGCGCGCCACCACCCGCCCGCCCAGATGGCGGTAGAACCATTGGGTTGGGTTGTCGCGCAGCACCCAGACCATGGCCGAACGGCACCCCACCACCCGCAAATGCGCCGCCGCCGCACGCATCAGGCGCCGCCCGGTGCCACGGTCCCGGTAATCCTCATTCAAATAGAGCGTATTGACTTCCCCATCCGCCAGCCCCTCGCGCCGGGACCGCCCGCCAGAGGCAAAGCCGATAATCGTCGCCTCATCCGGCGCACTGCCTTCCGGCGCGTCATCGCCGGACGCCACTGCGACAAACACGGCATAGCCGCCGCGCCGGTCGAACATGTCGCGCTGATAGGCGGCGGCCAGCCGGGTTGCGGAAAGCCCGGAAAGATAGGCATCGGGCAGAATGCCGGCATAGGCGCTGCGCCATACCGCGACATGCAGCGCACCAATCGCGGCGGCATCGCTGGCACGGGCGCGGCGGATCGCGATCATGGCTTTCTTTCCAATACAGCGCAGAAGAATCCATCCGTACCATGCGCACCCGGAGAAAGCCGCAACCATGGCCCCACGCAGGGCTGCGCCACGCCTGGCCGCAGCGCGGGCCATAGCGCTTCAAGCGCCATCGGCGCGAAATCCGGGTTGCTTGCCAGGAAGCTTTCCATCCGCTCCTCATTCTCCGCCGGCAATAGGGAACAGGTAGCGTAGACCAATCTGCCGCCGGGACGCACTAATTCTCTTGCCCTTTCCAGAATGTCGTTTTGCACTGCAATAAGCTCGGCCAAATCCTGCGGGCGAGTGCGCAGCCGCGCATCCGGGTTGCGCCGCCAGGTGCCGGTGCCGGTGCAGGGCGCATCCACCAAAACGCGATCAAAGCTGCCGGCGCGGCGCTTGGCCCAGCGGTCCCCAGGCTCCAGCAAATGCCTCTCGGCATTATCCACCCCGGCGCGGCGGAACCTCAGCGCCGCCCCTTCAAGGCGCGGGGCGGAGGTATCGCAGGCAGTGATCTTGCCCCGATTTTCCATGGTGGCCGCCATGGCCAGCGTCTTGCCCCCGGCGCCGGCGCAGTAATCGGCAACCCGCATCCCGGGGCGCGCATCGGCCAAAAGCGCGATCAATTGGCTGCCTTCATCCTGCACTTCTATCAAACCGGCCTTGAAGGCGGCCGTGCCCGTCACCGGGCGGCGGGATGGCACGCGCAGCCCCCAGGGGGAAAAGGGGGTGGGTTCCGTGGTGATGCCCTCGGCCACCAGGGCAGCCGCGGCTTCCGCCCGCGTGCTGCGCAGCATATTGGCGCGCAGATCAAGGGCTGCGGGTTCTTCCATGGCGGCGGTTTCGTCGGCCAGCGCCGCGCCGAAACGCGCCTTGAAATCCGGCAGCAGCCATTCCGGCAGGTTGAAGCGCACCGATTCGGGCATATCCGGGTGCATAAGCTCTCGCCCGGCCATGATTCGCACGGCGCGGGCTTCGGCTGGATTGGGTGGGGCCGCGCCATAGCGTTCGCCCGAAAAGCCCCGGCCAATATCGGCCTCGGTCCAGCGCGCCACCAGCACCAGATAGGTCATCAGCAATAAGCGTGGCGTGGGCTCAGCCGGCAGGCGTGCCAGGTTCCAATCCAGCCGCAGCCTTTGCCGCACCACGCCCCAGACCCATTCGCTGACGCTCCGCCGATCCCCCCCGCCAATGAAGCGTCGGGCACGGAAAAAATCGCTGGCCACGGCATCGGCGGGGCGGCGACGGGCATCGGGGGCGAAGCATTGGGCTTCGAGCGCTGAAAGAAGCTCGATCGCCGCGGCAAGTCTGGCGGAAGGGGTCACCCGGGGAGCATCGGGGCAGAAGCGCCCCCTGGCAAGGCCCACCCCCCCCTTCACCTTTGGCACAAGCTTGCTTTAGGCTTTGGGTTCAAGTGGCGAGGCACATCGCCCAAAATGAATTGAGGAAGCGCCCTATGCATCTTGGCCTTTTCATGATGCCGCTCCATCCGCCGGAGCGCCCCATGCATGAAACCCTGGCAGAGGATACGGAAAAATCCCTGCTCGCGGATCGCCTGGGCTTTCAGGAGGTTTGGGTGGGGGAGCATTTTTCCGCCACATCCGAACCCATTGCATCGCCGCTGATGTTCATGGCGGGGCTGGTGCATCGCACGAGCCTGAATTTCGGCACCGGCGTGATCAACCTGCCGAACCATCACCCGGCGATTGTGGCGGCTGAGGTCGCGCAATTCGACCACATGGCGCAGGGGCGCTTCATGATGGGGATTGGCGCGGGGGGCTTGTCTTCGGATTTTGAACTGTTTGGCGATATCGAACCCAAGGAACGCGGCAAGCGCATGGTGGAATCGCTCGAGACCATCCAGCGCATTTGGGCCGCCGAGCCACCTTATGATGTGGGCGGGGAAACCTGGCCGGTGAAGATTTCGCGCAATGTGCTGCCCAAATATGGGGTGGGCTTCATGCCAAAGCCCTTCCAGCCGGGCGGGCCTTCCATTCATATCTCTGCCCGTTCCAAGGATTCGCAGGGTGTGGCGCTGGCGGCCAAGCGCGGCTGGGGCGTGATCAGCGCCAATTTCGTGGCGCACCGCATCCTGGCCGGCCATTGGCAGAGCTTTGCCGCGGGCCTCCGCGAATCCGGCCAGGCGCCCGATGGCGCGCGCTGGCGCATGGCGCGGAATTTCGTGATTGCGGCAACCGATGCCGAAGCCCGCGCCCGCGCCACCGCCGAGGAAGGCGCCACACGCTATTACTTTGAATACCTCGGCAGTCTCGCGAAGCGCGCGGGGCTCGCCGCCACCATGACGCCGCGCGAAGACATGGACCATAACACCGCGACACCTGAGGATATGATTGACGCCTGCGTGATCGCCGGCAGCCCGCGCACCGTGTTGGACAAGCTGATCGCGCTGCGAGAGGAAGCCGGGCCCTATGGCCATGTGCTGATGGCGGGGCTTGATTGGTCCGGCCCCAATGCCGCCTGGGAAGCCGAGAGCATGGCCCGCCTGGCGCAGGAAGTGATGCCAAGGCTGCGCCAGCATCTTGATCGGCGCGCGGCGGCGGAGTGAACCAAAAAAAGCGAAGCCGAGGCGTAAATTTCCACCAGGGGTGTCTAATCTTCAGAACTTTATTTACGAATCTCGGCTAGATTAGCTTCATGACGAAAACCATCCCCGGCGGCATCAATGCCGCAATGAATGCGACGCTGAGCGGCATGCAGCGAGCCGTGGAGCGTCTGGAAATGGCGGCAATACGCCTTGCCAATACTACCGCAGCGCCAGAACGGCCTGTCTATGTTCCGCCCATCCCACGAGAGGGCATCGGTTCCGGCATTGCCGCCATTCAAGGGCAGGAAGCCCTGGAGACGGCCCTGGTTGATATCATGATCGCAAAACGCGCTTATGAAGCGAATGCCAAAGCGTTTCGGTTCATCTCGGCTACGGAGGATTGGCCCTTCAGCCGGGGCTTTTGATTAACGGCGTTTGATCAGCGCCGCCTGAGTACCAACGTAGTCCAAGGCCCAATATCTATCTTGCGTTCAAGCACCAGGCCCTGACGGCGATGCGCCGCCAGCACCATGCGCGCCTGCGTGCCGAGAAGCCCGGCCAAAATGGCCGTTCCCTGCGGTGCAAGATGCGCCGCCAATTCTCGCGCCATGGCGCAAAGCGGCCGCGCCAGGATATTGGCGAAAATCAGATCATAGCGCTTGCCTTGCAACCGCCGGTCGCGCCAGCCATCGGCCAATAGCGCGTGCATCTGGCTTGACAGGCCATTCAACCGCGCATTTTCCGCACAGATGCGCACCGACCAGGGTTCGATGTCAGTCGCCGTCACCGGCTTATGCAAAAGCTTTGCCGCCGCCATGGCGAGAATGCCCGAACCGCTGCCCAAATCCATGATCCGCCGAGGACAGCGATGTGCCATCGCCTCAAAGGCCATCAGGCAACCTTGCGTGGAAGCATGTTCGCCGGAACCGAAAGCCAAGCCCGCATCCAGCTTCAATACCAACCGATCAAAACTGGGCCGATCCGCAACATGGGTTGGGCGGATCAAAAACCGCTTTCCAATCCGCTGTTCCGGAAAAGCCTGCACGGTGCGCGCCAGCCAGCCATCCGCTTCCACGGGCGCGATCTGCAATTCGGGCTGGGCAATACCGGCCACCAACGCCGCCAAGGCCAAAGCGCTTTCCAATTCCTCCTGCCCCGCGCCCGATTCGCGCACGCCTTCCACGCGCCAGGTGTCGCTTGGTTCGTCTCGGAAATAGGCAACCGTACCACAGACCTGTTGCAAAGCGGCTTCGAAGAAGGGCAGGGCTTCCTCACTCAACCCATCAATGCTGAGCGCTTCAAGCGGTTCAGCGCGGCGGCGGGAAAGCGCGCCTGCGCCATCAGGGCCGGCAGGGCGCATCAGGCTTTCTCCACAAAACGATCAATCAGGCGCTTGTCGCCGGCCTTGTCGAAACGCACATCCAGCCTGTCATCTTCCACGCCCGTCACCTCGCCATAGCCGAATTTCTGGTGAAAGACGCGATCGCCAGGCGCATAACGCGCGGAAGGTGCCGGGCGTTCTTTTACTTCCCAGGCGGCTGCTTCGATCACACGCGGGCGCTGACCGTAAAGCCCGCCGGCGCTTGGGAAAACACTGGCACTTCGCATCTCGCGCGCCGCATTGCCTTCCAGCTTGATTTCAGATGCCGGCAATTCATCCAAAAAGCGCGACGGGATGGAAGCCTGCCAATTGCCGTAAATGCGCCGATTGGAGGCATGGCTGATCACCGCGAAACGTCGTGCCCGCGTGATGCCCACATAGGCCAGGCGCCGTTCTTCTTCCAAGGCCTTCTCGCCACCTTCTTCCAGGCTGCGCTGCGACGGGAAAACACCTTCTTCCCAGCCCGGCAGAAACACGCGGTCAAACTCCAAGCCCTTCGCGCCATGCAAAGTCATAATGGAAACGCGCTGGCCTTCCGCCGCTTCATCATTTTCCATAACTAGCGAGACATGTTCCAAAAACCCGCCAAGCGTTTCATAATCCGCCATGGCGCGCAGCAATTCCTTGAGGTTATCAAGCCGGCCCGGCGCTTCCGGGCTGCGATCCTGCTTCCACATATCGGTATAGCCGCTTTCTTCCAAAAGCGTGGCCGCCATCACCACATGGCCTTCATTCGGCAACATGGCGCGCCAGCGGGCGAAGCCTTCCAGCAATTCGCCCAAAGCCGCGCGCGCCTTGGCCTGCTTGATCACGCCTTTTTCCAACGCAATGCCAGCGGCGATGGAAAGCGGCACCGCCTCCGCCCGCGCCAGCGCATGCATTTCGCGCATCGCGGTATCGCCAAGCCCGCGCTTGGGCAGGTTCACAATGCGCTCAAACGCCAGATCATCCGCAGGCTGCGCCACCACGCGGAAATAGGCCATGGCGTCGCGGATTTCCTGCCGTTCATAAAACCGCGCGCCACCCACCACGCGATAGGGAATGCCAAGCGTGATAAGCCTTTCTTCAAAGGCACGCGTCTGAAACCCGGCGCGGATCAGAATAGCGATCTCGCCAAGACCCTCCCCGGAACGCCGCGCGGTTTCAATGCGCTCGGCCACCATGCGCGCTTCTTCATCACTGTCCCAGACAGAAACAACGCGCACCTTCTCTCCATCCGCGTCACTGCGCCCGGCGCGGAGTGTTTTGCCAAGCCGCCCGGTATTATGCGCAATCAGTCCGGAAGCGGCGGCAAGGATTGGCCGCGTTGAACGGTAGTTGGATTCCAACCGCACCACCTGCGCGCCAGGAAAATCCTTCTCAAACCGAAGGATGTTTTCAATCTCCGCCCCGCGCCAGGAATAGATGGATTGGTCGTCATCCCCGACGCAGCAGATATTGCGATGCGCCTGTGCGAGCAGTCGCAGCCAGTAATACTGCACCAGATTGGTGTCCTGATATTCATCCACCAGGATATAGCGAAAGCGCCTTTGATAATCCGCCAACACATCCGGATGGCCACGCAAAATCGTCACCACATGCAGCAGCAAATCACCGAAATCCGCCGCATTCAGCGCCTTCAACCGCGCCTGGTATGCCTCATAAATCCCGCGCGCGCGGCCCATGGCGTAATCCGTATCCTCGGCAGCCGTGATGCCATCGGGCGTCAGGCCGCGATCCTTCCAGCGCTGAATGATCGCCATCAGCCCATTCGCGGGCCAACGCTTCAGGTCAATATGTTCGGCTTCCATAACCTGCTTCAACAGGCGCATCTGATCATCCGTATCGAGGATGGTGAAATTGGCATTCAGCCCAACAAGTTCCGCATGGCGGCGGAGCATGCGCGCGGCCAGCGCATGGAAGGTGCCAAGCCATAGCCCTTCCACTGCCTCCCCCATCATGGCGCCCACACGTTCGCGCATTTCCCGCGCGGCCTTATTGGTGAAGGTCACCGCCAGTACTTGCGATGGAAAAGCCTTGCGGCTGCGGAGCAGATGCGCAAACCGTGTGGTCAATACGCGCGTTTTGCCGGTGCCCGCGCCGGCCAGCACCAAAAGCGGCCCATCCAGCGCTTCCACCGCCGCGCGCTGTTCGGCATTAAGCCGCGCGAGGTAATCCGCGTCACTCACTGGCAGGACCCGATGGACCCGGCGCCGCAAATCTTCTCGCCATCCAGCCAGCGCGCACCGCTGAAATCGGCGCCGGAAAGATTGGCGCCGGTCAGCTCCGCCCCGGTCAGATCGGCGCCGCGCAAATCGGCACGAAACAGCGTGGCGCGGCGCAAATCAACGCCCTTGAGATTGGCGCCGGCGAGTACGGCGCGGGTCAGATCGGTGCTACGCAGCGTCGCACCAGTCAGATCAGCGCGCGTCATATCGGCAAAGCTGAACCGCGCATCGGAAGCATCAACGCCATTCAGCTTCGCTTCCACAAAGCGCGCGCGGGCGAAGGAGGTGTCGCGAAGGGTTGCCCCCGTAAGGTCCCGGCCCGAGAAATCCGCGTTATCCAGCAGGCAGCGCCGCCAGACCACGCCAGGCGCAGGGGAATCGGCGCAAGCGCCAAAGGCAGGGCCGGCCAGCAGCAGCAGGCCAAGCAGGAGAAGAATCCGAGGGGCTTTGATCACAAGTGGGATATAGAGGCTCCGCCCCGCCGGTCCAACCGCGCCCGGCTTGCATCGCCGCCCCGAAGCGGCAAGCATGTCGCGGTTTAACGCCGGGAGGTCACGATGCGTCGCCAAATTTCTGCCCTGAGCCTTTTGGCCCTGCTGCCCCTGCCGGCGGCGGCGCATCACCCGATGGGCGGCGGCACGCCGGAAACACTCTGGCAGGGTTTTGCTTCAGGCATCGGCCATCCCGTGATTGGGCTGGATCATCTGGCCTTTCTGCTGGCGGCTGGCGTGCTGGCGGCGACCTTGCCGCGGGGTGCCAGCTTGCGTGCCTTGTCCGGGTTCCTTGTGGCCAGCATGGCAGGTGTTGCGCTGCATGTCGCTGGCATTGGCTTCGGCATGACCGAGGCGCTGGTGGCGGCTTCGGTGTTCATGGTGGGGCTTGCGCTGCTGATGACGCGCCGCGTGAATGCCGGCGCCTTGCTGGCGGGTTTTGCCCTGGCCGGGCTGTTCCACGGCCACGCCTTTGCCGAAGCGGTGATAGGCGCCGAGGCAACGCCGATCATCGCCTACCTTTCGGGGCTTGCGGTGATCCAGGGCGGCTTGATGCTGGGCGCCATGGCGCTGGCGCGGGAAGCGTCGCGCGCGCGCTGGCTACGCCCGGCGATGGGCGCAGCGGCGAGTGTTGTGGGGTTTGCCTTTCTTGTGACGGCTTTGATTGCCTAAGCCGCCCGGATCGCGTTTCGCTTCCGATCTTTGGCGGGGTTCCGCATGATTCGTCCAAGTATGTGGAGGGCGCGGATGAAAGCCTGCATCATCTCCTTGGCGCTGCTGCCCGGCATGGCGGGGGCGCAGTCTTCGCGTGAGGAAGCCTGGCGCTGGTGTGCACGAAGGGACGCGACTATTGCACTGAATGCCCAGTTGGCGGGCTGCAATTGGATCATCCGCTCCGGTCAGGAGACAGCAGAGAGCCTCTCTGGCGCCTATTTCAATCGGGGCAATGCCCGCGCCGAGCTGTGGGATTTCGTCGGCGCTATCGCAGACTTCACCGAGGCCATTCGGCTAAATCCAGAATTCATTAGCGCCTTCAATAATCGCGGAAATGCCCGAGCTGACCAAGGCGACCTTAATGGAGCCATAGCTGATTTTTCCGAGGCGATCCGCCTCAACCCGCAACACGTGTCTGCCTTCAATAATCGCGGCTTTACGAGAGCCCAACAAGGAGATCGTGCTGGAGCCATCACGGATTTCTCAGAGGCGATCCGGCTCGCCCCTCAAGACGCCGGCGCCTTCAATAACCGCGGGTTCGCCCGCTTTGAATTGGGCGACTACGCAGCAGCTATCAATGACTTCACCGAAGCGATACGACTTGAACCTGGCTACGCAAGAGCTCTAACTGGACGAGCCATAGCGCGCGGAGCGACCGGCGACCACGCTGGCGCGATTGCAGACTTTGACGAAGTCCTTCGCCTCGACCCACAAAATGCCGGCGCCTTTGCAGCGCGCGCGGTGGCCAGCCACCGATTAGGCAATACCGATACCGCGAGAGCAGACCTAGAGTCTGCAACGCGTGTTGCGGGAGCTAGGGATGGCTGGCCCTATGCGGCGCGCGCTGCATTGGCGCTACTACGCGATGACCGTGATGCCGTAACCCTAGAATTGACACAGGCGTGGCTACGCAACCCAAATGATAGCCTGACTATGGCGCTTCTTGCCATATTGCAGAACCGCCAGGGTGATGTCGCTGGCGCTTCGGCCAATGCCGCCGCAGCGCGGCGCAATTGGCCGAGTATTGGGCAATTTCTGGTTGGTTTCTTTGGACCAGAGTTGGTGCTACCCTGAAGGCCTTATATCTGCCCGACCGAGCAACTTTCCCAACCCAAAAACGCCCGCCCTAAGCCGCCCGCCAAACCACCGGAAACACCTCACTATCCATCGCCGCACCATGTGCCGGCGCATTCGCCGGCGCAGGCGGGCTTTCAATTCCCTTGCGCCGCGTGAATACCGCATCATCGCCAGTCCAGCGCGCTGAAACCGCGCGGCGCCTCAGCTTCCCGCTGCGATTGCCCGGCGCGCCATGCAAAGTCAGCCCGTGGAAGGCCACGCAATCGCCGGGCGCCAAATCCCAACCGAGCAAACGATAATCGCCACGATTGCCCTCAACATCCGGCACCGGCAGGAAACGAGGATCATCGGAAGGATGGTCCGCGCTATCGGCAAAGCGCTTGGGCTTGAACCATTCGCCCTTGCGATGTGACCCAGCCACATATTCCACGCCATTCTCCCGCGCCACGTGATCCAGCGGTATCCAAAGGGAACAAACCTGCCAGCCCTCAACGGTCCAATAGGGTTGGTCATTATGCCAAGGGGTCGGTTCTTCCGTGCCTGGTTCCTTCACCAGAACATGTTCATGAAACAGATTGACTTTGCCGCTTTGCATCAGCGCGCCGGCGATGGCGGCGGCGGGGGAATGGCGCAAAAACGCCTCATATTCCGCAATGCGCTGCCAGGAACAGTAATCGCCGAAGAACATGCCGGGCTTGCCTTCCGGCGTATAGCGTTTGCCGAAGGGGCCGGGCTCTTGCAGATTGCGCTCAACACCGGCGGCGAGCAGCTCAACCCAATGCGGCGCAAAGGCGCCACGGATCACCACCGCGCCATCCCGGTCATAATCGGCGATGATCTGGGGATCGAGGATTGGGGGCATCGCGTTTCTCCTGGTCTTGAAACGACCTTAACGGGCCAAACCCGCGCGCGCAAAGCGGCGGACGAAGTCCTCCTGCGCCGGGGTCTCGATCGCCTCAGCATTGTAGGCTGCGCGCAGCCAGGCCACCGGGTCGCCCTCCACCGCACCGGCCATGATGGCAAGGCAGGCCATGGCCGTGCCGGTGCGCCCAAGCCCGGCCTTGCAGCCGATGTGATAGGCGCCATCGGGTGCCGCGCGCATCGCTTCCAGCATATCCGCCAATACGGCGCGCAAAGCCGCCTCATCGGGCAGGCCGAAATCCGGCACATCAAGCTGCCATGCGGCTTCGGCAAGACGCGCCGCATGCGCTTCCAGGCAAAGCCCGCGCGCACCTGCCGGCATGGCATCAAAGGGCCCACCCGAGATGCTGATGCGCTGCCCCCCCAAGGGCAATTCAAGCCGCCCGCGCAGCATCAGGGCGCGGCATTTCCCTTGCCATTATCGGCAATCAGCACGGGTTCCAGCAGGCTTTCCGCTTCCTGCTTCAAGCGCAAATAGGACCGCACCGAAAAGGGCAACATGCCAAGATAGATCATGCCGGCCATGGCAAGCGCGCCCCAGGGCTCAGCGAATAACAGCGCCATGTAAAAGCCAACGCCAAGCAGCAGCGGCAGCACCGCCGCACGCGGTACCTTGAAATTCTTGAAGGACCAGGTGGGCAAAGTGCTCACCCTCAGCCCGCCCACCAGAATCAGAACGCCCGCGACCAGCACGGGGTTCCGCATGATGCTGCCCAGCAGGGGCATTTCCACCTGCGTAAAAAACAGCCCGGCGAAAAGCGGAAACAGCGCGCAGCCCGCCCCGGCTGGCGCCGGCACGCCGGTGAAGAAATTATAGGTATAGGCAGGCTTCGGCGCCGGCCCGACATCAAGCGCCGCATTGAAGCGCGCAAGCCTGAGCGCGGAACACACCGCAAACAGCAAGGCCGGTGCGAAGGCAATGCCGCGATAATCCTGCAAGGCCCAAAGATATAAA
>JADCEX010000031.1 GCA_020249825.1 Roseomonas sp.
GCCACCGCCGAAGACGCTGCGCTTGCCTGCGAACATGGCGTTGATGTGGTCTATGTGTCGACCCATGGCGGGCGGCAATTGGATCATGGCCGGGGGGCCATGGATGTGCTGCCTGAAGTGGTGCAGGCGGTCGGTGGCCGCGCGAAGGTGTGGATTGATGGCGGGTTTTCGCGCGGCACGGATGTGGTGAAGGCGCTTTGCCTTGGTGCCGATCTGGTCGGGCTTGGGCGGCTTTACTGCTATGCGCTGGCGGCTGATGGCGCGGCTGGCGTGCAGCGCATGCTCGAAATCATGGAAACCGAGATCTACACCACCATGGGGCTGCTTGGTGCCACTTCCTATGCGGAACTCAACCCAAGCTTCATTCATGCGGGGGCATTGGCCACCAATGCACCGCATGTCTTCAGCGCCTTCCCGCTGCTGCATCTGGGTGACTCAGGCTATTGAGGCGAAAGGGTAGCGCGGCGTCATGCCTGATCCCGCGCCACCCACCAAGGCTGAGCCCGCACCGCTGCGCGTTCTTCTCACGGACCGCGCCTTTCTGAAACTTTGGGGCGCGGGCGGGCTGACCAATTCCATGCGCTGGGTGGAAATGCTGGTCAGCGGGCTTTACGCCTATGAACTCACGCGTTCCGCCTTCGCGGTTTCGCTGGTGCTGATGGCGCGCGCCTTGCCCATGTTGCTGATGGGGGCACTTTCGGGCGCAGTGGCGGAAAGCCTCAATCGGAAACATCTGCTCATGGCCGGTCAGGCGCTCACCGCGCTTGGTGCCATCGCCATTGCAATCCTGGCCGCCTTGGGCTGGCTGTCGCTTTGGCATTTATGGCTCAATGGGCTGATGGGCGGCCTGGTTTGGACCAATGAACTCGCCACGCGCCGGCGCATGGTGGCCGAAACCGCAGGGCCGGAGCGCATTGTGCCCGCCATTGCCTTTGACACGACCACGGGCAGCACAACCCGCATGATCGGCCCCATGTTGGGGGGCCTGTTCTACGAAACCATTGGCGTCACCGCAGCCTATGTCATTGCCTCCGCGCTCTATGTGATCGCGCTGCTGCTGGTCTCCACGGTGGAGTATTCCCAGCCGCGCCGCGCCTTGGTGCCGCGCCGCCTATTTGCTGAGGTAGCCGAGGCTTTGCGTTTCGCACTCGCCCATCCCGCCTTGCGCGCGGTGCTTGGCGTGACGCTGGTGATGAATATTTTCGGCTTTTCCTACAACTCCATCCTGCCGGCCTTTGGTGACCGCGCCTTTGGGGCGAGTGCCATTGAAATCGGCTTCCTGGCCGCGGCTGAGCCCTTGGGCGCGCTGATCTCAGGCCTGGCACTGGCGCTTCGGCGCGGGCCGCAGGCGGGGCGACGCGTTTTCCTGCTCGGCTCCGCCGCCTTTCTGGCCGTGCTGGCGCTGGCGGCATTGGCGCCCTCACTCTGGCTCGCGGCCTTGCTGCTGATGTTGGGCGGCTTTGGCACGGCGGCCTTTGCCAGCCTGCAAACCGGCATTGTGATGATGGAAGCGCCGGTGGAGGCACGTTCGCGCATCCTTGGCCTGACCACCACCTGCATCGGCACTGGGCCGCTTGGCGTCTTGGTGCTGGGGGCGCTCGCGGATGGTATCGGCCCGCCCTTCGCCATCGCCGGCTTTGCGCTTTTGGGGCTGTTTTTTCTGGCCCTGGTCGCTTTTGCGACAAAGCGTTAGGCCCCTGCCGCAATCCTGCCTTCTCACGCGCCGATAACCCTCTTGCGGGGATGCGCCGCAAGGTCGAAGCTTCGCGCAAGGCTCACGTTTGTACTGATCGGATTCGCGATGCAGGTCTACCTGCCCATCGCTGAAATGAGTGTGGATGCCCTGCTCCTGCTTGGCATCGGTTTTGGCGTGGGCTGGCTTTCGGGATTGTTCGGCGTGGGTGGCGGTTTTCTGCTGACGCCCTTGCTCATGCTGATTGGCATTCCACCGGCCGTGGCGGTCGCTTCCGGCGCCAATCAAACCCTCGGCGCTTCGATTTCTGGCCTTATTGCCCAATGGCGCCGCGGCAATGTGGATTGGCGCATGGGGCTTACGCTTTTCGCGGGCGGGCTTTTGGGTTCGGCGCTTGGCGTGCAGATCTTCGCGCTGCTCAAGCGCTGGGGCCAAGTGGATGTGGCCGTCTCACTCTTTTACGTCGTGATCCTTGGCGTTGTCGGCGCGCTGATGGTGCGCGAAAGTGTCACGGCATTGCTCAGGCGCCGGCGTGGTGCGGCACCGCGGCGCAAGCTCCATGAACATACCTGGCTGCATGGGCTGCCCTTCAAGCTGCGCTTTCGCGATTCCAGGCTTTACATCTCGGTGATCCCGCCGCTGGCGATCGGCTTTGGCATTGGCATGCTCTCCGCCATTATGGGGGTGGGCGGCGGCTTCATGCTGGTGCCGGCGATGATTTATATTCTCGGCATGCCGACCTCCATCGTGATCGGCACATCCCTGTTTCAGGTGGTGTTCGTCTCCGCCAATGTCACGCTGCTGCAAGCCTGGCAGGTGGGCAGCGTGGATATTGTGCTCACCATGTTGCTGCTGGCTGGCGGTGTCGCGGGCGCGCAATTCGGCGCTGCCATGGGCCCCAAGCTGCGCGGTGAGGAAACCCGCGCCTTGCTTGGGCTTTTGGTGCTTTCGGTTGCTTTTGCGCTTGCCTGGAACCTGCTGCAAACGCCAAGCCGCGCCTTCACCCTTGGCCCGCTGCCATGAAGCTGGTTGCGCGCGCGCTATTGTGGCTTGGCTGGCTGATGGCGCCCGCCTTGGCCGCTGCGCCGCCCATCACGGCCTAGCTTTCAACCGACCGGGTTGAAATCAGCACTGGCTTTACTGGCGCTTCCGTGTTGGTCTTCGGCGCAACACAAAACCCTTTGGGTGGCGATCCGGCCGAGGATTTGATTGTGGTTGCCACCGGC
>JADCEX010000310.1 GCA_020249825.1 Roseomonas sp.
CGCGTATCAGCCCGCCATCATCCAGCGCAATCCAATGCAGACATTCGCCGCGGAAGCCTTCAATCATCGCCATGCCTTCGCCGGCGCGGACGGGCAAAGGTGCCATCAAGTCCCCTGCCGGCAGGCTGGCCAAGATTTGCCTGACAAGCGCAATGGATTGGCTGAGTTCCAACACACGAATGCGTAACCGCGCATCCACATCACCTGCTTCCAGCACCGGTACATCGAAGGCGAGCGTTGGATAGGGAAGGTTCTGTGGCAGGCGGCGCGCATCGAATGCGCGCGCGGAAGCGCGGCCCACATGCCCGCCAGCGGCAAAGGCACGCGCCAGATCGGGGCGCAAATATCCCGTTGTCACCACACGATCCTGCAAGCTGGCATGCGCCTCATAAATCTGCATGAGCGCGGGGATTTCCGCTTCCACCGCGTCTAACGCAGCCAGAATCGCCTCAGCCCCGCGCGGCGCGATATCGGGCGCGACACCACCTGGCAGAACGCGGTCCATCATCAGCCGATGGCCGAAAGCGGCAGCAATGGCGCGCAGCACGCCCTCACGCAGCAACCCGCAACGCGCATGCGGGAAGGCAAAGGCCGCGTCATTGCAGACAAAGCCCCAATCATTCAGATGATTATGGATGCGTTCCAATTCCAGCATCAGCGCGCGGAGATGCAGCGCACGCGGCGGTGGCGAGACGCCAAGCGCCGCTTCCACCGCCGCAGAGAAAGCCCAGGAATGCGCCACCGTGGTATCGCCTGAAAGCCGCGCCGCGTAACGCACCGCTGCACGTGGGGAGGTGCCGAGCATGAGCGAAAGCGTGCCCTTATGCTTATAGCCAAGCCGCTGTTCCAACCGCACCACGGCTTCTCCTTGCCCGGAAAAGCGGAAATGTCCGGGTTCGATCACGCCGGCATGGATGGGGCCAACAGGGATTTGGTGAATGCCTTCGCCTTCCGTTGGCAGGAATTCCGGCTGCGGCGCTTCTCCCGCAAAGGGGATGGGCTTGGCGGCAAGCGGATGGCGCAAGGGCCAACGGCCATGATCCAACCACGGGCGCAAATCCACCGCGCCTTCCGCGTGATGGCCCCATAATTCCAGGATCATGCGTTCAAACCGCACCGCGCCGGGGCGCGCGGGGGAAAGTGCCGCGTAATTCCAGCCTGCCGCAGGGGTTGAAGCCAACACAGCGTCATTGCTTGGTTCATGCAGGAAGCAGGCATGCACCTGCGTCGCATCCGCCCAAAGCGCCAGCAGCGCCAGATCGGGTTCCTGCTGCAAGGCCGCCGGCAATTGCCCCCAGGCAGTGGGGGAGAGCAAGAACCGCTCATAAGGTTTTGCCCCTTGCGGATTGCCGCCGCGGATCAGGCTGGAAGCCGGCCCCATCATCCGATCATCCCTGCTGCTGCCTTAAGGAAGCTACTGAAAAGCGACGGCATCGCAAACCCCAGCAGCAACGCCACCACCAAATGCAGCCAAAGCGGCACCAGTACGGCAAGCCCATGCCCAGCAACCGCCACATCTGGCGTCGCCGCACCAAAACAAAGTGCTTGCAGCGTGTGGATCAAAGCTGTCATCGCCACCACCAGCCCAAGCGCCAGCGCCACGGCAAGCCAAGGCTGCGCCGCCGTGGCCGCAGTCAGCACGGCATATTCGGACGCAAACAACAGGAAGGGCGGCAGCCCGGCAATGGCGCCAATCGCCAAGGCAAGCCCCCAGCCGAGCCAGGGATCACTTGCCACCAGCCCTGAAATATCCACGAGTTTCTGGCTGCCCTTTTGCTGTGCCGCGCGGCCAATGCCAAAGAAGATCCCGCTTTTCACCAAGGAATGCCCGATCATATGCAGCAAGCCCGCGAGCGTCGCCGCCGGTCCGCCGACCCCGAAGGCAAAAGCGGCAATGCCCATATGTTCAATCGAACTCCAACCGAAAAACCGCCTTGCATCACGCCGCCGCCACAGCGCGAGCGATGCCAGCAGCACGGAAGCAAGCCCAAGCGCCATCAGCAAAGGCCCAACCGCCAGCGTATCCGGATGCGCGCCGACAATCGCCTTGGCGCGCAGCACCGCGAGCATCGCGGCATTCAACAAAAGCCCTGATAGCACAGCGGAAATCGCAACCGGGCCTTCCGCATGGGCATCCGGCAGCCAGGAATGCAGCGGAACCAAGCCTGCCTTGGTGCCGTAGCCCACCAGCAGAAAAACGAAGGCCAGGTTCAGCGTATTCGCATCACAGCGCGCCGCCACACGCTTCAGCGCCACCCAGGACAGCCCGCTTTCCGCATCCAAAAGGGTCTGCGCAGCGGAATAGAGCAGAATGGTGCCGAACAACGCCAGCGCAATGCCAAAGCCGCAAAGCATGAAGAATTTCCACGCCGCTTCCATCGCCGCCGGCGTACGATACACCGCAACCATCAGCACGCTGGCCAGTGTCGCGATTTCAATCGCCACCCAGAGTATGCCCAGGTTATCCGACAGCAGCGCCAGATATTGCGCACCGAGAAATACCTGAAAGGCGCCGTGATAGGCACGGATGCGCCAATGATCGAAGCCCTCATGCGCCAGCGTAGCTGCGGAAAAAATTGAGGTCGTCAAAGCGACAAAGGACGCGAGCAGCACAAAGGGCAAATTCAGCGCATCAATTCGCGTCCAGCCCTGTTCGCCATGCGGCAGGGTAAACAGCGCCAGCGCCAATATGAAAGAAACACCCGCGCAACCGATATTCACCGCTGCCGCAATGCGGAGCCTCGGCAAGGTCAGCAAAATCAGCGCGCCTACCCAGGGGAAAAACACCATGATCCAGGGTAGCGGCATCACTCGCTCTCCCCCCGGTGCGTATCGAGACTTTCCGTATCCAGGCTTTGGAAACGCTCACCCATTTGCAGCGCAAAAACGCCGGCGATCACCGCCAGCATCAGCACCAGCGCAGCGGTGGAAAGCTCCATCACCAGCGGCATGCCAGCAACACCCACCGCCGCCAGGATCAAGCCATTTTCCAGGCTGAGCAGCCCGATCACCTGGCTGATCAGGTTGCGCCGCGTGATCATCATCAGGCCACCGAGCAGCACCACGGAAAGCGCCAGCGCCAAATCCTCCCGCGCCAAGGCGCGCTGTCCGGCGGTGGCCGGCAACACCACCAGCAGCGCGAAGCCCGCCAAGGCGACTCCTGCAATCATGGATGCGCCAATGCCAAGCGCAGGATCAACACCGCGCTGCAAATTGAAGCGCCGCACCAGCCGATGCAGCGCAAAGGGGATCAGCACTGCCTTGGCGCCAAAGGCAATCGCCGCCGTCACGTAAAGCCCCGCCGCCCCCTGCACATAGCCCTGCCAAGCAGCGGCAAGCGCTAATAGCGCGCCTTGAGTGGCGAAGGCATTGATCACCGCAGAAATGCGCCGTTGATAGAGCAGCACAAAAGACAGCAACAGCACCGCGCCACCCAGCAGATGCGCCAGATCATAGGGAAGCTGCCCGAAACTCATGACAGCCCCGTCGAGACAAACAGGAACACGGCACCCAACAAGCCCAGCAGCAGCGCCGCGCCCAGAAACTCCGGCACGCGAAAAACGCGCATCTTGGCAATGGCGGATTCAAATACCGCCAGCGCCAGGGCAAGCCCGGCCATTTTCGCGATAAACACCAGAAGCCCGATGATCCAGGCGATTGGTCCCGCGCCGGGTGCGGCCATGCCGAAGGGCAGAAATACCGCTGCCAGCAGCGCCAACCAAAGCGTGAGGCGCAAGGATGCCTGAAACTCCCACAAGGCCAAATGCCGGCCGGATGCTTCCAGGATCATCGCCTCATGCACCATGGTCAGTTCCAGATGCGTGGCGGGGTTATCCACCGGGATGCGTGCATTTTCCGCGACCGCCACCGCCAGCAGCGCCACTGCCGCGAAGCCAAGCGACACCCGAAGCCCAAGCGCCCCTTCCTGAAAAATGCCGATGATCACATCCAGATTCGTCGTGCCGGCCAGGATGGCGAAGATCAGCGCCGCCAAAACCAAGGCAGGTTCCGCAAGCGCCGCAAAGGCCATTTCGCGCGTCGCGCCCAAACCACCAAAAGATGTGCCGACATCCATCCCCGCCAGCGCCATGGCAAAGCGCCCAAGTGCCAAAAGCCCTGCAATCAGCAGCAAATCCGCGAAGGGGGCGAAGACCATGCCACGCGCGAAACT
Organism: Roseomonas sp.; assembly: GCA_020249825.1. GTDB lineage: Bacteria > Pseudomonadota > Alphaproteobacteria > Acetobacterales > Acetobacteraceae > Neoroseomonas. Next base: position 4,172 of record JADCEX010000310.1, read on the forward strand.
CGGCACCAGCGCTGCCGCCAGCAGCGCAGCGCCGACCGCGACATAAGGTGCGGCGCGCGAAATGGCTGAGGCGTTTTCTGCCAATACCGGGCGCTTCTTCAAAAGCTTCAGCAGATCGCGCCAAGGCTGCATGGGATGCGGCCCGCGCCTGCCCATCAGCCGCGCCTTCAGCCAACGCACGCACCCTGTCAGCACCGGCGCCAGCGCCAGGATCAGCGCCAGGTGCAAAAGCTGCGTGAGAAGGCCGGTGAGGATGCTCATGCCAGCGCCACCCATCGCCGCGCTGCACAGCCAAGAGTGCGCTTCGGCAGCTGGCGGAGGGTCGCCACAGGTCGCGTGGGGGTTAGCCCATGTGCATGAGGCCCCCGCCCTCGCCCGATGTCCCGGACTGGCAAGCTATCCTGGGGGGCGGCCTTGCCAGCCTGCGTTCTGTGGTGGACAACAAGCAGCTCTGGAAGCCACGCCTGATCCACATCCGCGGCTCGGAAGGTCTTACTCATGACGGGTAGTGAATCAGATATGGGGCAAGCCGGCTAGAGTATCCGTGATGGTCAAGCCACTCGTGTTTGCCATTTTCTGCCTTTTTTGAGTAGCGCGTTTGCGAGGATGATGAGCTTTCGCATGATGGCGGTGATGGCCTGTTTTGGGGCTTTTCCTGCC
>JADCEX010000311.1 GCA_020249825.1 Roseomonas sp.
CGCGTGACGGTATTGCCGCCATGGCCGAACACCAGCATGGCATTGAAATTGTCGAGCTGCTGCACCTGATCCTTGGGCAGCGTTACGGCATCGAAATACCGCGTGGTCGGGATGCCGGGCGTGCCCATCAGGGCCGGGCTGTCAAACCGCGCGACCATGGATTCATAGGGCACATTCCAAACGCGCGACCAATGCCGCCAGGCGTTTTCGTCCAAACCATAATAGGCCGGCAGTGTCGTGACATCGAGGCCGAAATCAGTCGCCCCCTGCACATTGCAATGGCCGCGGAAAATATTCGCGCCCGTGCCTTCCGACCCGACATTGCCGGTCGCGAGCAGCAGGATGGAAAAGGCGCGCACATTGGCCGTACCGACGGTCTTTTGGGTGGCCCCCATGCACCAGATCAGCGTCGCGGGCTTTTGCGTCGCGAACATTTCCGCGACCTTGCGGAGTTGCGCGCCCGGCACGCCGGCAACGCGTTCAACTTCCGCCGGAGTCCACTTGGCGCATTCGGCGCGGATTTCATCCATGCCATGCACGCGCTGGCGGATGAATTCCTTGTCTTCCCAGCCATTGGCAAAGATGTGATGCAGCATGCCCCAGATGATTGGAATATCCGTGCCGGGGCGGATGCGGACATATTCATTCGCATGCGCTGCGGTGCGGGTGAAGCGCGGGTCAATCACAATCAGATTGGCGCGGTTCTGCTCCTTGCCGGCAAGAACATGCTGCAAGCTGACCGGATGCGCTTCCGCCGGATTGCCGCCCATGATGATCATGGTCTTGGCGTTGCGGATGTCGTTATAGGAATTGGTCTGCGCGCCATAGCCCCAGGTATTGGCCACACCGGCCACCGTCGTCGAATGGCAAATGCGCGCCTGGTGGTCCACGTTATTCGTGCCCCAGAAGGCCGCAAATTTGCGATACAGATACGCACCTTCATTGGAAAATTTCGCGCTGCCCAGCCAGAAGGTGGCATCAGCACCGCTCTTCTGGCGGGTTTCCATCAGCTTGTCGGCAATTTCGGTCATCGCATTGTCCCAGGACATGCGCTGCCACTGGCCATTCACCAGCTTCATCGGGTATTTGATGCGCCGGTCGCCATGCACCAATTCGCGCACCGATGCGCCCTTGGCGCAATGCGTGCCGCGATTGATCGGCGATTCCCAGGCCGGTTCCTGCCCGACCCAAACGCCATTCTGCACTTCGGCAATCACGGTGCAGCCAACGGAACAATGCGTGCAGATATTCTTCACGCGCTGCACGGGCTTCGTGTGATCCATCGGCCCCGCTTCGGCAGGCCGCATGGTGGAAAGCGGAATGGCCCCAAGGGCGGCCAGCCCCGCCCCGCCAAGCCCGGCCTGACGCAGGAAGGCGCGACGATCGAGCCCGCCGGCGGAAAGCCCCTGATAGGCGGAAGCAAGGCGCTGCTTGGCGGCCTTGCCATCAGTGCGTTTGATCAGCATGGGTGCTTCCCTTCTTATGTATCGTTGGAACGATTGGTGCGGTAGAAGGCCTGCACATGCGGGCTATTGGCCTGGTAGCGCGCGCGCTGGCGATCCGTCTGATTTTCCTTGCGCGCGGTGCCGGCCGGCACGGCATCGGCGCGGAGCGGCGCTGAGGCCTCAGCCGCTGTCGCTGCCACCGCGCCACCGGCAGCAAGGCCCAGGGTTTTCAAAAAGCCGCGGCGTTGCGCCACTTGTTTCTCATCAGCACTCATATCCATACCTCCCAGCAAAACACATCAGACGGGCAGTTCCTGCGCCGCCAATTCAACCTCAATGGCCATGCGGCCAAGTGCGCCGACGGCGCGGTAAAAGCTTGCGGCCTCCGCCGCTTCCAGATCCGCAAAGAAGCGCCCCGCCCAGGGGCGGAGATGGCGGGCGAAAAACGCCTCGGCCGCCGCGGCACCACCTGGAAACACGCCTGAAAGCAGCCCGGCAAAGCTTTCGCATTCGGATGCGATGTGATCCTCGGGCTCGGCAACGCCTTCGGCGCGTTCAATGCCAAGCCGCGCGAGGTCCCCGCGCAAATCCGCCAGCGGGCGTTCATGCAAAAAGCCCGTGATGTAATAGGAAGCGAAGGGCAGCAATTCGCCGCGGCCAAGCCCGATGAAAAGATCGTGGAATTCGCGCTCTACTCGCACGGCATCGGTGGCGGCGGCGGCTTCGGCCAGCGCGCGGTAGCATTTGCCAAGCGGGGAGGCATCGCCCGGTAGGGCGGCCAGCGCAGCGAGCAGATGGGCGTCCGGGGCGGCGACCAGCAAACGACCGAGCAGCGCGAAAAGCCGCGCCCTTTCGGTGGCCATGGCATCTTGTGCCTGATCTTGCTGCGTCATGGGCCGCATTCCGGCCGTTACCTCCTCACGTCTAAATTATAATCCGGCGTGGCCTCGATTCCCGTTCAGTGAAATGACAGGACGATGACGAACCGATATCATTCCAGTTATACAAAGGAAAAAAGCCATCTCGAATTTCCGAGTCTTGTACTCAAATTGCGTATCAAAATGCAATAGGCGAGTTACATGGTCTGACATTGACAGTATTTCTGTCTAGAAAAGTTTACACTGGCAGAGCGCTGCCATGGCGGCGGGGGCGCGGCTCCAGGGGCTCCGGCGCTGCCTCTGGCTCAGGCATGGCCTCGGCAATGGCGGGCCCAGGGGGTTTGGGCACTGCCTCAATTGGCGGGGCCTCAGCCAAGGCAGCGGGCTCCGCCGGGGTTGCCTCAGGCTCGGCCGAATCGGGCTTAGGGGCCGGGGCATCGAGGCCCAGCGCATGGGACAGCAGCTTCATCGCATCCCCGCCCAATTCCAGCGCAAAGCCCGGCACGCCATCCGGCGCATTGTAATCCCAGGCGTAATCCGCCGGGCCGATGAAATCCCGGATGGAGGGGTCAAGGCTCCAGGCACGGCGGAGCGCGGCAGAGCGCAGTTCCAAGGGCACCTTGCGGTGCAGGAAGGCCTTGAAGTCGCTCTCCAGGGTCAGGCTTTCGATTGGCGGCAGGCTGGCCGGGTCAAAATCATCCTCGGGCTCGGCGGGCGGCAGCGCCTCGGGCGTCGCCTCAAGCGGGGCGGGCGGCGCAGCTTCCTCGGGCGCGCGGCCTTCCAGCACGGCGCGCTTGCGGCGCGACCAGCGGGAGAGGAAGCCCTCATTCTCCCCGCTCATTGGCCATCCACCCGGCTGCGCCGGCCAAGCCCTTCAAGCTCCGCCTTGTCGCGCTTGCGTTTGTGAAAGCCCCGGTCGCGGTGGTGTTCCGCCACGAATGCTTCCAAGGCCGCGCGGATGCCGGGCGGCAGCGGCACGGCTTCCATCAGGTCGGAGCCAGAATCGGCATAGAGATGCGCCTCACCCGCATCCACCGTCACGCGTTGCAGCGCAAAGCCGGGGGCTGCTTCCACCGGGCGCAGCACCACCCAGATGCTGGGGTTGCTGCTTTCCAGATTGTGTTTGTAGTTATCCGTATCGGTCGGGTGCAAAGCCACTTCGGCATTGCCGGCGAAGAACAGGCTACGGCCTTCTTCTTCGCGCATCAGCGTCCAGGCCGGCAGGACCGGCGCATCTTCCAGCACCTCCACCGCGCGCCAGGCCCAATCCGCCCATGGCGTGACACCGGGGCGGCGCTCCACCACCACGCCCACCAGGATGGCGACGGTGCCGGGGATGATGAGGCTCATGCGCCCTCCCCCGCCGTCAGCAGCGGCAGGCCGGCCACCAGGTTTTGCGGCTTCATGCGCAGCCGATTGGCCGCATCCATGGCGAGTGCCAGATAGATCGGCTTGCCCGCCACGCGCGGCAGCACCCGCGCGCCGTCCGCGAATTCCAGCACGCCGAGCCAAAGGATGCGCGCAAGCCGCGCCTGCGCCACCTTCTTGCCCTGCCATAGATCATTGGTGATGGAAGTGGCTTCCGTATCCAGCCCGATATGCCAACGCCAATCGCGATCTTCGATGGTGGGCACGGCGCGGATCGTCACTTCCTCGCCAAACAAATGCCGGATGAAACGCGAGATGGCGCGCGCCAGCCCCTGCTGGCCGGGGCGGCCTTCGGCGATATCAAGCGCGAAATCATGCGCATCCGATCGGCCATGATAGAAATGGTTATTGAGGTCGGACAAAACATCAATCTCAACCTCGCGGGGCGGCGCGCCCGCTTCGACCAGCAATTGGCCAAGCGCGCCAAAGCCGCCATCGCGCCCGCGCATTTCCAGCACTTCCTCATCCGCCAGCAGCAGCGAACCCTGATTGATGGCGGCGCGTTGCGGGCGATAGAAAAGCTCGGCGGCGCGGAGCGCATAGGGATCGCCCTCACCTTCCATCGCAGCGCGCGCCACCAGATGCGTCAGCATTTGCAGAAAGATCGGCGGGATGCCGCCAACGTCACTGCGGTAGAGCTGAAGCCAGGCTTCCTCCAGGCTGGGCGCGGCGCGCACGCGATCCCGAAACCCCAGGAAATGCCGCCAATTTTCCTGCGCATCCGCATCGGCGAGGGTCGCGATCCGCGCCGCATCAATCGGCTGTTCCGGCGCGGCAAGCAGTGCTTCATGCAGCGCGACTTCAGCCGCGCAGGCTTCCGGCGGTGGCACCAATTCGGGCCGCGCCAGAAAGGCGCGCCATAAATCCGGTGTGGCGCGCAGCCGGCCATGCGGCGCGGCCTCACAGAGATGATGGCCGGAGGCGACCCAGAAATCGCCGGGGGAGAGCACCGCACTCATGCGCCGCGCCCGCCAAGCTTCGTCAGATCGGGGCGGAGCACGGGTTCTTCATCCTCCTCGCCATGGGACTCCACACTTGCAAACACCGGCAGGCTTTCAAAACTGCGATGTTGCTCCGCGCGCAGATGCAGCGTGCGGAAGCGTTCGCGCTGTTCGCCGCCTTCAATGCTGCGCGTCAAGGCGAGCACCGTACCAGGCGGGTGATCACAAAGCTGTTCGGCAAAGGCCAATTCCTCCTCAGCCGCGGCGCGGGCTGCTGCTTCATCCGGCGCGCCTTGGACCAGATGAATATGGGCGGCAAGCGCGGCAAGCGCGGCAGCGCGGTCGGCGGCGCTGGCTTCCGCCACCTCAACCAGGGTGGCCCAGCCGAAGCTGCCAAGCCCAAGGAAGCCGCCACGAAAGGCCTGGCGGCGCTTGCCGGACATGTGCGCCGGGTCTTCATCCCAAAAGGAAAAGCCGCCGGGCACGGCCCATTCGCCGGGCTCGGCCGCCTGATCGAAGATCACGTTGTCAGAGGCATCAAGCCGGATGGTGCGGGGCAGCCGGATCATGCCAAAGCCTCCGCCAGAGAGAGGGTTTCGCGCCCGCCCGCACCTTCCAGCACCAGATCGCCACTGGCCGGCACAATGCCGCGCCGCGCGCCGGCGCCGAGCTTGGGGTCAAGCCGCGCGAGGTAGCGTTCCGCGAGCGTCTTGAAGCCGCGTCCCTGCCAATCCGCAACCGTCGCCATGAAATGCCGCGCCCAGGCAGCGACCAGCAAGGCGGGTGTCAAATCATCATAGCCTTCTTCAAGCAAGGAAGTGCGGTCCGGTGTCTCGCCCGGTTCGCCATCGGCATATTCGGCGAAGCGCGCTTCCATGCCGACCACCAGCCAGGGCAAGGGGCCATCCTTCGGCGCATCGGCGGGCAGGCCAAGCCGCGTTCGCCCAACCACGGCGCCATTCAGCCGGAGCGTGCCGGGCCAATCAAACACCAGCGGAATATCGGGCGGGCCATAGGCGCCCAAGGCATCCGCCAGCGCTACACTGGCCGCGTGCAGCGCCAGACGGGCAGCCGGCAAGGCTTCTTCCGGTTCCAGCACAATCGCCGCTTCCGCCCGCGCCCAGGACCGCACCCATACCAGCGTGCCCGCACCCTTATCCGGCGCTATGGCGTAGGCATGGCGCAGCGCATCGCCGCCTTCGCGGAGGGCGATGATCGGCGTGAAAACACTCGGCAATGCAGGTAATTCTTCTGCCACCCTGGCGCCATCCCTCGTCAGTCTTACACGGGTGCCATATATGCCGCGCCGCGCTGTCTTCACAGCGGGGGGTCAGGGGAAAGCATCATGGCGGAGGAAAAGGGGCGGATCGCCCTGGTATGTAGCTGCGAAGATACCATGCTGCTGGACGGCAAGGCGCTCACGCGCGGCTGCGGCGCGGGCGTTGAAATACGGGGCGCGGAGCAGCTTTGCATGGCCCAGCTTGATCGCTTTGAAGCCGCGCTCGCCACTGGCCGGCCACTCACCATCGCCTGCACCGCCCAAGCCCCGCTTTTCGCCCAGGAAGCCGAGGCCGCCGGCGCCGCCGCGCCCATCTTCGTCAATATCCGCGAAACGGCCGGCTGGTCCGCCGAGGGCAAGGATGCCGGGCCGAAAATGGCCGCGCTGATCGCCGCCGCCGCCGAGCCCATGCCGGAAATCCCGCTGGCCAGCCTGGAAAGCGCCGGTATCGCCCTGGTGTTGGGGCGCGATGAGGTGGCGCTGGCTGCCGCCGCGAAGCTGCAAGACAAGCTTGATATCACTGTTTTACTGACGGGCGAGGCACCGGTGGCGCCGGCACGGCAAGCGGCCTTCCCGGTGATGCGCGGGCGCGCGCGTTCAGCGAGTGGCTACCTCGGCGCCTTTGAAGTGACGGTGGATGGCGCGGCGGCGCCGAGCCCCGCTTCCCGCGCAAGCTACGCCTGGGGCAAGGGCAAGGATGGCGCCATCAGCCGCGCCGATATCATCCTGGATCTGACCGGCGCCGCGCCGCTTTTTCCGGCGCATGAGGTGCGGCAGGGCTATCTCCGCGCCGATCCCAATAATGGCGCCGCACTGGAACGCGCCATCGCGGCAGCGGGCGAATTGGTCGGCAGTTTCGACAAGCCGCGTTTCGTGACCTTCGACGGCAAGCTTTGCGCCCATGCGCGCAATAAGCGCGAAGGCTGCCGGCGCTGCCTTGATCTCTGCCCGACCGGCGCCATCACGCCGGGCGTCGGGCCACTCAAGGACCAGGTGGTGATCAGCGCGGAGATTTGCGCGGGCTGCGGTGCCTGTGCCGCGGTATGCCCGACCGGGGCGGCGACCTATGCGCTGCCTCCGACCCAGGCTTTGCTGCGTCGGCTGCGGCGCTTGTTGCTGACCTATGCCGATGCGGGCGGTCAGGCGCCGGTGGTGTTGCTGCATGATGATGCGCATGGAGAGGCGTTGATTGATGCCCTCGCCCGCCATGGCGATGGCTTGCCGGCGCGCGTATTGCCGCTGCGCGTCAATGAAGTTTCATCCCTTGATCTGGCGGTCTTTGCCGGCGCCTTCGCCTGGGGGGCGAGTGCGGTGCGGCTCCTGGCGCCGGCCAAGCGCGGGCATGGCGTGGATGGCGTGCTGCGCAATATTGACTACGCGGAAGCGGTGCTGGCCGGGCTTGGGCTTGCCGGCGCGGCGCCACGTGCTGCGCTGCTGGAAACGGATGATCCCTTCTCAGTGGGTGAGGCTTTGGCCGCCCTGCCCCGCATGGCGCTTGGCTTTGCCCCGGCGCGGTTTGAAGCGCTCGGCAGCCCGCGAGAGATGGCGCAGCAGGGCTTCCGGGCGTTGCGCGAAGCGGCTGCGGTGCGGGTTGCAATGGTGGCCCTAACGGAAAAGGCGCCTTTTGGTCTGGCGCTTGTGGATCAGGCGGGCTGCACGCTCTGCCTTGCCTGCACCAGCGTCTGCCCGACCAGCGCCTTCACCGCCAATCCGGATCAGCCGGAATTGCGCTTTTTGGAAGATGCCTGCGTGCAATGCGGGCTTTGCGCCGCAACCTGCCCGGAGAAGGTGATTACGCTGGAACCTCGGCTGAATTTCGCGCCCGAAGCCGCGCAGCCATTGGTGGTGAAGGCAGAGGAACCCGCCGCCTGCCCGCGTTGCAACAAGCTATTCGGCACGAAATCTTCCATCGCGCGGGTGAAGGCGAAGCTTTCCGCGCATTGGATGTTTGCGGACCCAGCGCGTCAGGCGTTGCTCGATTTGTGTGAGGATTGCCGCGTGTTGGAAGCGACGAATGGCGGGATTGATCCCTACGCCGGCGCGCCGCGCCCGGTGACGAAGACGACTGAGGATTATTTGCGCGAGGCGGAGCGGGCGAAGCGCGGGGAGAGTTGAGGGACATTAGTCCGGCATCGGAATGCGCTGCCGGAATTCACCCCCCTGAAATAGGCGAGCCGGCACCCCCGCTGGCGCGAGATTTAGGGTTCTTCTGTCCATCGCTTCCTGTGTTGGGTTGCCCAAATGGCCAGGCGGAAACGGCGCTGGTCTGGGATCAAGTGTGTCACTGCATTCCGCCAAGCGTTCCCGGTCCACCGCGCGGAGCCAGGGGGTCGCGGGATGCTGCCTATCCGCTTGAAAGCTTGGTGGCGTATTGCAGGATGGGGTGGGCGCCAAACTTGAAACAGTGCCCGGCGCGGCTGCCATTGTCGCAGGGGCTTGGGGCTCGGCGCAGGCGCAAAGGAAGACCAGTGGCAGAACGGCGCCTATGCTGAAAGCGCCGGTCGCCTCACGCGGGCCTTGAGGGGCGGTAGCACTGGCCCGGTGACGTTTCCGAAGCGCGAAGCGCTTCCCCATCATCGCGGCGGTGGCGAGTAGTATGCTCCGAACTGGCCTGTTCATGGCGCCTTGCCCTGTTGATCGCTACCGACGAGTGTCGTTCAAGCGACCTTGGATATGCAATCGGTTTTCATTTGAAAATTAGGCCAAAATAAGCCCAAGCAATCATGCGAAGAATGCAGGAAGCCGCCTTTAGGCAGAGCGCGGCGTCAAGGCTGCAAGATGCGCCCTCGCCCAGCCGGCCTCAGCATCGGCAACATTGGCAGCAAGGTTCAGGGGTGATGCGCGACGCCACTGAAACCTAACGCCGCGTCGGCAGCCGCGTATTGCCGCCGATTTCGTAAGGCGTGCGCAGTGGCGACATGTCTCCGCGCGGCGCTTCGGGGTCGTAGGACTCCAGCCGTTCATTGGCCCGGTCGCGGTCCAATTCCTGCTGTAGCGTGGACATGGCGCGTTCCGTACCCGCCTGACCCGTCACAGGCAGGTTGGAAGGCGTTGGCGCCGGAATGGAAGCGGGGCGCGGCGCTGCTGGGACTGGCGTGGGTGTCGGCGCTTCGGCACAGGCCGCCAGCGCCAACCCCGCGAATACCACCCCGCGCCAAAACATCACAAACGCACGCCGGTGGTGGCGAAGGCCACGTCGGCGGTTTGTTGAATATTGCGGTCCAGATAAATCGCCGCGCCAATGGCGATGACAATGGCAATGCAAACGCCGCTGATGATGCCGTTCATGGTTTTCTCCCGGAAACTTAGCCTGAGCTAGCTTATGGCTTTAGGGCCGATGCTTTGCAAGATTTTCTCGGCCTCGGCCAAATCCTCGGGCGCATTGGCGTTGAAAAACGGGTCATAGGGCGAGGCCGGCCAGGCGGCCTCCGCACAGCCGAATCGCACGGTCCAACGGTCTATCTTGCGCTCCCCGGCCAATAGCGCAGCGCGCAATTCGCCGCGCAAAGCCACGGGCCAAAGCGCCGCCGGCGGGTGGGATTGGCCGCCGGAGGATGCCGCCGCCATGGGCACGCCCCCTGCCCGCCGCGCGGCATGAAGCCGCGCCACAAAATCAGCCGGGATGAAGGGGCAATCCCCAGGCACCGAGGCCACCCAGGCCAGATCAGGCCGATGTTCTGCCGCCCATTCAAGCCCGGCGAGAATACCCGCGAGCGGCCCGGGATGATCCGGCAGCGGGTCCGCCACCACGGGTAGGCCATAATCCGCGAAACGCCCGGGATCGCCATTTGCATTCAGCGCCACCGCCGCAACCTGGGGCGTCAGCCGCGCCAGCACATGATCCAACAAGGGCCGCCCGCCCAAAAGCTTGAGCGGCTTATCCCCGCCCCCCATGCGCCGCGCGAGCCCACCCGCCAGCACAAGCCCAAGCGTTTCAGCCGCCATCGCTGGCTTCCGCTGCCGCGCTGTTCTTCCGCCAATGCTTGGCACTTTCTTCTTCAACATAGCGCAGATCAGCATCGAAAATGATGCGATCCTCACCCGCCAGCGCCACAAAGCGCTTGCCCTTGCAGCGCCCGATCAGCATCACGCCGGCTTCGCGCGCCAATTCCACACCCCAGGCGGTAAAGCCGGACCGAGACACCAGAATGGGAATGCCCATGCGCACGGTCTTGATCACCATCTCGGAAGTGAGCCGCCCCGTGGTGTAGAAGATCTTATCGCCTGGCGCTTCCTTGTTGCGGAACATCCAGCCGGCGATCTTATCCACCGCATTATGCCGGCCGACATCTTCCATATAAACCAGCGGTTCATCCTGCCGACACAGCGCGCAGCCATGAATGGCGCCGGCTTCCAAATACAGTGTCGGCAAGGAATTGATCCGATGCAGCAGGCGATACAACCAGGAAGTGCGAAGCTCCGCGCGCGGCAATTTCGCTTCCGCGAAACCTTCCATCAAATCACCAAAGGCCGTGCCCTGGGCGCAACCTGACGTAAGGGTTTTCTTCCGCAACTTCTCCTCATAATCCGTCCGCCGCGCGGTGCGCACAATCACGACACCCAAATCATCATCATGATCAACGCCAATCACCTCATCATCGGCATGCAGCATGCCCTGATTGAGCAGATAGCCGAGCGCCAAATCCTCTGGCCGGTCGCCAATCGTCATCATGGTGACGATTTCCTGGCCATTGAGGAATAGCGTGAGCGGGCGTTCGACGGTGACGCTGGCTTCAATCACCGCCCCCGTATGGTCACGCCCGGTGACGCGGCGCGTCAGGCGCGGGTCGGCGGGATCGGGGCGGATGATCAGGCTATCGGGCATGGGGAGCAGATGGGCGAAGGGGGCCGCAGACGCAAGGCTTAGAAGGACACCGCAAGGCCGATCGAGGCGCCGGAGACATTCTGGCCGAATAGGTAGCGACCAACGATCCGGATGCTTTGCATGTTGAAATCCCAAACCCCCAATTCATAGCGCCCGACATTCATCTCAATCCCGCCGCCCACCTTGGTCAGGTGATCGAAGCCAAGCGCCACCTGATCACCAAGGAAGCGCGAATGGGAAAAATCCACCACCCAGCGCAGCGGGCGGCCGAACATCTCGGCCTCCATCGGCCAACGCACGCGGCCCCAGATGTTGAAGGTTTTTGCCTCTGCCTCACCACGGACAAGGGTAGTCGTATCGCCATAGGTGGAAAGCCGAATATCAGTGTAGCGCAATTCCAGATCGATCTCGTAGCCAGGGCGCGGGATGTTCAGATCAAGCATCAGCGAACCGCCAAGCCCATAGGCATTCATCCGGCCGCGCTTGAGGAAAGCTAGTTCCCGATTGTATTTCGATTCCAGCAAGCGCGCCAATACGGAAGCATCGGTTTCCACATGGCCAAGCGCAGCATTCAGGATGGGACGAAACACCAAGCCTTCGATGATCGGAAAATCCCAGCCAACCCCGATGGTACCGGAGACATTGTTCCAACGCGTGGGCAGAGTGGTTTTCTCAGTACCTTGTGAAAAAACGAAGCGTGGATCATAGCGCGAATAGCCCAAAAATCCTTCGAGATAGAGCGGGAAATCGGGGTCCACCGTGAAACCCAGGCCGAACTGCGTGGTTTGCAGCCCAGTATCGCTCTGATCACCGCGACTAATGCTGAGCGAGGAAGCCGTGACATCCGGCACCACATTATAGCCAAGCAGGCCAAGCACCCCATTCGCGGTTTGTTGCAGCGAATAGCCTGGGATGCCGGTGATGACGCGGCCCGTGCTCTGCGCTTCGGCTCGCTGCGCTAGCAGCGGGCAGCATAGCAGCGTCAGCAGAAGAAGTCGCAGGCTTCGCATCGGTTGTTGTTAGGCCCTCAGGCGCCTTGCGCCAATGGTGCGCCGGGCAGCCAAATGCCGCGGCCGGCGAAAAACCGTGCAAAATCCGCAATGGGCACGCGCGCATCAGCCTGGGCAGGCGCATCATGGCCGGAGGGGTTGTGGAGCCGAAGCGCACCCTCCCCTGCTCCGAAAACCAGCACCAGATGCCCGCCCTGGCCGGGGGCAGGTTCCGCCGGGCGGCGAATGGCGGGATGGACGGAAGCGATGAAAAGCCCGCCATCGGCAAGCAAGGGCGCAATAGCCTCAGCCGCGCGGTCCAGGATGATTTCGCCCGCTATGGCGTGGGTTTCCGCGAGCCAGGTGATCGCCGGCGCATAGATCAGGCCGCGAACATGGCCATCCGGTTCTTCCACATAGGCGCCGTAGCGGGTCAGCACCCTTGCGAGGTCCCGCGCGCCGGGGGGCGTTATGCCGCGCGCGGCGAGTGCCATGCGGAGACACGCCACACCACACAAATGCTCCGCCCAGCGCGCATAATCCTGCGGGCTTTCGGCGCCCGAAGCTGCCCAGGCGGGATCATCCTCCGCCCGACACGCACCGGTGATGATGGCGCCGATCAGGCTTGGCGTTTCCCATTGGCCGAAAAAAGGCGGAATGGCGGCGCGCTTCATGGCGTGAGGCGCCGGACAGAGATGCGAAAACGCGGCGTGACCGCCACGGCTTGATGCGTGCCGGTGATGGGCGCGGCGGCTTCGGGGTCCGGCGCGGCGGCGAGTGGAATATGGCCTTCTGCCGCCAGCAGGCCAGACGTGGGATCAAACCCAATCCAGCCGGCGCCCGGCAGATAGGCTTCCGCCCAGGCATGCAATTCAGCGTGGTCCGAGGCATCCTGTTCCGCTTCAATCAAATAACCCGAAACGAAACGCGCCGCGAAGCCAAGCGCGCGCAGCACATGCACCAGCAGCCAGGCCATGTCTCGGCAAGCGCCGCATCCCTCGGTCAATACGCGCTCCGCATCCCAAATGCCGTGCGTTTCACGCTTTTCATAACGGATGCGCTGATGGATCAGGCCATTCGCCGCGACAAGCAGATCAAGCGTTGCTTGCGGGGATTGCGGCAGGCTTGCGATCAGCGCAGCCAACAGCGGGCCTTGCGGGGGCACTTCCCTGTAAGGCGCAAGCTGGCGCGCGAGCCAGGGTTCCAGCGTGAAGGGCCATTCGGTGGCGCTGGCATCCAGCAGGAAAGCAAAAGGGTTGATCGGCGTCAGGGTCGCTTCAAGTGAGACCATGACGCTCATTTCACTGGTCGCGCCATCGAACAAGGCGCGGGCCGAATGATTGCCGGCAGGATCAAGAAACCAATCAAGCCGCACGGGGTTTGGTGCAATCTGAAGCCGATAGCCCGTGATGGCCGTGCGCGCATGGGGTGCGGGATGCAGGCGGATCAGTTGCGGACCAAGCCGCACCGGCCGCGCATAGCGGTAGTGGCTTTCATGGGTCAGGGCGAATCGCAGCGACATCATGAATCAGTCTAGCCCGGCTTCGGTGGATCAGGCGATTGACCGCAAGGCCAAGACAGCATGATGCTGGTACAGCAAGGAAAGGAAACGTCATGGCCGATCTCACGATACGGGAAGTGAAGACCACGCTCCTGCAAATGCCCTGGGCGGATGATCCCTGGCTAACCGGCCATGCCTTGGGGCCGATGCGTGATCTGGTGGTGGTGGATATCACCACGCAATCGGGCATCACCGGCATGGGCTATCTGCATTTGCTGAACCTGCCCCTGCAACGCACCATCGGCGCCTGCATCGCGGAAGCGATGGCGCCGCGCATCATTGGGCGCGATGCGACGGCGATTGAAGCGATATGGCGCGATTTGTGGCGCGCAACACTGACCGGCGGGCGCGGCGGGGTTGCGATGATGGCGCAATCGGCGATTGACATCGCGCTCTGGGATATTTTGGGCAAGGCAGCGGGGCTGCCCTTGCATCGGCTATGGGGGCATTTCCGTTCCGACATCCCGATCTATGGCAGTGGATGCTTTCGTGGCGCGCGCGGCGATGGCATGATCGCGAAGGCGAAGCATTACATCGAACAGGGTTATCGCGCCATCAAGATGCAGGTCGCGCATATTGGTGATCTCAACACGGATTTGGATAATGTGCGGCGTATGCGCGAAGCCGTTGGACCCGATATTGATATCATGATTGATGTGAATATGGGCTGGACTGCGGATATCGCCATCACCATGGGCCGCAAGTTCGAGGAATATGATATCTACTGGCTGGAAGAACCGGTACTTGCGGATGATTACGCCGGCTACCTCCGCTGTGCTGAGGCGCTTGATATGCGCGTGGTGGGTGGGGAGACGCATTTCGGCCGCGCCGATCTGAAGCCCTTCCTGGAAAATCCGCGCCTGCCCATTCTGCAACCTGATCCTATGCGCGGTGGGCTCACGGAACTCCGCAAGATCGCAACGGTTGCAGATACCTGGGGCGTCACCATCGCGCCGCATCTTTTTCCGGAATTGAATGTGCATCTGCTGGCGAGCATTCCGAATGGCATTTGGGCGGAACAGATGGGGCTTTTGGATGATGCCTTCATCAACCTGCCGAAAATCGCCAATGGCCTGATCACCGCGCCGGAAGCGCCGGGGCATGGGTTGGAATTCAAACCGGAAGTGCGGAAGGATTTTGTGTTACGGTGAGCAATCCCCTTGCGCCAGACAAGGCCTTTGCCACCGTATCCTTGCGACGCCAGCCGGGAATATCAGCGCAGAAAACCCCGACTCAAATTGATCGCGTTTTCAGGGAGCAGCGCGCATACTCAAGGAATATTCCCTGATCGTGGCCCCGAAAGCATAACCTTTTGTGTGCGGTATCGGCGGGCAGCATAGCATTTGGCAACCTGACTTTACCGCAAGCCCCTGCCTTGCCGCGCGCTGGCAGGGGCGCGCTGGACGTTTTCCCCCTGCGCCGCAGCGCGAGTCCAGACATTGCCATCTTGCGCAAGGCGGCTTGACAGTTTTGCCTGCAACGGCGCTGCAATGGTTTGGCAAAGACCTTTGCGATACGCGCTTCTGGTCCATGCCTTGGGCTCGACCGGCCATTGATGGCGTCTTGCCGAGACCAATTCCAAGCAAGGTAGCTTCACCTGCTCAAAAACACCCCATTGCCGCCCCGGCCTTTCTGGGCGGGGCGGCTTGAAGGTATCGCGCTTGTCACTCGGCCGCGGCTCGGGCGGCCTTTTCCGAATCATAAATGGCCTGTGCTGTTTCCACGGCCTTTGCATGCACAACCGCCAGGTCAGGGCGCATCTTCTGGGCACGGATCGCGGCCTGCATGGTCGAATGATGCTGACCCTGGAAATGCGGGAAGACCTCGCGCGCGATCAGCTCGTAGGATTTCTTCGTCGCCTCGAAATTCGCCCAATTATGCGCCAGCGTCAGATAGGCGCCAAAGCCACCATTCGACTGCTTCCACAACCGTTCAATCTGAGCACGGCACATTTCGGGCGTGCCGCTGGCGCCAAAGCCGCTATCGTTAATGAAATCAATCATCTCCTTCGCGTTCTGGCCCGGCATTGACATTTGCGGGAAGGCCGCGATTTCCTGGAAATAATGGAACCAGTGCTCAATCCCGTATTCCACGTCCCGTTTGGCTTGTTCCATCGTTTCGGCAATATGGCACAGGCCCACAAGGCGCCACTTGCTGCGATCCGCCACATGTCCGTGATGTTTCGCCTCAGTTTCCACCACATTCCAGTGCAGGGCCAAGGCGTCGAACCCGGCCGCCGTCGTGGCGCCGATGGAGATCATTCCTGTACCGTACCGGCCTGCCAGCTTTGCCCCAGTGGGTGAGGCAACGGCAGCGGTTGCGATATCGAAGTTGGAATAAGGCCGCAAATGCAGGCGTGCATCCTGCAATATCCAGCGCTCATTCTGAAATGTCACCGGATCATCGGTTCGGATCAGCCGGGTCATGATATCCAGCCCCTCCGCCAGCAGGCGGCGGGTATGTTCTTGCGTCAGGCCCACCATCGCCGCATCCGTGGGGAGCGA
>JADCEX010000312.1 GCA_020249825.1 Roseomonas sp.
CCTGGTGCGCGAAGGCAATCTGCAAGCTGCCTTGCGCCAGATGGAAGCCACGCGCGGCATGACGCCCGCCTATGCCGCCGCGCTCAGGGCCGATTTCGCCCTGATCCTGTTTCGCCGTGGGGATGATGAGCGCGCCTTTGAAGTCGCCGCGGAAGCTACCCGCAGCCGGGTGGAACCCAGCGGGCGCGCTGCCTTTGCTGCAGGCTTGGCCGCCTGGGGGCTTGGGCATTTCGATGTGGCGCTGCCTTATTTTGAGGTGGCGGCGCGCGCGCCCGGGGCATCGGCCGCCAACCGCGCCGCTGCGGCCTATTGGGCAAGCCGCGCGGCGATTCGCGCCCGGCACCCGGGGATGCATGTGCCCTGGCTTTTGCAAGCCGCCCAGGAACCGCGCACCTTCTACGGGCTGATGGCGCGCCGCGCCCTTGGCCTGACGCCTGGCTTTGCCTGGCATGCCGAAGCGGGTGGCGAGGAAGCCATGGCAGCGCTGCTGGAAACAGCCGGCGGCTGGCGCGCGCTCGCGCTGCTGCAGATCGGCCAGGCAGGCCGGGCAGAAGCCGAATTGCGCGCACTTTGGCCACGCGCGCGCGGCAATCTTCCCTTGCTGCGGGCAATGCTGGCGCTCGCCTCTCAGGGTGGCCTCACGCATCTTTCGGCACAGCTTGCGGAGCTGGCGCAGACTGCCGATGGCAGGCCGCGCGATCTGGCACGCTTCCCGCTGCCCCGGCTTAATCCGGCCCAGGGTTTTCGTGTGGAACCTGCGCTGCTTTATGCGCTGGCGCGCCAGGAATCGAATTTTGATTCGGCGGCGGTGTCCCCCGCCGGCGCCCGCGGCCTGATGCAGGTAATGCCCGCCACAGCCGCCTATTTGGCCAATGACCCATCCTTCGTTGGGGAAGGCGCGGAACGCCTGCATAATCCCGGCCTGTCGCTGGAATTGGGCCAGCGCTATTTGCATTATCTGGCACGGAGCGAAGCGGTGGGCGGCGATCTGATCCGCCTTCTTGCGGCCTATAATGCGGGGCCGGGCAATCTGGCCAAATGGTTGCCTGCGGCGCGGCACCGCGGGGACGCCCTGCTATTCGTCGAAGCCATCCCCTTCGATGAAACCCGCGCCCATGTGCAGCGCGTGCTGGCCTATTCCTGGATTTATGCCTCAAGGCTTGGGCTGCCCGCGCCAAGCCTTGATCAATTGGTGCAGGGCGAATTCCCGCGCTTCCTGTCACCGCAGGAAGTGGTGGCACTGCTTGGCAACGCGCCCCCCCTGCCCGGCCGGCCGCGCTGACCGCGGCGCTCAGCCTTCAATCTTCACGCCCATCCGCCCCGCCAGATCCTGGATGAATTGCCAGGCGACGCGGCCGGACCGAGATCCGCGCGTGACGGACCATTCCACCGCCTGAGCATGCAAATCCTCAACTGACACATTCAGCCCGTAATGCTTGGCATAGCCTTCGATCATGGCGAAGAAAGTATCCTGATTGGCGTTATGAAAACCAATCCAAAGCCCGAAGCGGTCTGAAAGCGAGACCTTCTCCTCAATCGCCTCAGAGCCATGAATGGCGGTGCTACGTTCATTTTCGATCATGTCGCGCGACATCAGGTGCCGGCGATTGGAAGTGGCGTAGAACAAGACATTGGCCGGCCGGCCTTCAATGCCGCCATCCAGCACCGATTTCAACGCCTTGTAATCGGCATCCTCACGCTCAAAGGACAAATCATCGCAGAATACCAGGCAGCGGCGCGTGCCCGCGCGCAGAAAGCGCAGCAATTCGGGCAGGGTCTTGATATCCTCCCGATGGATTTCAATCAGCGCAAGACTGCCCGGTACTTGCTTGTTCGCCGCGGTATGTGCCGCCTTCACCAGGGACGACTTGCCCGTACCCCGCGCGCCCCAAAGCATGGCGTTATTGGCGCTGAAGCCGCGTGCGAAGCGGAGCGTGTTTTCCATCAGAATCTCCTTCTGCCGATCCACCCCTTGCAGCAGGTCAATCGGCACCGCCGCCACCTTGGGCACCGGCGAAAGCCGCGCCACGGGTTCCGGGTGCCAGATGAAGGCGTCCGCCCCGGTTAGATCAGGGGCAGCGGCCGGCGGCGGGGCAAGGCGTTCAAGCGCCTCGGCAATACGGGTCAGGGCGGGGAGAAGCGAAGAATGTTCCATGGCCGCGGGGCATAGGCCGGGACGCTATTGACGGAAAGGGGGCGGGCGCTAGTTTCCGGCCCCATCATCGCAAAAGGAATGCCGGACCATGGAAAGACTTTTTGGCATCAGCCCCGCCTATGCCCAGGATGCGGGCGGCACCGCCGCTGTTGTCATGCAATTGCTGCCGCTGGTTTTGATTTTCGTCGTCTTCTACTTCCTGCTGATTCGCCCGCAGCAGAAGAAGATGAAGGATCACCGCGAAATGCTCGGCCAATTGAAGCGCGGGGATCGCGTGGTGACCGCGGGCGGCATTGTCGCCACCATCACCAAGGTCAAGGACGGCTCTGACGAGATTGAGGCCGAAATCGCCCCCAATGTGAAGGTCACCGTCGTGCGCGGCACCATCGGCAGCGTGCTTCGCCCCGAAGCCGCGAATGACGAGGCAAAAAGCTGAGCCTTCCCACAGGCCACAAAAAAGGCGCCGAGGGTCACCCCCCGGCGCCTTTTTCATGGCCCTGCGGCCAATTACGCAGATTGGCCGGAAGCAAGACCACCCTTGCCCATCAGATCGGCCACGACTTCCCAATTCACCAGCTTGTTCAGGAAATTATCCAGGTAATTCGGGCGCACATTGCGGAAATCCAGGTAATAGGCGTGTTCCCATACATCCACACCCAGGATCGGCTTGCCTTCGCCAGTCGAGATCGGGTTGGCGCCATTCGGCGTCTTGGTCACCTTCAGCTTGCCATCGGCGCCGATGATCAGCCAGGCCCAGCCCGAGCCAAACTGTGTCACACCCGCCTGCTTGAAGGCTTCCTTGAAGGCGGCGAGGCCACCCAAATCGCTATCAATCTTGGTAGCCAAAGCGCCCGGCAGCTTGTCACCACCGCCGCCCGGCTGCATCACCTGCCAGAACAGGATGTGGTTGTAGTGCTGCCCCGCCTGGTTCAGCACGGGCAGGCCATCAGCGCCCGCCTTGCCGGCTTCAGCGCAGATCGCTTCCAGCGACTTGCCGGCCAGGCCCTTGGCTTCAATCAGCCCGTTCAGCGCCGTGACATAGGCATTGTGATGCTTGCCATGATGCAGTTCCAGGGTTTCCTGGCACATGCCATTGGCGGCAAGCGCCGTGGTGGAATAGGGCAGCGCGGGCAGGCTGAAAGCCATGGGGGTTTCTCCGTTCCTCAGATGTGAGCGATTAACGCTGAGCCTGAGGTAAGCGGGGCCAGCACAGGCGTCAACCGCACCCTTCCCGCGCGGCGCGCGCCCGGGCATATCAGGTAGCGTGAGCCTTTCCCCTATAGCGGCCTTTGCCCGCGCCCATGACCCGGACCGTTTCCTGGCCGCGCTTTTTGCGCCGCCGGAAAGGCGAGAGGCCATTTTCACCCTGATCGCCTTCAACCATGAATTGGCCCGCGCCCGCGAAGCCGCGAGCCACCCCATGGCCGCGCTGATCCGCCTGCAATGGTGGCGCGATGCGGTGGAGGAAGCACTGGCCGGCATACCCGCCCGCCGGCATGAGGTTGCGGCACCGCTCCACGCCGCCCTCACCGCCGGCAGCCTGGACCCCGTGGCACTCGGCGCCACGATTGACGCGCGAGAGGCGGAGGCCGAGGAAGCCGGCATCCCGACCGAGGTGGATTTCGTGGCCTGGCTACGTGGCACGGCGGGCGGCTTTGCCTATGCGGCGGGGTTGGCTTTGGGGGGCAGTGCTGAGGATGCCGAGAAACTCCGCGCCCTTGGCGCGGCTTATGGCTTGGCGGGGGTGTTGCGATCCGTTACGGCCCATGCCGCGCAGGGGCGCTGCCTGCTGCCGGGGGATCGGCTGGCGGCAGCGGGGCTGAATGCCGAGGCGGTGATCAGCGCGCCGACGCAGCCTGCGCTTTCGGCGCTTTGCGCTGAGATGGCGGCTGAGGGGTTGGAGGCGCTGCGAAGCGCGCCGCGTGATGTGCCGAAAGGGCTGATGGCCGCCGCGCTGCCGGTTGTGCTGGCGGGGCGCGATTTACGGCGGCTGGCAGAGGGGAGGATGGTTACCATGCCGCGCGGGGTTGCGGATCGCGTCGCGGTGATTTGGGCCGGGTGGCGGGGGCGGGTTTAAACTGCAATTTTGTGTAGATGCAATGAAAGCCTGTCGCGCCTCCAATGCGCCCAATTGGGTCCGCGCGTCGGGGGGCAAGCCGTGCAAATTCGAGCCGAAAAGGAGTGACAAGATCACATAAGCGATGACGGACACTGGTTCCATTTGTGCTTTCCTTTCATATGTCTGGACTGGAGAAGCTTTTCTCCGAACTGGGATGGTATTGATGTTGCTAGAGCGTGTTGCGTTCACATGAGTTCACGCAACCCGCTCTACGTCGTTGTTTTTCGAGCACCTTCAAACGTTCGGATGATTCCATCTGAACGTGATCTGCTCTAGAAGCGATACCTCAAACCGATAGCGCCCTGAAAAATCTTGAGGTCTGTCTCGCCTGAGCCCATAGCATGCGTTAAATCCATTCGAAACGAAACACGATCGGTTAATGCGACTTCCGCACCGATACCAAACGCGGGAGCCAATTCATTGTCGGGGCCAGAGCGATAGTTGAGCCGTGGTGCTTCCAATGATCTGTTGAGGCTGATTGCGCCCACTCGAACAAATATTAGATTTCTGCCATCTGGCGACCAGCCCAATCTGCCAAAACCGGCCAATTCAAGGCCTGATTTGGCGCGGAACTCAGTTCCAAGGGCGGTTTGCGAGATTGTTGCAGTAAAGGGCATTGAGCCCTCCAGTTCCGCGCTCAAGTAAATGCCGCCCTGCACAATATGGCCCCATCCGAGGCGTATACCTGCCATTGATGAGGGAGTGACAATTTGAGTCGTCAGGCTACGCGGCTGTCCGTTTTGAATACCAAGCGGAATTGTCTGTCGACTGAAATCACCACCAACAAAGACTCCGGAACTGAAGTATGCTCCGTTAAGTGTAGGTGTTGACGGTTGCGGCTGCGGCTGCGCCTGCGCAAGAAACGGTGCGAGCCCTGCAATGAATGAGAGGTATCCAAGTCTCATGGCTTTTTGCCCTTTCACATTCAACTGGTTTGAACGTCCGCCCATTGTTCAGCCTTTGGCGCTACAAGGGGTGACCCGCAGTCTTGTAAACAAGCATTCTTATTTTTAAGTAAAAGACAGTCTTTCTGGTGACGCCGCACCATTTTGGGCAGCCCAGAAAATGTTCCGGATAGCTTAAAGATTTTTTTAAGGCGCTTCTGTTAGCGCTCCGTTAGTTATCTGTCGGCTTCCCAGAAAACGACGGGAAATGCCGCTTCATGCACGGAGAAAATTCTTACTCAATGTCATGTAAACTATTGGCATCGACGCATTGGAGATCTGGCTCGGGGAATCTGAACATCTGGTATAAGTGTATTTTCTGCCTGACTGCGGCATGATGCCGTGAACAGGAGAGACCATGACAAGACGACCCCGCCGGAACCGCAGCCCTGCCTTCAAGGCGAAGGTGGCGCTTGCCGCTGTGAAGGGTGAGAAGACGCTGGCTGAACTGGCTGCGCAATTCGATGTCCACGCCAATGTCATCAAGACCTGGCGGGATCAGCTCCTTGAAGGGGCTGCCGGGATTTTCGGCGAAGGCAAGCCGGA
>JADCEX010000313.1 GCA_020249825.1 Roseomonas sp.
CCGCCCCCGCCATCCCCGCCGCCTATTTCGGGGAACGAGTGACGCATGTGCATCATTGGACGGATCGGCTGTTTTCCTTCCGCTGCACGCGTGACACGGCGCTTCGCTTCCGTGCCGGCGAATTCGCCATGATTGGGCTAATGGTGGAAGGCAAGCCGCTGGTGCGCGCCTATTCCATGGCGAGCCCGACCTGGGATGAGGAACTCGAATTCCTATCCATCAAGGTGCAGAACGGGCCGCTGACCAGCCGCCTTCAGCACATCAAGCCAGGCGATACGGTGCTGATTGGCCGCAAGCCCACCGGCACGCTGGTGACGGATAATCTGCTGCCGGGCCGCAGCCTTTGGATGCTCGCCACCGGCACGGGCCTCGCCCCCTTCCTGAGCCTGACGCGTGAGCCCGATGTCTATGAACGCTATGGCACGGTGGTGGTGGCGCATACCGTGCGGCAAGTGGCGGAATTGGCGTATCGGGAGATGTTCGAACGCGACTTGGCGCAGCATGAATTCCTGGGCGAGATCATCGCCGGCAAGCTCCGCTACTATCCCTCCGTGACGCGCGAGCCCTTCCCGACCCAGGGGCGCATCACGGATTTGATCGATTCGGGGCGGATTTTCGCTGATTTGGCTCTGCCGGCGCTGGACCCGGCCCATGACCGGGTGATGCTCTGCGGGTCTGAGGCGATGAACCGGGACTGCAAGGCCATGCTGGAAGCCCGCGGCTTTGTGGAGGGGTCGAATAACGCCCCCGGCAGCTATGTGGTCGAAAAGGCCTTTGTGACGAAATAGCCTAGCAGCCCTCTCGAAATGTAAAAAGATGTTGCGTCATCCGCCGGTCATCCATATGTCACGGCGCGTGAAGCTAAGCCCCAGCCTAGCCGGGGGGCGCCACCAAGGGAGAAGCAAATGACCGGTTCCACCACCGAAGCGCCCGCGCGGCGCGGGTTTTTGAAGGCGGCTGCCGCCACGGGCGCGGGCCTTGCCGTACTCGCCACCCCCAATGTCAGCCGGGCGCAGACCACGACGCTGCGCTTCCAGTCCACCTGGCCGCAGCGCGACATCTTCCATGAATTTGCCGGCGATTTCGTGCGCCGCGTGAATGACATGGCGGGCGGGCGCTTGCGTCTTGAATTGCTCGCCGCCGGCGCCGTGGTTGGCGCCTTCCAGTTGCTGGATGCGGTCAGCGCCGGTACGCTTGATGGCGGGCATGGCGTTCCGGCCTATTGGTTCGGCAAGAACAAGGCGTTTTCGCTGTTCGGCACCTCGCCCCCCTGGTTCGGCGATGCCAACCAGCTGCTCGGCTGGTATCATTATGGCGGCGGCGAAGCGCTCTATAACGAGCTGCTGAATGACCTTGTCAGGGTCAATGTGGTTTCCTTCATGACCGGCCCGATGCCGACCCAGCCGCTTGGCTGGTTCAAGAATGCGATCGAGCGTCCGGAACAGATCCGCGGCCTGAAATATCGCACCGTGGGTCTGGCGGCTGACCTTTTCGCCGAACTTGGCGCGGCGGTGGTCTCCCTGCCCGGTGGGGAAATCGTGCCCGCCTTGGAACGCGGCGTGATTGACGGGGCGGAATTCAACAACCCATCCTCTGACCGCGTGCTCGGCTTCCCGGATGTGGCGAAGAACTACATGATCCAGTCCTTCCATCAGCGCACGGAAAGCTTCGAAGTGCTGTTCAACAAGGCGAAGTTCGCGGCACTTCCAGCCGAGCATCAGGCGATCATCAAATTCGCTTCTGAAAGCGCCTCTGCCGATATGTCCTGGAAGCTGCAGGATCGCTATTCGCGCGATCTGATTGCCATGGCGCAGCAGCAGGGCGTGCAGGTACGCCAGACGCCGCGACCGGTGCTTGACGCGCAGCTCGCCGCCTGGAACCGCGTGGTTCAGAAGTATGAAGGCGATGCCTCCTCCCCCGCCGCGGGCCCCTTCTTCAAGAAGGTCTGCGACAGCCAGCGTGACTGGTGCCGCCGCGTTGGCAGCTTCTTCT
Organism: Roseomonas sp.; assembly: GCA_020249825.1. GTDB lineage: Bacteria > Pseudomonadota > Alphaproteobacteria > Acetobacterales > Acetobacteraceae > Neoroseomonas. Next base: position 1,993 of record JADCEX010000313.1, read on the forward strand.
TGCGCTATGAAGCAAGCCCGGTGATTTCCTATAATCACTTCTTCGGCGCGCGCTGATTTGCAGTAACGGGGTGCGGGTTTCGGCCCGCACCCTTTTTGATGCCCCAATGCCCGGGGCCATGATCGAAAGCCCATATCATGCAGCGACTGCTTCTTGGCATTGATCGCTTCAGCACCCTGGTTGGCCAGACCTTCGCCTGGAGCATCCTGGTACTGACCTTTGTCGTGACTTATGAAGTGGTGATGCGCTACGCCTTCCGCGCGCCGACCACCTGGGCCTATGACACTTCCTATATGCTCTATGGCACGCTGTTCATGATGGCCGGCGCCTATGCGCTGTCACGCAATGGGCATGTGCGCGGCGATTTTCTTTATCGGAATTTCAAGCCTGAAAATCAGGCGAAGCTCGATCTTGTCCTTTATATCCTGTTCTTCTTTCCCGCGATCTTCGCCTTCATGATCTCTGGTTGGTCCTTCTTCGCGCAATCCTATGCGCAGAATGAAAGATCCATGTTCAGCCCCACCGGCCCGGTGATCTGGCCCTTCAAGTTCCTGATCCCGGTGGTGGGCGTGCTGTTGCTGCTGCAAGGCATTGTGGAAGTTGTGCGCTGCATCCAATGCATCCGCACCGGCGCCTGGCCAAAGCGGCTTTCGGATGTGGAAGAATTGGACCAGCAAATCCTTGCCGCCGCCGCCGAACAGGACCCCGAGGAATTGGCCCGCCGCATGGCCACATCCGGCCAGATCCCCTTAGACACGTCAAAGAAGGGCTGACGCGCCATGTCTGACGGTATGCTCGGGCTCACGCAGCTCTTTCTGTTCCTGTTCTTCATCATGCTGGGCTTCCCGATCGCCTTCACGCTGATGGCGATGGGGTTGTTCTTCGGCTATCTTGGCATGCAGGAACGCATTTTCGATTTGTTGGTGCAACGCACCTATGCGGTCATGTCGAATGACGTGCTGATCAGCGTGCCGCTTTTCGTGCTGATGGGCTACATCATCGAACGCGCGAATATCCTGGACCGGCTATTCCGATCCTTGCAGATGGCAAGCGGCAATATTCCGGGATCATTGGCAGTGGCCACATTGGCGACTTGCGCTTTGTTTGCGACCGCAACCGGGATTGTGGGCGCGGTCGTGACACTTATGGGCCTGCTCGCTTTCCCGGCCATGTTGCGCGCGGGCTATGATGTGAGGCTGGCATCAGGTGTCGTTTGCGCCGGTGGCTGCCTTGGCATCCTTATTCCGCCTTCCATCATGCTGATCCTGTTCGGCGCGACCGCGGGCGTTTCCGTGGTGCAGCTTTATGCCGCAGCCTTCATCCCCGGCGTGATGCTGGCGGGGCTCTATATCCTTTATGCCATGGGCATCGCCCTCGTGAAGCCGGAAATGGCCCCACGCCTGCCGCCCGAGGAGGTGAATATCCCCTTCAGCCAGATTGCGATTTCGCTGCTGACATCCTTCATCCCGCTTGCCTTGCTGATTGCCATGGTGCTCGGCGCCATTCTGATGGGGCTTGCGACACCTTCCGAAGCCGCGGCCATGGGCAGCTTGGGGTCCATTATCCTCGCCATCGCCTATCGATCCTTTTCCTTCGCCAAGCTCAAGGAAAGCGTGTTCCTGACGGCGCGGACCTCGGCCATGGTCTGCTGGCTGTTTGTGGGGAGCGCGATTTTCTCATCCGTCTTTGGCTATCTCGGCGGGCAGGATCTGGTGGAGCAATTCTTCAAATCCCTGCCGCTCAATACCTTCACCTTCATGATCCTGGCGCAGTTGCTGATTTTCGTGCTGGGCTGGCCTTTGGAATGGACGGAAATCATCGTGATTTTCGTGCCGATCTTCCTGCCGCTTTTGGATGATTTCGGCGTGGATCCGCTGTTCTTCGGCGTAATGGTGGCGCTGAACCTGCAAACATCCTTCTTGTCCCCGCCCGTTGCCATGGCGGCCTTCTATCTGAAGGGGGTGGCGCCGAAGCATGTGCGGCTGGAAGACATCTTCAAGGGCTGCATGCCCTTTATCTACATCGTCATCATGTGCATGCTGATGATCTATGCCTTCCCCGGCCTGGTCACCTGGCTGCCTGAACAGCTTTATGGCTTCACGCCGACAAGCGGCACGCCGATCCAATTGGATGTCCCGCCGGAGGGCGGCTTCCAGGAGGATGAAGTGCCGCGGATCGCTGATTAACGCCATGGACCAGGACCCCATCACGCGCGCCATTGGCTATTTGTCTGAGGCGTTTGAGACCGGCAATCCGCTGGCGCCGCTACCCCCAGAAATCGCCATCACCACCCAGGATGATGCCGAGGAAGTGGCCGGCGGCGTGCTCGCGCGGCTTGGCTTTGCGCCCTGTGGCATCCGGGTCGCGCCGGCTGCTGATGGCAGCCTCATTAGCGGCCCCATGCTGGAAGCGCGCTTCCTGGATGATGGCGCGGGGCTGGCGCTCGAGATCATGCGCCACGGCCGTGCTTCTGCTGCGCTGCTTGGGGTGCTGGGTACCGCGCTTGACCCTGAGGCAACAACGCCGCCGGACATCACGGCACTCCATCCCGCACTGGATGTGAGCGCCAGCCGCTTCACCCAAGGCCCCGCCGATCGCTTCGCGGAAATTGCTGATCTCGCAGGGCTTGGCTTGCTCGTGCTGGGCAAGCGTCGGCCGCTGCCCGCAACGCCAAGCCGCGTTGCACTGCTTGAAGGGGAAGGCTCACCACGCGGCAAGGCCTTCGATCTGCACGCGGCCTTCGCTGAGGCAGCGGCGGAAGCGCGCCGGCTGGGCGGCTTGCCGGCGGGGGCGGTGCTGGTGGTGGCGGGACTGGGCGCGCCGGTGGTTGGCTTGAAGGCGGGCGCGCGGCTGACAGCACGCTTCACCGGTATTGGTAAAGTGAGCGCCAGTTTCGGCTGAGGCGCTTCCCTTTGTTTTGAAATGGTTACGAGCCATTTTGCCCTGCCATGCGCAGGGCTTCGCTGCTTGAGAAAATCCATCACCCCAATAAATCGATCCGGAAGGCACAAAATAAATCCTTTCGCCTCTCAGAGTAATTCTAAATTTTTTCGCTTAATATTTCAGAACAAAAGTCTTTTCAGTTTTTTTTAAATGAAAACTCCATCACGAATATTTTGCCTTTTTCCCGCCTCAATTCGCTGCACCGCACCTATCCTGTCCATGGATTTTTTTATTTGCATTCCACCCCCGCTTCGACTATCGAAATTTCATGACGACCACCAAGGCTTCGTCGGCACCCCCGGGCCGGCGATATGGCGTGGGTCTCCAGCGTGCTTTGCTGCGGAGCCCCCGCCCCCCAAGGTTTCGTTCTTCCGGGTATTCGGCCCCTACGGCCTTCAGGCTTTTTTGCAGCAAAGCGCGTCGCGCCTCTGCGCTGTCGCTTGTCCTATTGCTTGGGCTGCTCGGCGCGGGCTGCGCTGACATGCCCTCCCCCGTGACGCAATCGCCCCTGGCGCGCGATGCCTCCTCCCCCCGCTCGGCCTGTCTTGTCGCCGCGCGCCAGGCCGAAATCACCCATGGCCTGCCGGAAGGGCTGCTGACGGCCATCGCGCTCAATGAAAGCGGGCTGCATGCCTATGCACTTAACTTGCGCGGCCGCGCCATTTTCCCGGAAACACGCGAAGAAGCGCGCCGCCTGCTGATTTCCGCCCGTGGCCGCGGCATGGCCGGGTGTTTTCAGATCAATGCCGGGGTCCATGTCGCGCGCGGTGAGGATTGGCCACTTGACCCCCCTCAGGCCGCCGATTGGGCCGCCCGCTATTTGGCTCAGCATTATGCGACCTATGGCGATTGGGGCCGCGCGGTACTGCGCTGGCACGGTGCCTCACCACGCCGCGCAGGCACGCAAATCATCTGCCGCGTCCATAGCAAGCTGGAAGTCACCGCACCTGGCAGCACCCTGTTTGCCGATCGCTGCCGCCCCGGCGCGCCGCAATGGGCACGCGTCCGGCGCAATGGCGCGGCCCATCTGGAAGTCGCGGAAGCCGCCGAATAGCGGCGGCTTACTCAAGGCGCCTGCCGCACCCCCATGGCGAGCGTTCTTTCATCCATGCGTGGCCGATGCGTCAGGCCTTTGCGCAGGCCCCAGGTGTTCAGATACTGCACCAGCTGGATCAGCGGTTCTTCATCCGCATAGCGGGCAATGGCTTCGTGCCAGATCTTCTCCCGTGCCGCATCATCCAGCGTGGCGGAACCGCGCGCCGCGAATTCATCGAAAACCGGGCTTGAAAACCGGGCATTATTGTTGGCGCCGGTCAGGCGCTGCCGGTCATGCGTCGCGACCGTATTGACCAGGAAGTTCGAAGCCTCCCCGGTGGAGCTGCCCCAGGCGCCGATCTGCATGGCATATTCAATGCGTGCGCGGCGCGGCACAAAGGCAGTCCAGGGCGCGGCATCCACCGCGGTACGGATACCGATCCGCGTCCACATTTGCGCCACCGCCTGCGCCAGCCGCGCATCATTCGGCCAGCGGTCATTGGGGGTGTGCAGCGTGATGCGGAAACCATCCGGATAGCCGGCCTCCGCCAACAAACGCTTGGCACCATCGGGGTCAAAGCGCCTCGGCTTCACCGCCGGGTTAAAGCCAAAAGTGCCCTCAGGCAGCCATTGCGCGGTGGCGGTGGCTGCTCCTTCCATTACGCGATCCACCAGCGCATCCCGATTGATCGCCATGGAAAGCGCGCGCCGCACACGCACATCCTTCCAGGGGTTCACCGGCAGGGGCGTGCCGTTATTGTCGGTGATCAGCGGCGTGCCACCATCGCGCGAATAATCCGGCACCATATAGACGGTGCGAAGGCTTGGGATTTCCGTCACCGTCACGCGCGGATCGCGCCGAAGCCGCGCCAGATCACTCGTTGGGATCTGTTCGATAATATCCACATCGCCGGCCAGCAGCGCCGCAGTGCGCGACGCATCATTCAGCAAGAACCGCTGATTGGACCGCGCCCAGGGTTCCTTCGGTCCCCAATAGCCATCATGCCGCGCCAATTCCACGCGATCCCCCGAACGATAGGACAGCAGCCGATAGGGCCCGGTGCCGATCGCGGCCTTGCCGGAATTGAAATCCTCGCTGCTGGCCCCTTCCGCCGCATGCCGGGCGATGATGCAGACAGACGCAAGGTCCAGCGGCATCAGCGGGTGCGGCGCGCTGGTATGCAGGATCAGCGTATGCGGATCGGGCGTTTCCACCTTGGTGATGGCGCGGAGAAACCCGCCAAAGCCGCCCGGGCTATTCGGCACGCCAGCCTGCACGCGGGCAAAGGTGAAGACCACATCATCCGCGGTGAAGGGCCGGCCATCATGCCAGGTGACATCGCGCCGGAGCTTGAATTCCCACACCGTGTCAGACACCACACGCCAGCTTTCCGCAAGGCTCGGCTGCGGGCGGGCGCGTTCATCGCGTTCCACCAACCGGTCAAAAATATGATGCGTCAGCGCATTATTCGGCCCGACATTATGGAAATGCGGGTCAATGGTCGTGACCGGCGCGCCCAGGCCAACCATGAGCGTCTGCGCGCTTGGCGTGCCCATGGCGAAGGGCAGCGCAATCAAGGCGGCGAGCAGGGTTTTGGTGGGGGTGTTCATGGTAGCCTCCCGGAAGTTCTTGGGGGAAGGCTAACGCGGGTTCGCGGTTTCGCGCCAGGGTCTGTTACCAAAAAATTCGCATGCACCGCAGGGTCATTTCCGCTTGGCAAAAAGGCACAAATACTCCCAAGCCATGGTTGCGGCAGCGAGGGCGGTGATTTCCGCCACATCATAGGCCGGCGCCACTTCCACAAAATCCGCGCCGCGAAAATCCACGCCCGCCATGCCGCGCAATATCGCCTGCGCCTGCCAGCTAGCGAGGCCCCCGATCTCGGGCGTGCCGGTGCCGGGCGCGAAGCCGGGATCAAGCCCGTCAATGTCGAAGGAAAGATAACACGGCCCTGCACCCAGCACATCGCGGATTTGGGAAATGACCGCAGCGATCGGCGCCTGATGCACATCCTGCGCGGAAAGGATGGTCGCCCCCTGCGCGCGGGTCCATGCATAGTTTTCCGGCCAGGCGGGAGCGCGGATACCTACCTGAACCATGCGGCGCGGTTCCACTAGCCCTTCCTTGATGGCGTGCCAAAACACCGTGCCATGGGCGAAGCGCTGGCCGAAATTATCCTCACCCGTATCGAGATGCGCATCAATATGGAGCAGCCCCAAAGGCACGCCGATGCGCTTTTTCAGCGCCCGCAAGAGTGCCAGCGTGATGCTGTGCTCCCCACCAAAGGCCACCAGATGGGCAAGGCCGGTCGCCTGTTCTTCAATCAAAGCCAGGCTTTTTTCCATATCGCCGAGCGCAATTTCAAACTCACCCAGATCGGAAAGATCAAGCGTGGCGGGCGGCGCGCCGGTGATCGGGTGCCGCCCATCGGTCAGCATGCGCGCGGCGGCGCGGATGGCGCGGGGCCCATCGCGCGCGCCGGCGCGGTTGGTGGTGCCGATATCAAGCGGCACACCGGCCACACAGAAGGCAGCGCCCCGGTCATGCGGACGGGCGCCGAGAAAGGCATGCGGGGCAGCGAAGGTGATCGGGGCGGACATGAGAAATCCTTGCAATCCGCCAGCCCCGCCTGTCCAGGGGGCGGGGTGCCGCGTGACACAAACCCGCCCTGTGGCGGGACGCTCGGCAAAGTCGTGGCCGGGCGCCCCTCAGGGCCTCAGCCCTGGCGTTCCACCATCAGCTTCTTGATTTCGCCAATCGCCTGCGCCGGGTTCAGCCCCTTGGGGCAGGTGCGCGTGCAATTCATGATGGTGTGGCAGCGATAAAGCCGGAAGGGGTCTTCCAGATTATCCAGCCTTTCCCCGGTGGCTTCATCGCGCGAATCCGCAATCCAGCGATAGGCCTGCAACAACACCGCCGGGCCCAGATACCGATCCCCATTCCACCAATAGGATGGGCAGGAAGTTGAGCAGCAGAAGCACAGGATGCATTCCCACAAGCCATCCAGCTTTGCACGTTCTTCCTTGGATTGCAGCCGTTCCGCATCGGGCGGCGGCGGCGTGTCTGACTTCAGCCAGGGCTCCACGCTGCGCAGCTGCGCGTAGATTTGCGACAGATCCGGCACCAGATCCTTCACCACCGGCATATGCGGCAGCGGATTGATGCGCACATCACCCTTCACCTCATCAATGGGCTTCAGGCAGGCCAGCGTATTCAGCCCATCAATATTCATGGAGCATGAACCGCAAATCCCCTCTCGGCAGGAACGCCGGAAGGTGAGCGTGCTATCCACCTCATTCTTGATCTTGATCAGCGCGTCCAGCACCATCGGGCCGCATTGGTCGAGGTCAATTTCATAAGTGTCATTGCGCGGATTTTCGCCGGAATCCGGGTCCCAGCGATAAATCTTGAAATTCTTGACCTTCTTCGCGCCAGCGGGCGCCTTATGCGTCTTGCCGGTGCCGATGGTGGAATTCTTGGGCAGGGTGAAAGTGGCCATGATGCGGGCTCCTAGTACACGCGCGCCTTGGGGGGGAAGACCTGCACTTCATTGGTCAGCGTGCGCATCTTCACATCGCGATAATCAAGCTTCACTTCGCGCTTGTCATTCACCCAAGCCAGCGTGTGCTTCATCCAATTATCATCGTCACGCTCAGGGAAATCCTCATGCGCATGGGCGCCGCGGCTTTCCTTGCGTGCTTCGCCGCCGACCACCGTGGTCAGCGCATTGCCGATCAGGTTATCCAACTCCAGCGCTTCCACCAGATCGCTGTTCCAGATCAGGCTGCGGTCGGCGATCTTGATGTCACCATAGCTGCCCGCGACCTGCGCCATCTTTTCCACACCTTCCTTGAGCAGTTCTGAGGTACGGAACACCGCCGCATGGGTCTGCATGGTGCGCTGCATGGCCAGGCGCAGCTCCGCCACATTGGTGCCGCCCTTGGCGTGACGCACGCGGTCGAAGCGATCCAGGCTAGACTCACCTGCCTTGGGGGGCAGCGGCGGCTGGGAAGCGCCCGGCTTGATGGTCTCCGCCGCGCGATGCGCTGCCGCTCGGCCAAACACCACCAGATCAAGCAGCGAATTGGTGCCAAGCCGGTTTGCGCCATGGACGGAAACGCAAGCCGCTTCCCCCACCGCCATCAGCCCGGGCACCACGCGGTCCTGATCCTTCGCGGTCGGGTTCAGCACTTCGGTGTGGATGTTCGTGGGAATGCCGCCCATATTGTAATGCACGGTCGGCAGTATGGGGATTGGTTCCTTCGTAACATCCACGCCCGAGAAAATCTTCGCGGTTTCCGAAATCCCCGGCAGGCGTTCATGCAGGATCTCGGCGCCCAGATGTTCCAGATGCAGATGGATATGGTCGCGCTCGGGGCCAACGCCACGGCCTTCGCGGATTTCCATGGACATGGCGCGGGAGACAACATCCCGGCTCGCCAAATCCTTGGCCGTCGGCGCATAGCGTTCCATGAAACGCTCGCCTTCCGAATTGGTCAGATAGCCGCCCTCCCCGCGCGCGCCTTCCGTGATCAGGCAGCCCGCGCCGTAAATCCCGGTTGGGTGGAATTGCACGAATTCCTGATCCTGCAGCGGCAGGCCAGCGCGCAGCACCATCCCGCCACCATCACCCGTGCAGGTATGGGCCGAAGTACAGGAGAAATAGGCGCGGCCATAGCCACCGGTCGCCAGCACCACGCTTTGCGCGCGGAAGCGATGGATGGAGCCATCTTCCAGGCACCACGCCGTCACGCCACGGCAGGCACCTTCATCATCCATGATGAGGTCAAGCGCGATATATTCAACAAAGAATTCGCAGCCATGCTTCAAGGATTGCTGGTAAAGCGTGTGCAGAATGGCGTGCCCCGTCCGGTCAGCGGCCGCACAGGCGCGCATCGCGGGGGTTTTGCCGTAATCCTGCATATGCCCGCCAAAGGGGCGCTGATAGATGCGGCCATCTTCGGTGCGGCTGAAGGGCACGCCGTAATGTTCAAGCTCAATCACCGCAGGGATGGCTTCGCGGCACATATATTCGATGGCGTCCTGGTCGCCCAGCCAGTCAGACCCCTTCACAGTGTCATACATGTGCCAGCGCCAATCATCTTCGCCCATATTGCCAAGCGCGGCGCCAATGCCGCCTTGTGCCGCGACCGTGTGGCTGCGTGTCGGGAAAACCTTGGTGATGCAGGCGGTCTTCAGCCCCGCCGCGCCCATGCCGAAAGTGGCGCGCAGCCCGGCGCCACCAGCGCCCACCACCACCACATCATAGGTATGGTCCACAATCCGATAGGCGCCATTGGAAGGCTTGCTGATCGCATTCATTGCTTCATCTCATCCTGCCAGGCGGCGGGGAATACGCCCCGGACCCGCATCATTCCTCAACCAACACTCAAAGCGCGATGCGCAAAACGCTCAGGCTTGCGGCGAGCCACATCAGCACGGCCAGCCCATTCACCGCGCAAATTGCGGCAAAGCGCTTCAACTCATCACGCACATAATCCTCGATCACCACTTGCAACCCAGCCGCCGCGTGGTGAAACGCCGCGGTCAGGAAAGCGAGCAGCAATACCGCATTGAAGGTATTGCCGATCCATTCCAGCACCACCGCATATTCGGCGCCCATCAGGCGCGTGAGCGAAAAGATCAACCAGATCGAAAGCGGCAAAAGCGCGATGGAGGTCACGCGCTGCATCCACCAATGCCGCGTGCCGCCCTTGGCCGAGCCCATGCCCCGCACGCGCCCAAGCGGGCTGCGGAGCGAACGGATAGAGGCGCTGTCTTCAGCCATGATATGCCCCCTCAGACCAAAATCAGCAGCCAGGTGAGAATGGTCAGCACCGCCGTGCCAATCACCACCAGGCGCCCGGAACGATAGGCATCTTCCATGGCAAAGCCGTGGCCCGCATCCCAGAACAAATGCCGGATGCCGGCCAGCGTGTGATACCAGGCAGCGATGGTCAGCCCGAACAGCACCACCCAGCCGAGGAAGGACCCGAAGACCCATTGCGCGGTGGCGAAAGCACCCTGCCCCGTACCGGCGGCCACCAGCCACCAGACCAGCAGCACCAGCCCACCGCACCAAGCCACACCGGAAATGCGGTGCAGAATGGACAGCAAACTCGTCATTTGCATCATGTCATAGACTTGCAAATGCGGCGACAAAGGCCGGCGCGTCAGCGTGCCATCGGAACGGCGGCCAATCATGGCAGCTTCCCGCGCATCTTTTATCCTTGCCATCAACCCAACTCCAACGATTCGACTCCGCGCGGAGACCGCGCCGGCGAACTTCTTCTCTGCCTTTGTAAGTGGCGCATGCCATAGCGTCAAATCAGGCAGACACTCATCATACTGACACGAAAAGATTGACGAAATCGCCCCTCGGGCGCAGTTTCGAAGGCCAAACTGACAGGGGCCCGAGGGCTCATGAGCGCTGCAACTTCCGAAGCCCCTGGCGCCAGCCAGGATGCCCGAATCATCGCCCTGATCGGCACCGGCCATTTCCTGTCCCATTTCTACATGCTCTGCCTGCCGCCGCTGTTTTTGGTCTGGCGGGAGGAATTCGGCGCTTCCTATGCTGAACTCGGCCTGACAGTTGCGCTGATGAGCGGCACCACGGCCCTGCTGCAAACCCCGGTCGGCTTCGCGGTGGACCGCTTCGGCGCCAGGCCCTTCCTGGTGGGCGGCACGCTGATCATGGCGCTTGCCATCTCCGCCATGGCCTTCGCGCCAGGGGTTTGGGCGCTGTGGTTGCTCGCGATCCTGTCCGGGGTGGGCAATAGCGTGATCCACCCGGCGGATTACGCCATCCTCGCCGGCAGCATCCGCCAGGAACGCATGGGCCGCGCCTTTGCGATGCATACCTTCACCGGCAATCTGGGCTTTGCCCTGGCACCGCCCGTCATTGCCCTGCTGATGACCGTCATGGGCTGGCGGGAAGCGCTGTTGCTGGTGGGCCTGCTCGGCGTGCCGGTGGTGGGCGCCATTCTGCTGCAAAGCCGCATCCTGAAGGACCAGGCCAAGCCCAAAACCACCGATGAGGCCGGGCAATCCGGCCGCGAATTGCTGCTTTCCCGCCCCATGCTGCTGTTCTTTGCCTTCTTCCTGCTTTCAGCCGCGGCGGGTTCGGGCATTCAAGCCTTTGTTATTACCGTTCTGGGCAAGCTTTGGGCGACACCCATCGCCACCGCTTCCATGGTGCTGACGGGCTATATGGCGGGGGCGACGGGCGGCACGCTGATCGGCGGCTGGTTCGTGGACCGCGCAAAAGGCGGCGGGGTTCTGGGCTTCATGACCATCCTGACCCTTTTCGCCATGGCGATGTTCCTGGTGCTGGGGCTGGTGGCGCTGCCGGAAATTGCCCTGCCCGGAGTTGGGCTGCTTGCTGGCCTCGCCATGGGGGCATCGCGCACCCCGCGCGATGTCATGCTGAAGGATGCCTGCCCGCCGGGGCAGATTGGCAAGGTGTTTGGCTTTGTGTCCTCAGGGCTGCCTTTGGGGGGCGCCATTACGCCGGTGCCGCTCGGGTTTCTGATTGATATGGGCTACCCGATCCTGGTGCTGCCGGTGGTGGCGCTGCTGCTGGGGCTTTCGCTGCTTTGCGCGGGCGGGGCGCGGGCCAGCAGCAAAGCAACGAAAGCAGGCGCCGTTGCTGCTGAATGACAGAAGATGAGCGCCTTTGATGAAGGCGTGGCCCTATCCGCCTGGATAGCGGTTGCGGTTGTCGCGGCTTCAGGAGCGCTGAGTGCTTCGCGCAAGCAGCTTGATCCGGTGGGGTTCATCCTGATTGCCTGCGTCACGGCTTTTGGCGGGGGCACGGTGCGGGATTTGATCCTGGGCGCACCAGTCTTTTGGCTGAAGGCGCCGGGCATGGTGCTGCTGGCGGCGGGGGTTGCCTTGCTCGTTTTCTTCACGGCGCATCTGGTCGAACGCCGCTTCCTCGCTTTGTTGTGGGCGGATGCCGTCGGGCTTGGCATTTTCGCGGTGCTCGGGGCTGAAGCAGCCTTGCGTTGGGGTGCCGACCCCTGGGTCGCCATCCTGATGGGCACCATTACGGCAACCGCCGGCGGCATTTTGCGCGATATCATCTGCGCGGAATTGCCGCTGATCCTGCGCCGAGAAATCTACGCCACTGCGGCGGCCTTCGGTGCCGCGATTTTCGTGGCACTGATCCTTGCCGGGCTGCCGCGCGATATCGCTCTACCCATCGGCGTGCTTGCCGGTTTCGCGTTGCGCGGTGCGGCCATTCTGCGCGGCTGGTCCATGCCGACCTACAAGGCCCGCCCCGGGCGCGATTACCCGGACGAACGATAACACATGTCCCCCTACGCCATTGCGGTATTGTTCACTTTGGCGAGCACTGCCCTTTATGCCCTGGGTTATGCGCTGGCGAAGGTTTTGGCGGAAACCCTGCACCCTTTTGAGATCACCTTCCTGCGTTCAGCCCTGGTGCTGGGTTCTGTCCTGGCGCTTACAATGGTGAAGCCCGCCCCCTTGGCGACCATCACGCGCATCGCCTTGCCCGCACGGCCCTGGGCGCAGCGCATGACGGGTGCCATGTTGATCTTCTCCACAACCCTTGGCGTGATTGGCTATTGGCTGGTGCCAATCACGGAAGCCGCCGCCCTTGGTTTCACCGCGCCCGTCATCCTGGCCGCGCTTGGTGCGCTATGGCTGAAGGAGAAAGTCTCCGCCCGGCGTTGGATTGCCGTGCTGCTTGGCTTTGCCGGCATGCTGGTGGTGGTGCGCCCAGGCGGCGAGCTTTTCACCTGGTATGCCGCAATCCCCATCGCCTCCGCACTGTCCTACGCCACCTACCAAGTGATGGCGCGGCGCATTCGTGATGTGGCGAGTGCCGAGGACATTACCACGCAAGGCGCGCTGATGGGTGTTGTGCTGCTGGCGCCGGCGATGCTCGTGCTGTGGCAGAACCCCGATCTGCTGACCTGGGTTCTGGTCGTGATCTATACCCTGTTGCAGACGGCCGCCTTGCTGTTTCTGGCCGGGGCGGTGCGGCGGGCAGAGGTCTCGGCCCTCGCCCCCTGGCAATATGCGCGCATTGCCTTCGCCCTTGCCCTGGATGCGGTGATGTTTGACCGCTGGCCAGGGCTTTGGGCAGTGGCGGGATGTTTGCTGATTGCGGCAGGTGGCTTGGTGCTCGCTTGGCCGGCACGCAAACAGGCCGCGCGCCCTTGAGTTTTCGCGCCGCGCCAATCGCCAAGGCGTCAGGAAACTCCCCCGCTCAGCTTCCAATCCCGATCAGGCCATAAAACGCCAGGATCAGCAGCATCAGCGCAATGCCGGCCACGGGCCAGGGGCGCGTTGCGTCTTCCAAGCGCACAACTGCGCGCGCCGCAGCATCTCGCCAAGGGGAGCCGCGCTCAGCAAACACCAGGACATCACCTGCCGGCACTTCCGGCACGCGCTGAAAAATGCGGTTCCAAAACAGCGCAAAAGCCGCCCCGGCCAATACCGGCGCGATGGTCGTGATGCTCCATAATCCCTCAGGCGCCTTGCCGGTCGCGATAGCATAAAGCGCCCAGGGCAGCAGCAACGCCGCCAGCGCCAAAACCAACCACGGCCCGCCAAGGCCCCAATGCAAGCTTGCAGCAGGTGCCTCCCCCATCGTTGCGCGTAGCCTTTGCACAAAATGCAGCATCAGCGCGGTTGACCCGAAGGCGGAAAGCATCGCCGCCATCGCGGCCAGCCCAGCGCCGAGTTCGGGCTTGACCGCCGCCTTCGCCAAAGCCCCGCCGGTGGGCGGCAAGCCGCCAAAGCCAAGCGCCAGCAGCAACGCCAAAGGCAGCACCAGCACCCGCCCTGCCGGGCCGCTGGCCAGCGCCAGACCAACCCCCAGAAACAGCGCCCCCTTGGCCAGCATGTGATGCAGCGCATAAAACGCCGCATGCAACGGCGTCTCCGCCAGCCCAAGCAAAAGCCCCATGCCCAGAGTCGCCGCCACCACGCCCATTTGGCTGACACTGGAATAGGCCAGGATGGTTTTCGGGTTGCGCTGCGTGAGGCCCATGGCCACACCCCAATAGGCCGTCGCAAAACCAAGCGCGGCAAGCAAGGCACCATCAGGCGCCGGCACGCCATCAAAGGGCAAAAAGCGGATCAACCCAATGACGCCGGCCTTGATGATGGCGCCACTCAGCACGGCGGAACCCGGCGCCGGTGCGGCGGGATGCGCGATGGGCAGCCAGACATGCAAGGGCATCAGCCCCATCTTCAACCCAAAGCCAAGGATCAACAGCAGCGCAATCACCGCCCCGCCCGGCGTGGTGCGCAGCACGGGCGCGACATCGGCAATCGCCACGCTTTCAATCCCGGCGCGGCCATGCAGCAAGGCGAAGGCCAGCAGCAGGGCGATCTCACCCACCACGGCCAGCAGCAGATAAAGCCCGCCCGCGCGCCGCGCCTTGGGTGTCCCATCATGCGCCACCAGGCCGAAGGCCGCCAGGCTCACCACCGCAAAGGCCAGATAGAAGCTCAAAAGATCGCCCGCGATGAAAACGCCAAGACAGCCTGCCTGCGTCAGCAGCCACCAAGCGGCGAAGCGCTGCGCTGGCGGCCCGCTGCCAAGCTGGGCGCGCGTGAAAATGCCAGCGGCACTCCATAGCAAAGCCGCACCACCCAGCAGCAGCGCCCCCGGCGCATCCAGCAGCAAGGTGATCTTGATGTCGCCGGGGTGGAGGACGAGTGACGTGCCCATCGCCAAGGGTGCAATCAGCAGCGCTGGCAGCGGGGCCAGCCAAAGCGCGCCCACAATGCGCGCACGCCCCCCCGGCAAAACCAGCGCCAGCAGCATCAGCAATGGCAATAGCGGCACAAGCGGCAGCAGGTTCATGGCCCGATCACCGGCTGGCCAATCTGCGCCATGCCCAGCATGGAAAGCGGCAGCAGCCCAAGCAGCATGGAAAGCAGCGCCAGCACCAGCACTGCGCCTTCCTGCACGCGCGGCACGGGGCGCGGTGTTGCCCCCGCTGGCGCTGGCGCCAAAGCGGCAGCGACAAGCCGATAGACGTAACCGCCGGTCAGCAAACCGCCCGCCAGAATCACCAGCGACCACCACCATTGCCCGGTATCCACCGAAGCGCGCAGCAGCATCCATTTCGCGGTGAAGCCGCCACTCGGCGGCACGCCCATCAGCGAAAGCCCACCAATGCCAATTGCCAACACCGAAAATGGCGTGGCGCGTGCGGCGCCGCAAAGCCCGGCCACCCGATCCTCTCCGATGGATTGCACAATCAAGCCGGCGGCCAAAAACATCGCGGCCTTGGCCAAAGCGTGGGAGGTCGCCTGCAACATCCCCCCCATCCAGGCGCGCGTTGCCGCATCGGGATCGCCCGCCATCAGCAGGGGAAACATCAGGAACAGATAGCCGATTTGCGCAACGGTCGAATAAGCGATCAGCGCCTTCAGCTTTTCCTGCCGGAGCGCAACCACGCTGCCGACCAGGATCGCTGCCGCGCCAAGGGTTGCGAGCAATTCCGCCCCCGCCACGGGTGGGCCAGGCAGCACCCAGAACCACAGCCGCACCAGCAAGACAAAAGCGCCCTTGACCACAAGCCCCGACAGCAAGGC
>JADCEX010000314.1 GCA_020249825.1 Roseomonas sp.
GGAACGGCTTGGCTTTACCGGGCGTGGCGAGGGCATCGCCGCCCAGGCGGCAGCCACCATTCTGTTGCCGGCCTGACGCGGCTTTACCCCACGCCAAGCCCTTCCGTCGGCGGATTGGCAATCAGCTCGGCATAGGCAGCGACTTCTTTCGGTTTACCAATCAGATAGCCCTGGGCGCTGTTGCAGCCTTCCAGGATCAAAAGCCGCATCTGATCCGGGGTTTCCACCCCCTCGGCCGTCACCGAAATCCCCAGGCTGCGCCCAAGCCCGACCACAGAGCGCAGGATCGCGAGGCTTTGCGCGCTTTCCGGCAAATCACGGATGAAGGACCGATCCACCTTCAGCCGATCAAAGGGGAAGGAACGCAATTGGGTCAGTGACGAATAACCCGTGCCGAAATCATCCATGGCGATATGGCAGCCAAGCGCCCTTATGGCAGCCAATTGCGCCGGCGCATCGCCACTTGCGGGCAGCAGCACGGTTTCGGTCACTTCCAATTCCAGGCGCTGCGGGGCCAGCCCGCTTTCCTTGAGCGCGCCGCGCAAGGTTTCCAAAAGCCGCCCATCCCTGAATTGCGCCGGGGCGATATTGACCGAAACCGAAAGCGATTTCGGCCAATGCGCCGCTGCGCGGCAGGCTTCCCGGATCACCCAATCGCCAATGCGCCCCATCAGGCCGAGTTTTTCGGCCAAGGGCAGGAAATCGCCCGGCGGCACCAGCCCGGTTTCCGGGTGGCGCCAGCGGATCAGTGCTTCGAAACCTGTCAGCCGACCCGCAGGCAGGGCAATAAGCGGCTGATAATGCAATTCAAATTCCTGCCTGCATAAGGCATTGCGCAGCGCGGCTTCTGCATTGCGCTGCGCCTTGGCGCGGGCATCCATATCGGCACTGAAGCGGCACCAGCGCGGCGTCGCCTGCCCATCATGTTCAAGGCTTGAACGGGCGAGGCCAGCGCAGCGCAGCAAAAGGGGCGCGTCATTGCCATCTTCCGGCGCCAACACAAAGCCAAGCCGCGGCGTCACGCTCACGGTCTCGTTCAGTACCAGATAGGGGTGGCCAAGCAGATGGGTCAGGCGCTTGGCCATGGCTTCCGCCTGCGAAGCGGTTGAAACATCGGCCTGCAGAATGGCGAATTCATCGCCCGCCAGGCGCGCCACCAGATCCGTGCTCCGAATCGCGGCCGAAAGCCGCCTTGCGGCGGCGCGCAACAATTCCTCCTGCGCGGCATGGCCGAGATTCGTGGTCACATGGCGAAGACCATCAAGATCAAGCACATGCACGGCGATGCGCGCCGGGCGACGGCCGGGCCTGACCAGCGCCGTGCTGACGCGCGCCGAAAACATGGCGAAATCGGCAAGGCCCGTGACCGTGTCCAAGCCGCCGCCGCCTGGCAGGTTGTGCCTGGTTTGAACAGCCAAGGCCCAGGTGCCGCTGCCGGCATGACGAATGGTAAAGCCAAGACCCGGCGCGCCATCCAGGGTGACTTCGCGTTCAGCCTCAGCTGGGTTCCAGGTGGCAGCGGCGCAGGCCTGCACCAGGGCCGCGGCAGCATTGGGTTCAAGGCGGGGGCTGCTATCCAGCAAGTCGGAAAGGCTCGTGAATCGGGTGGCAGAACCGCGCCCAAGCCCGAGCAAACCGATCGCGCCCTGGCCAAGCGCGCCGATCTGCAGGCTCGTGTCAAAGGTCAGGCGATTATCCATCAGGCTTAGCCACCCAAGGGCCCGGCGCTTGGGGCGTGAATGCAGCCGCCTTTGTCCCAAGGGCGCGGGCGACAGGTCAAGCACAGTTTCATGCACTTCACTCCAGAAGGGTTCCGCCTCAGGGAAGGCCAGCAAGGCCAAGGCGGCGCCATTCGCTATAAGCGACGGAGGTGAAGGAAGGGTGGAGAGCGTCATTTTATGCACGAATACACGTCTAGGTTGAAATTCTTGATTCGTCCACTCCATAATAAAAATGCGTTGCAAAATGCAATAAGAAATTGCCAAAAAAAGAGGGCCACCCCATTGGGATGGCCCTTAGGCAAGGTTGAGGAAGGCTAAGCTGCCAGGAGCGGGCTATCCCGCTACCAGACACAACTACCCTTGCATCAACCGTGCCACGTCTTTGGGCGCCATTTGCACAGAGATTGGACGGTCAATTAGCCTGCGCGTTCCAAAATTGAGACATAATTCGCCACCGCCGCGCCGCCCATATTGAAAACGCCCGCCAATTCCGCACGCGGCAGTTGCATGGCGCCTGCCTGCCCGCAAAGCTGCATCGCCGCCAGCACATGCATGGAAACCCCGGTTGCGCCTATCGGGTGCCCCTTGGCCTTCAGCCCGCCCGAGCGGTTCACCGGCAGCTTGCCGCCCGCCGCCGTCCAGCCTTCCAGCGCGGCCCTGCCACCCTTGCCTTCCGGCGCCAGACCCATCGCCTCATATTCGATAAGCTCGGCAATGGTGAAGCAATCATGCGTCTCAACAAAAGAAAGGTCACCCACGCCAACCCCGGCCTGTTCATAGGCGCGTTGCCAGGCAGTCCGCGCGCCATCAAAGCGGATGATGTCGCGGGCCGCGATGGGCAGGTATTCATTGACCTGTACCGCGGCGCGGAAGCGCACGGCCTTGCCCATGGTTTTTGCCGTTTCGGCATCGGCCAGCACCAAGGCCGCCGCACCATCGGACACCAATGAGCAATCGGTGCGCTTCAGGGGACGCGCCACATAGGGGTTTTTCTCACTCTCGTTGCGGCAGAAATCAAAGCCGAAATCCTTGCGCATCTGCGCCCAAGGGTTGTCCACGCCATTCTTGTGGTTCTTGGCCGCAATCATGGCGAGCGCATCAGACTGATCGCCATGGCGTTGGAAATAGGCTTCCGCGATCCGGCCAAAGACGCCGGCAAAGCCGCCTTCAATGTCCGATTCCGTCTTGCGATAGGAAGCGGTCAGCAGGATCTCACCGATCTTGGGGCCGGGTGTTGCGGTCATTTTCTCGGCACCCACCACAAGCGCGAAGCGGCCACGCCCGGCGGCGATGAAATCCCGCGCGCCATGAATGGCGGCACTGCCGGTGGCGCAGGCGTTTTCATAGCGCGTGATGGGCCGGAAGCGCATTTCCGGCACGCTTTGCAGCAAAAGCGAGGCCGGGAAGCCCTGCGGCGTAAAACCTTCGCCAAAAATGCCGACGAAGCCCGCGTCAATCTCGGCGGGCGATATCCCGGCATCCTCGATCGCCGCGCGGGCGACGCGCGCGATCAGGCTTTCCAGATCGGGTTCGCCTTCAAGCTTGCCAAAGGGGCTATGCGCCCAGCCAATGATTGCAGCTTCGGTCATGATGGGGTCTCCGCTTTATGTGCCTTATGCCAGAGCAGGCCAGCCTTGTAACGCAAGGCGCGGCCTATTCCGGGTCAATACCAGCCGCGCGCAGAATGCGGGTATACTTCTCCACCCCTTCGCGCACAAAGGCCATGACCTGCGCATTGGTTTCAAAACCGGGGCGCGCCGTCACACCCGTTGTTTCATTCAGCCGCGCGGCGGTTTGCTGGACGGCCTGGCGGAAGGCCGAGCCAAGCGTCGCGATGGCTTCCGGCGGTGTGCCCCTGGGGGCGACAACGGGGAAGAATTCCTCGAACACCACGCCGGGCATGCCCGCTTCCGGCGCGTTTGGCAGATCGGGCAGGGCCGGGCTGCGGTGGTCTGACAAGACTGCCAAGGCACGCAAATTGCCGCCGCGCACCTGACCGATGGAAGACGCCATGGTCGGCGTGCCGAAATGCGCCTCGCCCGAGACCATTGCGGCAACGCCCGGGCCACCGCCACGGTAATGCACGGTCTCCACCTGCACATTCATGAGGTTCATGAACAACAGCCCGCCGATATGCGGGCCGCTGCCAATGCCGGCCGAGGCATAGTTGAAGCGCCCCGGATTGGCGCGCAGCAGCGCCACGAATTCCTGCGCTGTGCGGGCCTCCACGCGGGGATTGACCACCAGTAGATGCGGCGAAAAGCCAACAATCGCGACCCCTTCGAAATCGGTCAGGGTGTTATAGGGCATGCGCGAGACCATGGCAGGTACGGTCGCGAGCGAGCTATTGATGAGCAGCGTATAGCCATCCGCCGGGGCGCGTGCCGCGGCCTCAGACCCGATCACGCTGCCGGCGCCGGCGCGGTTTTCGACAATCACGGGCTGGCCCAGGATCTGGCTGACGGCCTCGGCCAGGATGCGGCCAACAATGTCATTGGAACCACCCGGCGCAGCAGCCACGATCAGCCGGATGGGCCGCGTGGGGCGCCAACTGCCCTGTGCGCTGAGAATGCTGGGGGCCAGACCTGCCGATAGGGCGAGGCCAAGGGCTGTTCTACGGTGCATCATGGATGTTCTTCCTCCTTCATTGTTGTTTCTGCAAAGGCAGCTTCAAGGACGGCAATGGGCCTGCGGCGGCCTTTGGGGCGACGAAGGCCAAAGGCTGGGGCGGTGGGGGTTCGCCCGAGCCTGCATCCGCCTCAAGCGCGATCTGCGCGGAGACCAGGGCGATTTGGGCGGTGATGGCGTCATCTACAGGGACCCGGCGCAAATATTCGGACGCGGCGGAGGATGGCATCCCCACTTCGAGGGTTGCCCCTTGCACCAGAATGCCCGCATAGCCTTCGAGCAGGATGTCTATGGCGGTGAAGTTATCCGGGGCTTCCTCCTGCCGGATGGCGATACCATCAACCAGATCCCCGACGCGGTAGGCGTTGCCCTGAAACACCACGCCTTGATCGGGTAGCATCAGCAAATCCTCGCGCGGCGCCATATTGCCAAGCACACCAGCCAGGACGCGGATGAGTGGCCCCCGATAAGGGATTTGGCGAATACCAAGCACGCGCTGGTAGGGGGCGATACCCGGCGTTGCGGCCAGCAGCATCATGCCGGGACCGAGCCTTGCCGCGTGCCGATCCCCGCGCGAGGTCATGACCCGCGCATCGGCGGCTATTCCCTTCAAATGAAAGCTCACCTGTTTCCCCGCGCGTTCATCCACCCTTGTGGTCAGTATAACATTTCACCGGGTTCGGAGAAGAGTGGCGGGCCGCGGCACGCGTCATGCTGAGCAATGACTGACCATCCCAGCCTTTCACGGACGCCGCATCCCATGCCGCTTGATCTTGCCGCCCCGCCAGCCGCCCCGGAGACCCGCCCAACCCGTGCGGAGGGCATTGCCGCTGCGCTTGCCGAGGCAATCACGCGCGGCGAAATCCCCCCCGGCACGACGCTGGAGGAAGAACGCCTCGCCCTTGCCCATGGCGCCTCCCGCACCCCGGTGCGAGAGGCCTTGCGGCTGCTGGTCGCAACCGGCCTGGTGGAGCAGCGCCCAAGGCGTGGCGCGGTGGTGGCGCGACCCGAACCGCGGCGGGTGGCCGAGATGTTCGCCGTGATGGCAGAGCTTGAGGCGATCTGCGCCCGGCTTTGCGCGGAAGCCTTGCTGCGCAAGGAAAAAACCAAATTGAAGGCGCGGCATGAGGCGATGGCCCGGCTGGTGGCCGCGCATGATCTGGCGGGGTATCGCGCGGCCAATGTTGCATTCCATGAGGCGCTTTATCAGGGCGCGGGCAATGCCTATTTGGCCGAATTGGCCGAGGTGACGCGCCGACGCTTGGCCCCCTTTCGCGCCGCGCAGCTTGGGGGGAAGGATCGGCTGGCGGCTTCCCACGCGGAACACGGCGCCATCATCACAGCGATTTGCGCGGGCGATGGCGCGGGGGCGGCGGCGGCGATGCGCGCCCATTTGGCGGCGACCGAGGGCAGCCTGGGCGTCATGGCCGGGCAGGAGGCACGGCTTTGAAACCCGCCGCAGGCTTGGGCAAATGCTTCAAGGGTCGCCCAAATTGTATGCAGAACTGTATACAATTGGTGCCGCTGGCCCGCTTTCCGGGCGGCACGCGGTTTGCGGTTAGGCGTCCATGGATTTGACGTCTCTTTCCTTTCAGCGGGCTGCCCTGCATGCCGCCTATCGTGACGGGGTGAAACCCGCAGCGGTGATGGCCGAGGCTTTGTGCCGGCTGGAAGCCGCCAATGATCCGGGAATTTTCCTGGAAGTGGCGCCGCCAGAGATGATCGCGGCAGCGATCTCTGCCCTGCCCGGCTTTGATCCAGTGGCCTATCCTTTGTGGGGCCTGCCAGTGGCGGTGAAGGACAATATCGCGGTAGCCGGGCGCCCCATGACGGCGGCCTGCCCGGCCTTCAGCCATGTGCCGGCCGAAGATGCTGAGGTGGTGCGCCGTTTGCGCGCGGCTGGTGCCATCATCCTGGGCAAGACCAATCTGGATCAATTCGCGACCGGCTTGGTGGGCGTGCGCACGCCTTATCCGGTGCCGCGCAATGCGGTTTCGGCTGATCATGTGCCGGGCGGGTCTTCTTCCGGTTCGGCGGTCGCGGTGGCGCGCGGGATTGTGACGCTGGCGCTGGGCACGGATACGGCAGGGTCTGGCCGCGTGCCAGCGGCGCTGAATGGTATTGTCGGGTTGAAGCCAACAGTCGGCGCGGCCTCGACGCGTGGCGTTGTGCCGGCCTGCCGCAGCCTGGATTGCGTTTCCGTCTTCGCGACATGTCTTGAAGATGCCTGGGCGGGCTTCAGCGCTATGGCGGGCGAGGATCGCGCTGATCCTTTCAGCCGTCCGATCATGTGGCATGAACCCGGAGCGGTGCCTTCGCGCATCGCGGTGCCGCGCGCCGCTGATACGCACTTGGATGATGCCGCCGGGCGCGCTGCCTGGGCGGCGGCGCTGGCATTGCTGCCCGCAGTAACCGAAGCTGCGATTACCGACATGCTTGACGCGGCCAAGCTGCTTTATGAAGGGCCTTGGGTTGCTGAACGCGCGGCGGCTTTTGGTGATTTCGCGCGTGCGCATCCCGGAGCGCTGCATCCGGTGACACAAAAAATCATTGATGGCGCAAGTGGCTTCAGCGCTGTGGATGCGTTTCGCGGCATGTATAGGCTTGCCGAATACCGCCGTTTGGCCGAGGATTTTTTCGCTGCGCATGATGTGCTGGTGGTGCCATCCGTGCCCTGTTTCCCGACTGTGGAAGCCTTGGCGGCGGATCCTTTCGGGCCCAATGCGCGGCTTGGCGTCTATACCAATTTCGTGAACCTGCTTGATCTGGCTGCGCTTGCGGTGCCTGGGCCGAAGCGCCCGGATGGCTTGCCGGCCGGCATCACCTTGATCGGCCCGCGCGGCAGTGATGCGGCGCTGATGGCGCTTGGCTTGGAATTCACGCGCCGTCACGCAGCAGCAGAAAAGGCGCAAGCCGCATGATCGAAATCGTTGTCGTGGGCGCGCATCTTTCGGGCCTGCCGCTGAACCATGAGTTGGTGAGTGAAGGCGGCGTGTTGCGCCGCGCGGTACTGACCGAACCCAGCTACCGGCTTTACGCGCTGGCGGGTGGCCCACCGCGCCGGCCTGGCTTGCTACGCGTGGCCCCCGGTACCGGTGCCGCGATTGCGACCGAAGTTTGGGCTTTGCCCGATGATGGCTTTGGCCGTTTCGTCTCCCGCATTCCCGCCCCGCTCGGCATTGGCACGTTGCTTCTGGCCGATGGCAGTCGTCCAAAGGGTTTTCTGGTGGAACCGGAAGGCTTGCAGGGCGCCGAGGATATCACCCGTTTTGGTGGCTGGCGCGCCTTTCTCGCCAGCATCGCAACCCCCGCTTGAGGCTTCAACAAAGGAGAATTCATGATGCAACGTCGTCATCTTCTGGGTGCTATCGCATTGGCACCCCTCGCAGCCCCTTCCATTGCGCGCGCACAAGCGGCACGCACGGTGAAAATGGGCTCGCTCCGCCTGATTCATTCAATGACGCCGCATTTCTATCAGCGCTTCGCGCCGGCGGGGCTTACGATTGAGATCATCACGTTTGACAGCCCGACCGATGGCAAGAATGCCGTGGTGACGCGCAGTGTTGATTTCGGCGGCTTCGGCATTGCAGCGGGTACGCTTGGCGCCGCGGCGGGTGAACCCGTTGTGGTGGTTGGCGCCTTCTGCAATCGCGGCATGGGCGTGATTGCCAAGGCTGGGTCTGGCATTCGTGACATTGCCGGGCTTCGCGGTAAGCGCGTTGGCATTTGGCCTGGTTCCACACAGGAAGTGTTTATCCTGGAGCGGCTCCGCCAGAACGGCATGACAGTGCGTGATATCACCAGCGTACGCGTGCCCTTTGGTGAAATGCATGCCATGCTGTCCCGTGGCGATATTGATGCCTATGTGGGTGCCGAACCCGGCCCGGGGCTCTCGCTTTCCTCTGGTGTCGGCGAATTGGTGGAGTTCCCCTATGGCACTGCGATGGGTGGCCTGAACATGATCTTCGCCTCCTCTGAAGCGGTGATCGCGCAGGACCCTGCCCTGGTGCGCACCATGCTTGGGATTCATCGCCGCGCCAGCGAACACATGATGGCCAATAAGGCGGAAGTTGCGGAAGCGACGGTGCGCATCCTGGGTGCGCCGCGCGCCGCCGTGGACCGCGCGCTTGCGGAAAACAATGTTGAGTATACCTGGAAGCTTGACGATACGGTGATGACGCAGGCGCGCGCTTATGCCCAGCAAATGCTGGAAATGCGCCA
>JADCEX010000315.1 GCA_020249825.1 Roseomonas sp.
AGTACCGCCGGTCAATACATCCTGTCCTGCCCCACCGATAAGCCAATCATTGCCTGCCCCGCCGTCAAGCGTATCATTACCAATGAGACCCGAGAGCGAGTCATTGCCACCCGCGCCAACCAACCGGTCATTGCCAGCCTGCCCATTCAGGGTGTCATTGCCGCCAGCGCCGTTCAACGTATCATTGGCAGCAGTGCCATTCAGTATCCGATCAGCCTCCACCGCGGTCATGGTAAGATTGTAGCTTCCGGTAGATGCGCCGGACCCCTGCGCGCTCAGGTAATAGGTGCCGCTGGTAGTGGCCACGAAAGAAATTCGCGGATTTGTCCCTAGCGCGTCATCATTGAAGGCCAATTTCTGCCCAGTCTCTCCCAGCAGTCTCAAATAGCTGTTCAGGGATGAACCCGTTGCGGCATCTGCCGCGAAACTATAGCGCCAGCCGGCAGTCAGGGTCAGTCGGAACCAATCCTGATCTCCGCTGAAATCAATGCTGGAGGCCTGCGCTGCGCCTGGGGAAAGCACGGCGGCCGTTGAGGCATTGCCGGCGATCCCGTCGATCAGCCCAGACACGCCAGGGACCGTATCCAGCAGCGCGCCAATATCAAGTCGCCCACCCGTCACCATCAGGCCGCCAAGCGATGGGGTTGCCGCTGCGCTGTTCAGCAGCGCGGCCCTGATCTCAGCCGCAGTCGCATCCGGATGCTCTGCGGCATATAGCGCGACCGCACCGGTCACATGCGGTGTCGCCATGGAAGTCCCGCTCCAGGAACTGTAGCGTTCCCCATTCGGAAGGGTGGACACAATGCTCGACCCTGGAGCGGCAATATCCACCGTGGTCGCCCCGAAATTCGAGAAGGAGGAAAGGGCACCCGTGCTCGTGATGGACGCAACCGATATCACGGCCTCATACCCGGCTAGGCTGGTTGTCGAGTAGTTGGCGGGAAATTGTGGTTGCAAATCATTGTTGCGGCTGGAATTGCCGGCCGCGGCAACGAAAAGGATATCCTGCTGGGCGGCGCGCCCAATCGCTTCCTGCAGTGCCGCAGAAAAGCTCCCCCCGCCCCAGGAAGCATTCACCGCAATGAAGTCTTCGTCATCACTCGCGCGGATGGCGGCATCGGCGCAGTAATTCACGGCACTGACAGCCGAGGAGGTAAAGCCGGAACCCGAAGCCGAAAGGGTCTTCAGCGCAACCATCTGGATGGTCCAGTTAACCCCCGCAACGCCCCTTCCATTGCCGCCTATGCCACCGATTGTGCCGCTGACATGCGAACCATGGCCGTGATCATCAAAGGGATCATTGTCGTTATTGGCAAAATCCCAGCCGATCAGGTCATCACGATAACCATTGCCATCCTCATCGGCGCCGTTTTCCCATCGCACATCATTCAGCAAATCGCCGGCGTCAATCCGGCCATTGCGGTTGTAATCCATCACATAGGCAGCATTCGCCGCACCATTCAAATCACGGAAAGTGATCAGATCATCCGCATCAATGTCGGAAAGGCTTGCCCGCAGCGTGGTCGGGATTTCCCGCTGATTGAGCCAGATATTCAGATAAAGGTCGGGATGCGTATAATCTATGCCCGTAGCAATGACACCCACCACGCAGGAGGTGGACCCTGTGGCCCCTTCTGCCCAGGCTTCGTTGGCCTGGCTGCCAAACGCGTTCTGCACCGCCCCCGTATCGCCCAGCATCCCCCACAGCATATTGTTGCTGTAGAAGAAATCATTGCTCACGACCGAGATGCTGATATCGGCTTCTTGCACCAAATCGGGGGGTGGGGCGGCTTCAACGGGCGGCGCCGCAACCGCGGGCGGCGCTGATGTGGAGGGTAGGGGCGTGGGGTTTTCCGCTATGGAGGCCGGTTCCGCCAGGGCGATCGGTACCAGCCACAAGCCTTCATCCGCTTCTCTCCCCTCAGGTTGGAAAGCGGCTTGATCTTGCGAATTCCAAATAAAGCGACGATGCATCATTGCGATGGTAAGATTCATGACCCCAAGCCCCAACTGAAGTCCGTAGACGCTAGCGTGGCGCCCATGAACGAACTTTTAACGTGTCTCATGCCTCAGAACGAAGAAAAAAAGGATGATCCAAGTTTACTCCATCAGTGCCGGAACTTCAGCATGGAAAATGAGCGTCTCAGTCCTTTTTTGATACCAAACCATAAGGGGTCACAAAATCGGGGTCGCTCTCAAGCCCAGTTGTCTTGGCGGGACACTTTTCCACAATGGCCGGACGAAGCTGGCTGGCACAAAATACCCGCAGCAAACCAACTGCCTTGGTCGCTCCGTCAAGGTTTTTGTCGCATTCCCGCCATGGAGGTCCTATATCTCACGAAGACGATTCGCAGTTACGGACCCGATGACCCGCTTTATCCGCCAAATTCCCGAAGGCGACGACCGAGAGCGCTTGATGTGCCCCGATTGCGGGCATGTCGCCTATGAGAACCCGAAAGTGGTGGTGGGCAGCGTGATCGCGGAGGGGGATCATATTCTTCTATGTCGCCGCGCCATCGAACCCCGCTCAGGTTTCTGGACTATCCCCGCCGGCTATATGGAATTGGGCGAGACGGTCGAAGAA
>JADCEX010000316.1 GCA_020249825.1 Roseomonas sp.
CATCCTGGCCGCCATCTTCCGGCGTCACGAAGCCAAAGCCGCGCACCTGGTCAAACCACTTGACCGTGCCGGCGATGTCATAGGTCGGGCCGCCTTCATCGCGGCTGAATTCGCGCCGCGGCGGCGGACGATCCCCGAAATCACGACGCGGCGGGCGATCACCAAAGCCACCGCCGCCACCACCGAAACCGCCGCCGCCACCGCCGAAATCACGACGCGGGGGACGGTCCCCGAAATCACGGCGTGGGGGACGATCCCCGAAATCACGGCGCGGGGGACGATCCCCGAAGCCACCGCCGCCGCCGAATTCACGGCGCGGCGGGCGCGCTTCGCCACCGCCTTCGCCCTTCTTCAGCTGCATGATCCGCGTGATCAGGCGCCGGCCCTGCCGGTCAGACCCGATTTCGCAAATCAGCTTGTCGCCGGTATCTGGCGGCTCAATGCCTGCCTCTGTCAGGGCAGAGGCGTGAAAAAACACATCCTGCCCATCTGGTCCCAGTACGAAGCCGAAGCCTTTACGGGAGTTATACCACTTCACCTCGGCCTCGATCGGCCCGGTGCTATCCTGGTGCTCGTTTTCAGGAAACACTGTTTGACTATCCACACATAAATGACCGCAACGCGCGGGATGCAACGCTGGTATTTGGCAGCATGACATCCCGTTTCCTGAAAAGCGAGAAAAATCTTCAGAGCGGCGCGCGAAAAGCTAAAAAAATGCCTTGAAACGCCGCGAGTCGAAGGCTGCGATGGGGATTGGAGGGCTGCGGCCAGCGAGCAGCGCACCTACCACCTCCCCCGTCCGGGCGGCCGCCACCAGGCCGGTATGGCCATGGCCGAAGGCGTGGATCACATCTGGCGTCGCGCGGGACGGGCCCAGGCAGGGCATGCCATCCGGCATGGAAGGCCGATGGCCGAGCCAGAATTTGATCCGGTCCGGCGCAATGTCGCGCGGCAGGCCGGGAAAGCAGCCAAGCAGATGATTTTTTAGGATTTCTGCGCGCCGCCAATTGGGCGCCGCCTCAATCCCGGCAATCTCCACCTGGCCAGCGCAGCGAAGCCCCCGCGCCGTGCGCATGATGGACATCTTCCCGTCAGAGGGCATCAGACCGTGACGGGGGGAAACCTCCGGCGCGCTGATTTCCGCATGATAGCCGCGTTCGCTTTCCAGCGGCACATCATCCCCAGCCGCGCGGGCGAGCGGCTTGGAATGCACCCCGGCGGCAATCACGGCGGCATCGCAGGGGACCTCCCCCTGCCCTGTCGTCACCGCCTTCAGCCTGCCGGCTTCAATGCGAAATCCGGTGGCGTAATCGCGCAGCAGCTTTGCACCTTCGGCCTGCGCCAGCCCGATCAGCGCGGCGACATAGGCGCCGGGGTCAGTGCAATGCCCACCTTCATCCACGAAAACGCCAAAGCCATAACGGCGGTCGAGTTCCGGTTCCCGCTGGCGAAGCTCATCCGCATCAAGTTCAATCCAGCGCACGCCGACCTGGTGGCGGATGTCCCAGGCTTTCTTCTCAGCCTCAAAATCAGCGCGGGAGGGGTAGATATACATCAGCCCCCGCCTTTCGATCAGGTGGCCAACCCCGGCCTGATCCGCGAGCGCCTTATGCAGCCGCGGCGCATCCTGCACCAAGGGGCGCAGCGCAGCGGCGGTCTTCGCCACATCCTCCCACCGCCAGCCAGAGGCCAAATAGCGGATCAGCCAGGGGGCGACGCGGGGCAGATAGCTCCAGCGAATGGCGAGCGGCCCCAGCGGGTCTGAGAGGAATTTCGGCAGCTTCTTCCAAATGCCCGGTACCGCCGGCGGGATTACCGACATGGGGCTGAGCCAGCAGCCATTGCCATAGGATGCCGCCTGCTCCCCGCCCGGCTCACCGGGATCGAGGATGGTGACGCGGTAGCCTTCCTTCAGCGCCGCAAGCGCCGAGGCCGCGCCGACCGCGCCGGCGCCAATCACCACCACATGCCGCGCCATATTCAGCGCGCCCTGGTTTTGGCGATGGCCTTGACGGGGCCGGATTGCACCGCCTCCCCGGCCAGATACTTATCCAGGAAGAACAGGCGGTCCTGGCCCCAGAGAAACAGTTCATCGCAAACATAAGTCGGCGCGCCGAAGACGCCGCGGGCGATGGCGTCGCGGTTGTTGCGGTCAAACTCCGCCTGGATGCTGGCGCTTTCCTCTTCCCGGTGCAGGCTTTCGCCGGGCATGCCCTGTTCTTCGGCGATGGCGACGCGAATGTGCGGGTCGGCAATGTCACGGTCTTCCAGCCAAAGCGCGGTCAGCAGCGCATGGGAAAGCCGCATGGCATCCATGCCGCGCGCTGCCGCTGCCATGACCATATGGCCGGCCTGGCGTTGATCCGATGGCGGGTAATGCTTGGGTTTCAGCTTGATGGGGATGCCAAGATGCAGCGCCCAGCGGTCCAGTTCCAAAGCGTGGTAATCCTGGCGCGGTTCCGGGCGGGTGCGAAGCGCAATGCCGCCGGTATGCGGCACCACCAGGCGGAAATCATAAGGGCGCAAGACCAGATTGGCGCCGTGGCGCTTGATGATGTCGGATAATTGCTTGCCCCCCAGATACATCCAGGGGGAGGAGAGCGTGTAGAAGCATTCGACGGTTTTGGTCATGGCGTCACCCCTTTGCGACACGGCCCGGATCGGTTTGCGTGAGTAGTGAGACATGGGCAGAGACAACGCGCCAGCCCTGGCCTGGGATGCGCGCCATGATCTTGGTCTCTCGCCCGATCAACCCGCTATCCAGGCGCTGGAATTCCAGATTGGTGGTGGCGAAATCGCGCCCGAAGGTGGTGAGCGTGATCTTCTTCTGCGCGCGCGGCGCATAGGATTTCACACTGGCGCGAAAGGCGCGGATGGCTTCGATGCCGTAGAGGATTTCCGTGATGCCATAACGCACCACGCGCGGGTCATCCCAGAAGGAAATATCCAGCACGGCGCTGTCATTGGCAGCGATGGCGGCTTCATACCTGTCAAACACCGCGCGGACTTCGGCGATGATGTCGGGATTATTGACTTCCATGGCGCTGCCCCTGTGACCTGCGGGGCGATCATGGCGCAGAAGCGCGCGCGGGACCAGCGGGCGCGACCCGAAATGAAAATGGCGGCCCGAAGACCGCCATTTTGGGATTGGGCGAAGCCGTGCTTCAGCCAGCCGCAGCCAAGGCGCGCTTGGCCATCACACCCACCAGATGCGCGCGGTATTCGGCGCTGCCATGGATATCGCTATTCATGCCATCGGCGGCTTGGCTGACACCGGCCAGCGCATTGGCAGACCAATTGCCAGACAGCGCCTTTTCCATATCCGACTGACGGAAAACGCAAGGCCCGGCGCCATTCACCGCAACCCTGACGCCGCCTGCGCCCTTGGAGATGAAAACGCCCGCCATGACATAGCGGCTGGCCGGGTTCTTCATCTTGGCGTAGCCGGCTTTCTCCGGGATTGGGAATTCCACCGCCACCAGGATTTCATCCGACGCCAAGGCTGTGGTGAACATGCCCTGGAAGAAATCATCCGCCGCGATCTTGCGCTTATTGGTGTGGATGGTGGCGCCAAGGCCGAGCACCGCCGCCGGGTAATCCGCCGCCGGGTCGTTATTGGAAACCGAGCCACCAATGGTGCCGCGATTGCGCACCTGCACATCGCCGATATGCGAGGCCATGTAAGCCAGCGCCGGAATGGAGGCCTTCACTTCCGCGCTATTGGCGACTTCCACATGCCGTGTCAGCGCGCCGATGATGATGGCATTGCCTTCGCGGCGAATGCCCTTCATTTCCGCGATGCCGGAAAGATCCACCAGCGCGGAAGGCTTGTTCAGCCGGTGCTTCAGCGCCGGGATCAGCGTATGCCCGCCGGAAACCGCCTTGGCATCCGGGTCAGCCAGCAGCTTCGCGGCATCGGCAAGGCTGGTGGGCTTGTGATAGGCGAAATCATACATGGGTGAGGTCCTTTATTCTGCCGCCGCGCGGCGGCCGCTATTGATGATCTGCCAGATTTTCGCCGGGGTCGCCGGCATTTCGACATGGTTCACGCCATAGTCGGAAAGCGCATCCACCACCGCATTGATCACGGCGGGCGGCGAGCCAATGGCGCCCACTTCCCCGCAGCCCTTCACCCCAAGCGGGTTATGGGTGCAAAGCGTGGTATGGGTTGCAACCGAAACGGGCGGCAAATCATCCGCCCGCGGCATGGTGTAATCCATCATGGAACCGGAAAGCAGTTGGCCTTCCGCATCATAGACGCAGGTTTCCAGCAGCGCCTGGCCAATGCCCTGCGCCACACCACCCTGCACCTGGCCTTCCACAATCATGGGATTGATCACGCGGCCCACATCATCCACGGCGGTGAAATTGATCACAGATGTGCGGCCCGTCTCGGGATCAATTTCCACTTCCGCGATATGGCAGCCACCCGGATAGGTGAAGTTCTTCGGGTCATAGAAGGCAGTTTCTTCCAGGCCCGGTTCCAATTCTTCGATTGGGTAGTTGTGGGGCACATAGGCCGCAACGCTGATATCCACCAGCGCCTTGGTCTTGTCCGTGCCGGCCACGCGGAAGGTGCCACGGTCAAACTCAATATCGTCCACCGAGGCTTCCATCAGATGCGCCGCGATGCGCTTGCCCTTGGCGATGATCTTATCCATCGCCTTCATCATCGCGCTGCCGCCAACCGCCAAGCTACGGGATCCATAAGTCCCCATACCAAACGGCACCTTGGCCGTATCGCCATGCACGATATCAACCTGCGCCACCGGCACGCCAAGCTTATCGGCGACCAATTGCGCGAAGGTGGTTTCATGGCCTTGGCCATGGCTATGGGCACCAGTCAGCACCGTCACGCTGCCGGTTGGGTGCACGCGGATGGTGCCCACTTCATACAAGCCAGCGCGGGCGCCGAGGCTACCCACCACGGCAGAAGGCGCGATGCCGCAGGCTTCCAGATAGGTGGAACAACCAATGCCGCGCAGCTTGCCGCGCTTGGCCGCTTCCGCACGCCGCGCCGGGAAGCCGGCCCAATCGGCCGACGCCAGCGCCTGGTCGAAGGTCGCCTGATAATTCCCGCTGTCATATTGCAGCGCGACCGGCGTTTGATAGGGGAATTGATCGGGTTGGATGAAGTTCCGCCGACGCAGTTCCACCCGGTCAATGCCGGTTTGTTTCGCTGCCACATCCATCAACCGTTCCAGCAGGAAGGTCGCTTCCGGGCGACCCGCGCCACGATACGCATCCACCGGCACAGTATTGGTGAAAACGGCCTTCACTTCGCAATAGATCACGGGCGTGGTGTACACGCCGGCGAGAAGCGTGGCGTAAAGATAGGTCGGCACGCAAGGCGCGAAGGTGGACAGATAGGCGCCCATATTGGCTTGCGTCGAAACGCGTAGCCCCAGGATCTTGCCATGCGCATCCAGCGCTAATTCGGTGTGGCTGACATGGTCGCGCCCATGGGCATCCGACATGAAGCTTTCGGTACGGTCCGCGGTCCAGCGCACCGGGCGGCCAAGCTTGCCGGCAGACCAGGTGACAATGGCTTCTTCCGCATAATGGTAGATCTTGCTGCCAAAGCCGCCGCCGACATCAGGTGCGATCACACGCAGCTTCGATTCCGGCAGATGCAGCACATGGGCGCCCATCAGCAGGCGAATGACATGCGGGTTCTGGCTGGTGGTGGTCAGCGTGTAATCGCCCGTCGTGCGATCAAACTCGCCAACCGCGGAACGGGGTTCCATGGCATTCGGGATCAGGCGGTTATTCACCAGATCGAATTTGACCACATGCGCGGCGCCGGCAAAGGCGGCATCCACCACGGCCTTGTCGCCAATATGCCAATCATAGCAAAGATTACCGGCGACACCGTCATGAATGGCGGCGGCACCAGGCTTCAGCGCTGCTGCCATGGTGGCGGCGGCGGGCAGCACTTCGTAATCAACGCTGATCGCTTCCGCGGCATCGCGCGCTTGCTGGCGCGTGGCGGCGATGGCAACCGCAACCGGGTCCCCAACATGGCGCACCTTGTCATGCGCCAATACCGGGTGCGGCGGTTCGGCCATGGGCGAACCATCCTTGTTGTGGATTTGCCAGCCGCAAGGCAGGCCGCCCACGCCATCCTTCGCCATATCGGCGCCCGTATAGATTTCCACCACGCCGGGCATGGAAGCCGCGGCTGAGATATCTACAGATTTAATGCGAGCATGGGCATGCGGGCTGCGCAGGATCCAGGCATGCAACTGCCCGGGCTTATCCGCATCATCCGTATAGGCGCCGCGGCCCTGGATGAAGCGGAAATCTTCCTTGCGGCGGACGCTGGCGCCGATGCCTTCAAACGGTATCACCACGTTCATTTGTCTTGCCTCCCATCAGGCTGATTGCTGTGTCGCGGCCTTATTGCTGGCCCAAAGGCAGGGTTATGCCCTTGCCCCCTTAGTCGGCAGCGCGCGCCATTTCACGGCGCCTGCCCTGCATCACTTCCGCCGCCGCCGCGATGGCCTTCACGATGTTGTGATAGCCGGTGCAACGACACAAATTGCCTTCCAGCCCTTCGCGAATTTGCTGTTCGGTGATGCCGTTCGGGTGCTTGTTCACCAGGTCAATCGCGCTCATGACCATGCCCGGTGTGCAGAAGCCGCATTGCAGGGCGTGGTATTCGCGGAAGGCTTCCTGCATCACATGCAGCGTGCCATCGGCGGCGGCCAGGCCTTCAATGGTGGTGACATTCGCGCCATTGCACATCACGGCCAGCGTCGTGCAGGATTTCACGCTTTCGCCATTGATATGCACCACGCAGGCGCCGCATTGGCTGGTATCGCAGCCGACATGCGTGCCGGTCATACGCAGCTTCTCACGCAGCAATTCCACCAGAAGTGTACGGCCTTCAACCTCGGCCGTATGGGTTTGACCATTCACGGTAAGTGTCACCTGCGGCATAGCGCGTCTCCCAATCTTTGTTTCTACCTGACCATGGGCCAGGGATGTTTCAAGGAAAAGCCTCACCCAAGCGATGGGGCTTCGTCAAGCTTTTCCGAGTAAAATCATGCCCGAAGAAGGCGCCCTGCGGCAAGGGGGCGCTTTCCAGTTTAGTGCTTGGCGATCAGCGCGGCACCCTTGGCCCCGGCCAGCGGGTTTTCGGCCGCCGGACGGTCATGCAAGTGGCAGGCGGCCCAGTGCCCGGGCTCCGTCTGGCGCAGTGCCGGTTCATCCTGCCGGCAGCGATCAAAGGCATAGGGGCAGCGCGTATGGAAGCGGCAGCCCTTGGGGGGGTTGATCGGGCTTGGCACATCGCCCTTCAGGATGATGCGTTCCCGCTGCGCCCCCGGTTCCGGCACCGGCACGGCGGAAAGCAGCGCTTCCGTATAGGGGTGCTTGGGCGCGGCAAACAACTCACGCTTCGGCGCCACTTCCACGATCTTGCCGAGATACATGACCGCCACGCGATGCGTCATGTGTTCCACAATCGCCAGATCATGGCTGATAAACAGCAGCGCGAGGCCAAGTTCCTTCTGCAAATCCTGCAGCAGGTTCACGATCTGTGCCTTCACGGACACGTCAAGCGCCGAGACAGCCTCATCGCAAATGATCAGGTCTGGTTCGGCTGCCAGCGCGCGGGCAATGCCGATGCGCTGGCGTTGCCCGCCCGAGAATTCATGCGGCCAGCGCCCAACGGCGTCACGCGGCAGGCGCACGCGATCCATCAGATCGCCGACGCGCTTTTCCAGATCAGCGGCATCCTTGGCCAGGCCAAAATTGCGGATTGGCTCGGCCAGAATATCCCGCACCCGCATGCGCGGATTGAGCGAGGAATAGGGGTCCTGAAACACCACCTGCATGCGCCGGCGCAGCGGGCGGAGCGTCGCGGCCGGCATATCGTCAATGCGCGTACCATCCAACGTCACCTGCCCGCCGGTGATGTCGAACAGGCGCAGAATGGCCTTGCCGACGGTGGATTTGCCGCAGCCGGATTCACCCACCAGCGACAGGGTTTCCCCCTTGGCGATGGAAAAGGAAATGCCATCCACCGCATAGACATAGCCGGTGACGCCGCCCAGGAAGCCGGCGCGGACGGGGAAGTGTTTCTTGAGGTCATGGACCTCGAGCAGAGGCGTGCTCATGCCGCGGCGGCCTCCTTCACGGCGTAATGACAGGCGACGATATGGCCGGGCGCCTTTTCTTCGAGGCCCTGGGCGACGCTGCGACAAAGATCGGTGGCATAGGTGCAACGGCTGGCGAAAACGCAGCCTTCAAGCTTCTTCTTGAGGCTTGGCACCAGGCCGGGAATTTCCTGCAAGCGCGTTTCCGTCCCATCCAGTGAGGAACCGAGCTTCGGCACGGACCCAAGCAGGCCCTGGGTATAGGGGTGGCGCGGGTTGCGGAACAAAGGCCCGACCTTCGCTTCTTCCACCTTGCGCCCGGCATACATGACCACCACGCGTTCGGCTACTTCCGCGACCACGCCAAGATCATGGGTGATCAGCACAATGGCCGCACCCACGCGATGCTTGAGGTCGCGCATCAGATCGAGGATCTGCGCCTGAATGGTGACATCAAGCGCTGTTGTTGGTTCATCGGCGATCAGCAACTTCGGGTTGCAGGCAAGCGCGATCGCGATCATCACGCGCTGACGCATGCCCCCTGAAAGCTGATGCGGATATTCCTTCACGCGGCGCTCGGCTTCCGGAATGCCGACCAGCTTCAGCATTTCCACCGCGCGGTCTTCCGCCTGCTGCGCCGACATGCCTTGGTGGAGGCGCAACGTCTCCCCGATCTGGCGGCCCACCGTAAGCACGGGGTTCAGCGAGGTCATGGGTTCCTGGAAGATCATGCTGATCTCATTGCCGCGAATGCCGCGCATTTCGGCTTCCGAAAGATCAAGCAGGTTCTTGCCATTGAAGCGGATGGCGCCGGCAAGCTTGCCGGGCGGTTCCGGGATCAGGCGCAGGATGGACATGGCGGTGACGGATTTGCCGCAACCGCTTTCGCCCACCACGGCCAGCGTTTCCCCAGCTTCGACATGAAAGGAAACGCCATCCACCGCACGGTTAATGCCATCGGGCGTGCGGAAATGGGTTTGCAGATTGTCAATTTCGAGCATCGCCATGGGTCAGAGCCTCTTTGCCATGCGCGGGTCGAGGGCGTCACGAAGACCATCGCCAAGCAGGTTCACCGCCAGCACGGTGATGGACAGGAAAATGGCCGGGAAGAAAACGATATAGGGCTTCACCTGCCACAGCGCGCGGCCTTCGGCCATGATATTCCCCCAGGATGGGATGATGGGCGGCGTACCGGCGCCAATGAAGGACAGGATGCTTTCCACAATCATCGCCGAGGCGCAGATATAGGTTGCCTGCACGGTGATCGGCGCCAGCGTATTGGGCAGGATATGGCGCCAGATGATGACCGGCGTGCGCGTGCCCGCCGCCACCGCCGCATCCACGTAAGGTTGCTCACGCAGCGAAAGCACCACGCCACGCACCAGGCGCGAGACGCGCGGGATTTCCGCAATGGTGATGGCGATGAGCACATTCTGCACCGAACCACGCGTCAACGCCATCAGCGCAATGGCGAGCAGGATGGGCGGGATGGACATCATGCCATCCATCACGCGCATGATGATGCTATCGGCCCAGCGCACAAAGCCGGAGATCATGCCAATCGTCAGGCCGATGATGGAAGCGAGCACCGCGACCGAAAACCCGACCAGCAGCGAAACGCGGGCACCATAGAGCACGCGCGAATAGATATCGCGCCCAAGCATATCCGTGCCGAACCAATGCGTGGCGGAGGGTTCGCGCGTACGCAGCGCCGGGGCAAGTGCGGTGGGGTCCTTGGTGAACAACAGCGGGGCGAAAATCGCGACCAGCACCATCAGCGTCACCAACGATCCGCCAATGGCAATCGCCGGGTTGCGCCGCATGAAGCCGAAAAACCCGCCCTGGGCCTTCACCGGCGGCATGATATCGGGAAGCGAGGGCGCCACCGCGACATTCGCGGCGGTGATGCCCTTGGGGTCGAGGATGGAGGCGGACATCAGTATCTGATCCTCGGGTCCAGAATGGTGTAAAGCAGGTCAATCAAAAGATTTACCAGCACATAGACAAAGGAAAACAGCAGTACGACGCCCTGGATCACAGGATAGTCTCGCCGCAGAATGGCATCCACCGTCAGGCGCCCAAGGCCCGGAATGGCGAAGACGCTTTCCGTCACCACCGCACCACCGATCAGCAGCGCAATGCCGATGCCAATCACGGTCACGATCGGCACGGCCGCGTTCTTCAGTGCATGCAGGAACAGGATGCTCCGTTGCCCCGCCCCTTTGGCGCGGGCGGTGCGGATATAATCCTGTTGCAGCACTTCAAGCATGGTCGCGCGCGTGATGCGTGCGATCAGCGCGATATAGACCGTGCCGAGTGCCACGGCGGGCAGGATAAGGTTCTGAAACCAGGGGAAGAAACCCTGTTTGATTGGCGTATAGCCCTGCACTGGCACCCAATCGAGTTCCAACGCGAAGATATAGGCCAAGACATAGCCCACCACGAAGACGGGGACGGAAAAGCCAAGAACGGCAAATCCCATCACCGTACGGTCAACCATCGTCCCCTGCTTCCAGGCGGCGATCACGCCCATCGGGATGGCGATGGAAACCGCCAGGATGAGCGTGATGATCATGAGCGACAGCGTCGGTTCAATACGCTGCTGGATCATGGTTGAAACCGGCAGATTAGTGAAAATTGAGACGCCGAGATCACCCTGAAGAATACGCCAGACCCATTCCCCGAACCGGATCAAGAAGGGCCGGTCGAGGCCGAGGCTGGCACGAATGCGTTCCACATCTTCAGGCGTCGCCTGATCGCCCGCAATCACCGCGGCCGGGTCGCCCGGCGCGATGTAGAGCAGACTGAAGACAAAAAGCGCGACGATGGCCATCACCGGAATGGTGGCCAAGACGCGTCGGACGATATAGGCGAACATGTTCCCGGCAATCTTTCCTGATTAGGCCTTGTTCACACCCCAGAAGAAGGGCAGCGGGCCGCCGACGATGCCGGTGACATTGCTGCGCCACGCCTGATATGTCTTGTAGAAGCCGGTCGGCGCATAGGTCATGTGGCTCATGGCGGCGGCATTCATTTCCGCAACCGCGGCCTTTTCCGCCGCCAGATCAGGTGCCGCGAACCACTTGTCACGGGCCGCTTCAACCGCATCATCCTTGGGCCAGCCGAACCAGGCGCCATCGCCATGGGCGCGAAGGGCAAGATAGGCCGCCGGGTTGATGCAATCCGCACCTGCATGCCAGGTGTGGAAGATATGCCAGCCACCCTGACCGGGCGGTGATTTGGAAGCGCGGCGCTGACCAACAGTGCCCCAATCGGTCGCCACAAAGTCCACATTCATGCCGATGGAACGCAGCAGCGCATTGGTCACTTCACCCATGGCCTTGAGCGGCGCCTGATCCTGCCCAACCAGTACCGTAATGGGCTGGCCATTATAGCCGGCTTCACGCAGCAGCGTACGCGCAGCGGCAACATTGCGCGGGCCCTTCAGGATATCACCGCCGGCTTCCGTATAAAGCGGCGTGCCCGGCGTGAAGAAGGAAGGCAGCGTCTGCCACAGCGCCCGGTCATCACCGACCACCGCGCGCATATAGTCTTCCTGGTTCAAGACCATCGCCACTGCCCGACGCGCGCGCACATCGTTGAAGGGCGCATGCAAATGGTTGAAGCGGAAGGAACCGATATTGCCAAGCGGATCCGCGATATCCACGCGCACATTGCGGTTGCGCCGCAAAGACGGGATCAAATCGGTCAGCGGGGTTTCCCACCAATCGATTTCATTGTTCATCAGCGCCGCCGAAGCCGTGGCCGGGTCTGGCATGATGATCCATTCGATGCGGTCAACACCCATGCGCTTGCCGCCCGCCAACCATGACGGAGGTTCATTGCGCGGCACATATTGTTCAAAACGCGTGAAGAC
Source organism: Roseomonas sp. (assembly GCA_020249825.1). GTDB lineage: Bacteria > Pseudomonadota > Alphaproteobacteria > Acetobacterales > Acetobacteraceae > Neoroseomonas. The sequence goes on from JADCEX010000316.1 coordinate 11,980, forward strand.
CGCGCGGGCACCGGGGACCCATTCATTGCGCACAAAGCGCATGGGGCCGGAACCCACGAATTCCGTGACCTGCTGGAAGGGATCGGTGCGCGCAATACGTTCCGGCATCATGAAGGCCATTGGCGTATTGTTCTTGCCAAGCGCCAGCAGCATCTTGGGATAAGGCGCCTTCAGGCGCCAGCGGAAGGTGCGGTCATCCACCGCCACCAATTCTTCCTGGATCGCGCGGATCATCTGACCCATGCCATCGCGCACCGCCCAGCGATTCAGGCTGGCGACGCAATCGGCCGCGGTTACGCGCGTGCCATCATGCCACATCAGCCCTTCGCGCAGACGGAAGGTCCAGACCTTGCCATCAGAGGAAACTTCCTCGCTTTCCACCATCTGGCGCTTGGCTTCCAGCTTGTCATCGAAGCCATAAAGCGTGTCCCACACCAGGGCGGCAGCATTGCGCACCACATATTGCGTGCCCCAGATGGGGTCGAAATTGGCCAGATTGGCCTGCGGCACGAAGCGCAGCGTGCGCGCGGCAGCGCCCTGCGCCAGCGCCGGGGCGGAAAGTCCGCCCACACCCGTCAGCGCCGCAACGCCGGCTGTTGTCTTGAGGAAGTTTCTACGATCCATCTCCCGTCTCCCATTCCATGTTCGGGGCAGCCCAGACTGCCCAGTTGAAAATCACTCTGCCTCATAGAATGGCAAAGCAGAGCCCATAACCCCGCTTAGCCTGCTTTGAGTGCGGCGCAAATAGCCCGGATCCCCCCTGGCACTAAGCCGACCCCGCCAAGGAATGCATGGGCCATGCCAGCCGGGCGCGCCATGGCCGCGCCTGGGGTGGCAAGGCCGCCCCTGCCCTTCAGCCCCGCCTGATGCCCCAATAAAGTGCCAGGCCCGGCACGCGCCCGGTCAGATTGGCGCGTAAGGCCGTCATGGATTTGTAGGAGCCGAGCGGGATATAGGGCAGTTCATCCATCGCCACCGTCTGCATATCCCGCGCAATGGCCTGCTGCGCCGCAAGGTCTGGCGCGTCGAACCAGGCATCGCGCAATTCCTCAAGCCGCGGGATATCCGGCCAGCCGAACCAGGCATTGGTGCCATTGCCCCGCAGCGGGAAATGCGCCGCCGGATCGGCAAAATCGAAGGAGGAGAAGGAGGTGAACAGCATGGACCAGCCGCCACGTTCCACCGGCTCCCGCGAGGTGCGCCGCTGCACCGTGGTGCCCCAATCGCTGAGCACAATATCGGCATTGAAGCCAAGCCGGCGTACCAGATCGGCACCCACCTGCGTGAGTGCGGCCGGCACCAGAATATCCGTCGGGCCAATCAGCCGCATGGTCTGGTTGGTGTAGCCCGCGTCACGCATCAAGGCCCGCGCGCGATCAATGCTGCGCGGCCCCATGAGCGGCGCGAGGCCCGCATCATTGGCCAACGGTGTTCCCGGCGTGAACATGCCAACGCCCGTGGTAAAGAGTGACGCATCCGTGCCGACCGAGGCCTGCATGAAATCCTGCTGGCTGATCGCGGGCAGCAGCGCCTGGCGCAGCGCCTTGTTATTGAAGGGCGCATGCGCATGGTTGAAGCGGAGAATGCCGGTCAGCGGCAGCGGGTCAATCGCTTCAATCACCACTTGCCGGTTGCGGCGGAGCAATTGCTGCACTTCCGGCGGCGGCTGTTCGTACCAGTCAATCTCGCCGGTTTGCAGCGCAGCCGCCACGGTCGCGGCATCCACAATGATGTGCCATTCCACGCGATCAAAATGCGCGATTTTTGGCCCGGCGGTCAGGCTTGGCGTGCCGGATTGCACCGGCACGTAATCGGCGAAGCGTTCAAAGACCACCAGGCTGCCGGAATTGAATTCATTGGCCTTGAAGCGGAAGGGGCCGGACCCGATGGCTTCGCGCACCTGTTGGAAGGGATCGGTCTTCGCCAGACGCTCCGGCATGATGAAGGCGGGGCTATTGGAAACCTGCGCCAGCGCATGAAACAGCAGCGGGAAGGGTTTTTTCAGCCGGAAGCGGATGCGCATGTCATCCACGACCAGAATATCATCCGTGACGGTCGCAAGCTTCTGTCCGAAGGGGTTGCGCCGCATCCAGCGTTGCAGGCTTGGCACCACATCCTGCGCGCGCACGGGTTCCCCATCATGAAATTTGAGGCCAGGGCGGAGCGTAATGGTCACGCTGCGCCCGCCATCATCGCTGCTATGGCCGGCGGCCATTTGCGGCTGCGGGCGGAATTGCGCATCCATCCCGTAGAGCGAGTCAAACACCATATGCCCGAAATTGCGGGTGATATTGGCCGTGGTCCAAATGGGATCGAGGCTGGTGAGGTTCGCCTGCGGCACCATTTTCAGCACGCGGTTTTGCGCCGGTTGCGCAATGGCGAAGGATGGCAGCGTGCTTGCTGCTGCAGCGGCACCTGCTGCGGCACCCAGTTTGAAGACATCGCGTCTTTGCATGAAAACCCCCTATTGATTTCTTTGTATCAGACCCGCTTGCGGCGGGCGGCGCAAGCGCCGTTTGGCCTCAGCCCGGCTTATGGCCGAAGCCCAAGGCCGGTTCCTGGGCAGTATCAATCCAGATTGCCTTGCTTTGCGTCAGCTCGGCCAGAACCTCCTGCCCCGAGGAGCGGCCATGGCCAGAGGCGCCAAAGCCGCCAAAAGGCACCGAGACATGGATGTTGCGATAGCCATTCACCCAAAAGGTCCCTGCCCTGACCCTGGCCGCCACCCGATGCGCCCGGCCCAAATCACGTGTCCAGACCGCACCGGCCAGGCCAAAGGGCGTGGCATTGGCCAGGGCGATGGCCTCATCCTCATTATCGAAGGGGATGGCGGCGACGACGGGGCCGAAGATTTCCTCCTGCGCTGGGCGCGCTTCATTGGAAAGCCCTGCGAGCAAGGTGGGTGGCACCCAAAAACCGCCTTCCGGTAATGCGCCTGGCCGCGCCGCCGCCATGACCGCAGCACCGGAAGCGGCGCCTGCCGCGAGCAATTCCCGCACATGGGCGAATTGCCGCGCATTGGCGACTGGCCCCATTTCGGTGCCGGCATCCAAGGGATCGCCGAGCCGAATGCGCCGCTGCGCTTCGGCAAGGGCCGCGATGAAACGATCATGCAGGCTGCGCTGCAACAGAAGCCGCGATCCCGCGACACAGGATTGACCGCTGCCGGCATAGATCGCCTGTTGCGCGCCCTGAATGGCGCTGGCGAAATCGGCATCGTCAAACACGATATTCGCACTTTTGCCGCCGAGCTCCAACACGCTGGGCACGCCGCGCGCGGCGGCCGTTGCGGCCACGGCGCGCCCCGCCGCGACGCCGCCGACAAAGACTACCTTGGCGATTTCGGGGGCGGCGAGCAAAGCCGCTCCGGTCCCCTGCCCCGGCCCGGCGATCACTTGAAACAGGCCACGCGGCAGCCGGGCTTTTTCCGCGAGCAGCCCAAGGGCGAGCGATGTCAGCGGCGTGAATTCCGATGGCTTCAGCACCACCGCATTGCCGGCAGCAAGTGCGGGAAAGACATTCCAGCCCGCGGTGAAAATCGGCGCATTCCAGGGCGTGATGGCCAGCACCACGCCGAGCGCTTCACGTTTCACCATGACGGTGTGGCCGGACGGGACGGGGATGATGCGGCCTTCGATCTTGTCGCACCAGCCGGCCCAGTATTCCGCCATTTCCGCAACGCGAGCCACTTCAGCCCGCGTATCGCGCAAGGGCTTGCCGGTTTGCGCGGATTCCAACCGCGCGAGGTTCTCCGCATATTGCCGCAGCAAGGGCGCGATGGCCCAAAGCCGGCGGCCACGCTCTGCACCGCTCAGCGCTTGCCAAGCGTGCTGAGCGCGGGCGGCGCTGCTGGTGGCTTGCGCGACGAGGCCATGGCCAGCGCTGGTATAGCCCAGCAGTGCCGCGCCGGTTGTCGGGTCCTGCAAGGTGATGATGCTGCCATCGCCGGCGATGATCTCGCCATCCACCAGGCTGCCCGTGCGCCCGCCCAAAAGGGTGGCGACTTCTTCGATGATTACGGTCTTGGCGCTGAAGGGGGTCATGGCTTCGTTCCTGCGAAAAGCGCTGCCGAAAGCCGGTTGAAATCGGCCTCATCCGGCACGGCTGCGCGCAATTCCTGCCACAGCGCGGCCGCGCGGCCAGTCGCTTCCAGCGGCACATCCAATTCCCGCGCCAATTCGAGCGCCAAGCCCACATCCTTGCGCATCAGCCCAGCGCTGAAGCCTGAGTCAAAGCTGCCGGGGATGATCCAGCGCGGCCAATTCACCTCGGTCACTGCGGATCGGCCAGAGGCGCCATTCAACACCGGCAAAAGCGCTTCCGGCAACACCCCGGCAGCGGCACCAAGGCGCAGCGCCTCACCGGCCGTCACCAAATGGCTTGCGACCAGCAGATTATTCACGAGCTTCGCCACCTGCCCCGCCCCGGATGGCCCGATATGCAAAAGCCGCGCGGTGAGGTGTTGCAGCAAGGGTGTTGCGCGTTCCAAGGCAGCCGCATCGCCGCCGACCATCATGGCCATGCTGCCCGCCGCCGCACCCGCCGGACCGCCTGAGACCGGCGCATCCAAATAGAAAACGCCACGCGCCTTGGCCTGTTCCGCAAAACCGCGCACGGCGCGTGGCGACAGGGTGGAGGTGTCAATGATCACGGCGTCTTGGGGCAAGGCGGGGAACACATGGCCCAGCACTTCGGCCACTGCGGCATCATGTGGCAGGGAGAAGATGGTGAGATCCGTCACGCTGTCGGCGATATCGGCGCCGATTGCCGCGCCCGCCTGCTGGGCCGCCGCGCGCTTGGCAAGGTCCAAATCCCAGGCGCGCGGTTGGTGACCCGTCGCCAATAGCCGCTTGAGCATGGCCATGCCCATATTGCCGAGACCAATCACAGCGACCATGCGCGCTTCCCTTCAGGCCAGGATTTTCCGGGGCCATGTGATAGCGCCGGAACGGCGTAAGGGCCATGGCGGTTTGCGCTGCCCCGCTTTCCTGCGTAACAGGCGCGCATGGCAGTTCAGGCGATCCTTGCGCGCATTGAAGGCATGATCGGCGCGGCGCGCTTTGGCGTGCTGATGGAATTTCTGCGCTTTGGTGTGGTGGGTACCATTGGTTTCGTCGTGGATACCGCGGTGCTCTATGCGGGTTTGGCGCTTGGGCTTGGGCTTTATGGCGGGCGCGCTGTGTCCTACCTGATGGCGGCAACCACGACCTGGGCGCTCAATCGCGTTTGGACATTCCGCGGGCGCGGCGACGGGCCGGTGCATCAGCAATGGGCGCTGTTCCTGGTGGTCAATCTTGTGGGCTTTGCGATGAATTACGGCACCTATGCCGCGCTGATCGCCCTTGTGCCGGTAGTGGCGGCGCATCCCGTGCTGGGTGTCGCTGCTGGGGCGATTGCGGGGATGTTCGGGAATTTCGTGCTGTCGCGCCAATTGGTGTTTCGCGCGCGGGGTTAGGCGCGATGGGGTGATGCGCCCCACCGCGCCATTCAGATTTTAGCTCCGCACGAAGCTGCAGCCACCATCAGCAAGCGGTCGGAAAGCGTTATTCGCCTCGGTCGTTTGCAGCAGCTTGTAATAATCAAACACGCCGCGGCTTTCCTCGGGCTTTTTCACCTCAAACAAATAGGCGGGGTGCAGCTTGCGGCCATCGGCGCGGATGGTGCCGGGGCCGAAGCAATCATCGTCACATGGAATGGCCTTCATGCGCGCCACAGTCGCGGCCCCGCTTTGCTTGGCCTGCGCCGGCCCCATATCAATCACCGTCTTCAGATAATGCAGCACCGCCGCATAGCCGCCGGCGTGGTTCATGCAAAGCGCATTCTGCCCGATATTGGGCCGCACACGGGCCGAGAAAGCGCGGGTGCGATCATTCAAATCCCAATAGAAGGTTTCGGTGCAGATCAGCCCTTGGGTGGTTGCAAGCCCCAAGGAATGCACATCCGGCAGGAACATCAGCAGGCTGGCCAGCTTGATGCCCCGGCGCATAAGGCCGAATTCTGCCGCCTGCTTGATGCAATTGATGGTGTCACTGCCGGCATTGGCAAGCCCAATCACCTTGGCGCGCGAGGCCTGCGCCTGCACCAGGAAGGCCGAGAAATCGGTCGTGCCCGGGAAGGGTGTGCGCACCTGGCCCAGCACGCGCCCGCCGGCATTGCGCACGAAATTCGCCGTGTCGCGTTCCAGGGCATGGCCGAAGGCGTAATCGGCCGTGATGAAATACCAGCTATCGCCCCC
>JADCEX010000317.1 GCA_020249825.1 Roseomonas sp.
AACGGTCCGACACCACGCGCCAGACCACGCGGTCCAGATAGGGCATATTGTTGCGCCAGTAATTCGGATTGCGATCGGCGATGATGAATTGCCCTCGTTCATACTGCACAAAACGGAAGGGACCGGTGCCGACCGGCGCGGTATTGGCCGGGTTTTGGCGAATATCCGTGCCTTCATAAATATGCTTGGCGGAGACAAAACCAAGATCAGGAATGGCGCGCAGCAGCAGGTTCAGCGGCATGGGCCGGCTGTAGCGGAAGATCGCGGTATGCGCGTCTGGTGTGTCCACCGCATCCAGGAATAATTGCAGTGTTGTCCCGTAATTCAGGATCTTCTTCCACATCTCCATGGCGGTGAATTGCACATCCGCCGAGGTGAAGGGCCGCCCATCATGCCAGGTGACACCGCGACGCAGGCGGAAGGTGATGGTCTTGCCATCCGGCGTCGCTTCCCAGGATTCCGCAAGGCAAGGTGCGGGATTGCCGGCGGCATCCAGATCCACCAGCGGTTCCTGGATTTTGCCACCGACAATATAGACCCCGGTGGAAGCCTGCAGGCTGGGGTTCAGGATGCGCTGTTCGGTCGGGAAATGCACTGTCATGATGCCGCCACGGCGCGGTTGTTCCTGCGCAAAGGCGGCTTCAGGTGCCACGACATTGGCGGCCAAGGCGGCAGAGGTCATCAGCAAGGCTCGGCGGTTCATATCCATCGCGATCATCCTTTTCCTGTCATAGTTATGCAGGATTGCGGTTTGCGGGGGCGCGCGTCAATCATGCTGACGTGGTTTGGGGCAATCACCTCCCGATCAGGCTTTGGTGAGAATGCCATGCTCCCGCAGCTGCGGGATCGGGGGCCAATCACCCTGAAGGGCGGACCAGGGCGGCGGAATTGATTTGATAGCATAAGTCCTTTTATGATATCAATGCTATCACAAATAGGGATTTGCCATCATGGCCGCCGTCACCATCCGCAACCTTTCTGAAGAAGCCCATCGCGCGCTCAAGCTGCGTGCCGCGCGCCATAGCCGCAGCGCCGAGGCCGAAATGCGCGCCATTCTGGAAGCGGCGGTTCGCCCGGAGAACCGTTTGCGCCTTGGCACCGCGCTTCAGGAAATGAGCCGCAAGATCGGGCTTACCAATGCCGATATCGAAGCCCTGGAAAAGACCCGCAACGCACGCCCTGCCGAACCAATGCGCTTTGCATGATCCTGCTTGATACCAATGTAATCTCAGAGGCGATGAAGCCGGAGCCCGCGCCGCGCGTGCGGGCTTGGCTGGATGCACAAGCGGCTGAGACGCTGTTTCTCTCGACTGTGACCATCGCCGAATTATCCTTTGGCATTGGCGCGCTGCCAAAAGGCCGGCGCAAGGATAACCTGAACGCTGCACTTGATGGACTTTTGGGGCTCTTCGCAGGGCGCATCCTGCCCTTCGATACCGCTGCCGCGCAGCATTACGGTGCGCTCGCAGCCAAAGCGCGGGCTGCCGGGAAGGGGTTTCCGACACCCGATGGCTATATCGCGGCCATCGCTGCCGCCCAGGGTTTTACGGTGGCCTCGCGTGATGCCAGCGCTTTCTCCGCTGCCGGGCTTGGGGTGATCAATCCCTGGAACCAGGCAGGCTGAAGCACGGCACGCCTGCCGCATTACCTGCCAATCAGGGCGCCCGCAGATGAATTCATCCCCATCGCCTGCCGCGCGAAGAAATTCTTGAGCCGCGGCATGCGGTCCACGGCGGCTATGCCAAGCCGGCGCGCGATGCGGATTGGGGCGATGTCATTGGCGAAAAGCCGTTCCAGCACATGCGTCGCCCCCAGCATCAGCAGGCTATCGGGCCGGCGCTTCGCCTGATAACGCGCAAGCAGCGCGGCATTGCCCGAGTCTTCGCCACGCGCCACGGCTTCAATCAGCAGGCTCGCCAGCGCATCAACATCGCGAAAGCCAAGATTGAGGCCCTGGCCGGCGATGGGGTGAATGCCATGCGCCGCGTCACCAACAAGTGCCAGGCGCGTATCCACATATCGCGCGGCATGCATGGCGGATAACGGATAGGACCAGCGCCGGCCAATCGGTTTCACCCAGCCCAAATGCCCGCCCATGCGGCGCGCGATTTCCCGCCCATAAGCGGGATCATCCATGGCAAGGCAGCGCTGCGCGAGCGCGGTTTTCTCGGTCCAGACAATGGCGCTGACATTTGGGTGCTCGGGCAAAGCCGGCATCGGCAGTTGCGCGAAGGGGCCATGGGGCAGGAATTGCTCCAAGGCCATGTTGCGATGCGGCTTTTCATGCGCAATGGACCCGACAATGCCCATGCAATGGTAATCCAGCCGGGAAACCCGAATGCCGGCGGAAGCGCGAAGCGGGCTATTGCGTCCCTCCGCCCCCACCACCAGCCGGGCGCGGAATTGCGTGCCTGATGAAAGGGTGATGGTCGCGCCATCGGCATCCCGCGTGACCTCGGCCTTGGCGGGGGCATGGACCGTCAGATTGGCCAATTGCGGCAAATGGGCATTGAGCGCGATGCGCAGAGACCGTGCCTCCACCATCCAGCCAAAGGGATCATCGCCAATCGCGGCATGATCGAAATGGAGCGAAAGCGGGGAGGGGGCCT
>JADCEX010000318.1 GCA_020249825.1 Roseomonas sp.
ATCAGACCACAAAGAGCGCGTGACGTTATAGACAAGCTCATCGGAAAGACTGTCACGCACCACCAGCACGGCGCCCACGGTCAGCGTTGGCACATCGGCATCCAAACCTTCATAGGCGCTGCGGGGAATGACGCCCTGGCCGTAGAAGGGGGCGCGTTCAATCACGCGCGCCGCTTGTGCGGGCGGAATGGGCAGGAAGCGGCAGCCGGTGCGGCTGCAGAATTCCGTGAAGGCCGCTGCAGGATAGCCCACCACGGTGATGGTCGCATCAAGGCCGCGATCCTGCATGCGTTCTGTGCCTTGTGCCTGGTTCAGATACTCGGCGGTGAATTCACGCCCGGCATTCAGGCCAAAGGCAGAAAGGATCAGCTCTGACCCGATGCGTGCGCCAGACGCCTGCAGGCCGATGGCGATGCGCCGCCCACGCAATTCCTCAAAACTGCGGATCGGGCTGTCACGGCGGACAGCGGCGTGGATATGTTCCGGGAACAAATGCGCGACAAAGCGAAGTCGATCTGTCTTGGGCCGGCCTTCAAAGAGACCCGTGCCAGTGAAGGCCCAGTGGGAGACATCGGATTGCGTGAAGCCCGCTTCCGCATTGCCGGCCTGCACCATGGCGACATTCTGGACGGAGCCTTGCGTTGCCTGTGCGACGGCAACCATGCCGGGCACACCGGCGGTGCCGCCTGCCTGGCCACAAGGCGCGCCAGGCGGGCAGGAAATGGCATTCGCGATGATGCCGCCCACGGGATAATAGGTGCCGCCGGCGCTGCCCGTGCCGATGCGGAAGAATTGCGGCGCCTGGGCCTGAGCAAATCCCGGAAAGGCCAAGCCAATGGCCGCGGCGGCGGCGAGTAGGTGTTTGCGGTTCAGCATGAAGGTTTCCCGTTGAATGTAAAACTTTGTAGATGCTAGACGCACCAGCGGCGCGCGTAAACCAAGCGCGATCAGGCTGTTGCTCCCCCGCGCCTTGAGCGCAGCAGCAGAAAGACAATCAGCGCAAACTGCACCAGATTAAAGCCAATCCCTACCCACCAGGCAGCAGCGTAGAAGCCAAGCCAGTCATAGATATACCCCGCAAGCCAGGCGCCGGCCGCCATCCCGGAAAGGCTCAGGAACAGCAGCGTCGGCACGCGCCAATGCGCCTCGGCCGCCGGGAACAGCGCGCGGAGCGTCAGCACATAGGCAGGGATGATGCCGCTGAAGCCAAGCCCATAGGCAGCGGCAACGAAGAACAACCCGGCCTCATCTTGCGTCGCCAGAAAACCGAGCATGCCCAGGATTTGCGCGAGTGAGCCAAAGACAATCGTCCATAAGCCGCCGATCTTATCCGAAAGCCAGCCCCAAAATTGCCGCGCCATAAAGGCAGCGAAGGTCAGCACGGAAAGCATCAGCGCGCCGCGCGATGCGGTAATGCCAAGATCACCACAAAAAGCGACAAGATGCGCCGCCGGCATCGCCATCGGGATGCAGCACAGGAACGAGCAGAAAGCCAATAGGAAAAAAGCGAGATTGCCATTCATGCCAAGCACACGCGCGCCGGGCTGCATTTTCTCGGCGAAATTGCCTGTAGTGGGTTGCGCCGGCGGCGGACGCAGCACCAAAGAGGCCAAGGGCACCGCAATGGCCGCCACCAATATCCCATAGCCAAACATGGTGCGCTGCCAGCCGAAGGTTGCGATGGCACGCTCGAATATCGGCGGCCACACAAACCCCGCGACATATTGTCCGGAAGCGACCAGTGCGAGTGCCGTGCCTCGGCGCCGGTCAAACCAAAGGGAGACATAAGCGAGCATCGGCGGAAACAAGGCGCCATTGCCAAACAGCCCAACGCCAAGCCCAAGCCCCACCAGCAATGCCCAGCTTTCACCAAAGGAAGCGAGCATCAAGCCAAGCGCGACCGCAATGCCGCCAATCATCGCAACCAGCCTTTGGCCAAACCGCGCCACCATCACGCCGCAGACCATGCCACCAATGGCCGTGCCGAAATAGGCAAGCGAATTGGCGAGCGATGGCAGGGAACGCCCGCCACCAAAATCCTCGGCGATTTGGACCAGCCCCACAACCACAGTGATAGGTCCGCCGGCGGCGAGTGAGAGCATGGTGACGGCCGTGATGGCGACCAGCCAGGAATAGCGTGACTCGATACTGCCTTGATGCGTTCCGGCCACGCGCTGTTTCCCCGCTGCTTCTGGCGATACACTCCCTGAGGCGGCTCTGCTCCGCAAGTCCTGCATTGCGAAAAGCCCGCGCTTTGTGCTGATCTTCCCTGAGGAGGCTACCATGCTGATCATGCTCGCCCTGCTTGCATTTGGTCCCTGCCTTGAGGCGCCGGTATTCTCCGCGCCTCAGCAAAGCGAAAACCCGGCGCCGCCGCGGCCGGACCAGCCCTTTCCGCGCCCGCCGCAAAGCTGCTCGCCAACAGCGCCACCCACAAGCTGATGGCGCCACCCATTGTGATTCTGACCGGGGCGGGGATTTCCCGCGAATCCGGCCTTGCCACTTTTCGCGATGCCGATGGCATCTGGGCGCGCCATAGGATTGAGGATGTGGCAACGCCGCAAGCCTTCGCACGCAATCCTGATCTGGTGCAGGGGTTTTACAATGCGCGGCGCGCGCAGTTGCGTGATCCCGCCATTCAGCCAAACGCAGCACATCATGCCCTGGCACGGCTTGAAGGGGCTTGGCCCGCGCCCGTGACGCTGGTCACACAGAACATAGATGGCCTGCATCCGCGTGCAGGATCGCGCAATGTCATTGCCATGCATGGGGAATTGCTGAAGGCGCGTTGCCTTGCCTGTCATGCTGTGAGTGTTTGGGAAGATGACATCACCGCGCATGCCGCCTGCCCGGCCTGTGCGGCACCAGGGCGGCTGCGGCCCCATGTTGTCTGGTTTGGCGAAATCCCGCTGGAGATGGAACGTATCGAAGCCGCTTTGGATGAATGCGGTGTCTTTGTTGCCATCGGCACCTCGGGCCAGGTTTATCCCGCGGCTGGTTTTGTGCAGGCAGTGCGCCGGCATGCGCGCTGCGTGGAATTGAATCTGGAAGAAACCGAAGGCACGGCGCTTTTCCATGAGGCGCTGCACGGCCCCGCCACTGAGATCGTGCCGAAATTTGTGGAGCAGATGCTCGCTTCATGCGGCTGATCCTCACGTTACTGCTGCTCTGTCTGGCGGGGCCAGCCTTGGCGCAGATTGCTGGGATGAATCCCGGGCCCGATCCGCGCCTGCCCGCGCCGGCAGCGCATCCGCCCTGGCATGCAGTGGCCTTGATTGAAGCCGAAGGTGCCGGGCTTTGCACCGGGGCGATGGTGGCACCCGCAATCGTGCTGACGGCCGCGCATTGCCTGAAGGATGAACCAGGCACGGCGCTGCTGCCACCCGCGCGGATTCGCGTTTCCATCGGCGGGGCCGAAGCGCGTGGTGTGGTGCTGCGCGTTGGTGCCGGTTTTGATGCGGTGCGCGAAGCGCCCTGGGCTTCGGATTGGGCGCTGGTGTCGCTGAGTGCGCCGATTGGCGCTGGCCGTGTCTTGCCCTTGCTCCGTGAAACGCCGCCGGAGCGCAGCATCCTTGCCCTGCCTGGCTTTCAGCGTGATGCGCCGGGCGCGCTGCTGGTGGACCCGGCTTGTCGCTATCTGGGCCTGCGCCGGGTTGATGGGGAAGGCGTGATGCTCGCGCATGATTGCGCCGGCACAACGGGTTCTTCCGGTGGGCCCTTGCTGCTGCGCGGCGCCGATGGCGGCTTTGCCATCATTGGTGTGCAGAGCAAGGGAATTCTCGGCCGTGCCGGAGGGCTTGCCGTACCGGCGCTCGTTATCCCCTCTCCCTAACGCAGCGCCCCCGCCGGCTTGGGCGATGCACCAGCGGCATTGCCCGCTGAACGCCCGGCATCAACGGGCAGCGTCACACCCGTGATCCAGCGGGCGGCAGGTGATGCCAAAAAGCACGCGGCTTCCGCAACATCCCAGGCGCTGCCTTCAAACTTCAACATGCCCGATTGGGCGCGCTGCTGGCGCAGTTCTTCGGTCATGCCGCGCGATGCCACCATGGGCGTATAGACATAGCCAGGTGCTACGGCATTGACGCGGATATTGTCGGCCCCGTGATGCCCGGCCATCGCGCGGGTCATTTGCACAATGGCCCCCTTGGTGGTGGCATAGAGCAGGCCCGGATGCCCCGCGCGCAGACCTGCGACAGACGAAAGATTCACAATCGCCCCGCCGCCCGATTTGCGCATCTCCGGCACGGCATATTTCGCCATCAGCATGACGGATTTCACATTGACCTGCATGGCGTAATCCCAGGCATCAGGATCAACACCCTCTGCATTGCCTGGCGGGCCGCTAATGCCGACATTATTCACCAGAATATCCACGCGCCCCCAAAGCCTGATCGCTTCCGCGACTGCCGCCGCGCAATCATCGGCCTTTGAGACATCCGCCTCGGCCAGCGCGCAGACGCCACCTTCTGCAGCAATCAGACGCGCGGTTTCTTCCAAGGCAGCACGGTCCACATCCAGCAGCAGCACCTTGGCGCCACGGGCGGCCATCAGCACCGCAATGGCGCGACCATTGCCGATGGTGGTGGCGCCGGCACCGGGATTGCGCGAACCAGCGCCGGTGACGATGGCGACCTTGCCGGTCAGGCGGGTATTGTCTTGCATGGCGGGGCCACTCCTTTTGCTTGAAAGAGTGCACCTGAAGGAAACAGGTGGAAAGGGGGGCACGCACTATACGATATCGGGCATGAAATTTCGTCGCCAAGCGCCACGCGACGCACCGGGTGATTGTGGTTTTTATTGCATTCTCAGAACCGTTTCTGCGCCAATCAAAACCCCGCGCAGCCCGCGCGAAATACTGTCAGCACCGATTCCTGCGCAAAGCGCGCCTTCCAGGCCGCGGTCACCGGGGCAAGCCGCGCGGAAGCCGCCGCCGGATCCTGCCCGGGCAGCACCAGCAGCAGCACCTTACTGTCTTCGCGGCTGATCCGCCCGGCTGCATTGCGCCACTGCCCAACGCCATCCAGCACGGTCAGGCCATCGGGGAAGGCGGGGGTGACCACTTCTTCCATGAAGCGCGCCCATTCGGCCTGCGTCACTGGCGCACGGCCCTGCACATTCCGCCCGAAATAGGCTTCCGCAATCGTCGCCGGCCCTGCGCCGACGGGGCAGGATGGCGGCACCGTGGCGCAGCCCGCCAATAACAATAACAAGCCAAGCGCCGCCTTCACGCTGTGGTCGCCAGCAGCGCCACACCGGCGGCAATCAATGCAATGGCAGCGATTTTCTGCACGCCCAAGGTTTCGCCAAACACAGCCCAGCCAATCACGGCAATGGCGATATAGGATGCCGCGGTGCAGGGCAGCGCCACGCTCATTGGAATACGACGCAGCGCGATGATGTAAAGCAGCGCCGCGCCGCCATAACACACCAGCCCCACCATGGTCGGCAGGCGAAACAATTGATCGAAAAACCCGCCCTCGGAAGCGACAGAACTCGCCGCGCCGGATTTCAACAGGACCTGCCCGATCAGCGATGTCGAAATCGCCGCCACAAGCGCCAACCAATAGATTGTCATGGCGCGCGCCTTTCATCGCGTGCCGGCAAAACCTCGCGCACCACGCCTTGCGGTTTGCCATTGGCGGACATGAAGGACCGCCCGACATATTCGCCAAGCACACCAAGGATCAGGAATTGCACGCCCGCAATCAGCAGCGTGACCGTCATCAATGAAGCCCAGCCGGAAGGCGTGTGCCCCATCAGCCCTTCAATGATCACGTAGAGTGCGGCCAGCAGCCCCAGTACGCCCATGCCAGCCCCGGCGAGTATCGCCAGCCGCAAGGGCAGCACGGAAAAATTCGTGGCCAAATTCATCCAAAGCCGGATCAGGCGGCGCATGGTGTAATTGGACCGACCCTCGGCGCGGGCGAAGTGCTTTACCTCTATCGAATCAAGCCGCTGCGTCACCTGCATCAGCAGGCCATCCACGTAAGGGTATGGCCCGCGATATTTCACCACTTCGGCAACCGCGAGTGCTGACATGCAGCGGAAGGATGAAAGGTACAGCCCCTTCGGCTTATCCATCAATTGATCCGCGACCCAATTGGCAAAGGCGCTGCCCAGATTGCGCCAGCCTTCATGTTCCTTCACGGCATAGCGTGTGTACACGACATCGAAATTGCCCAAGCGCGCATGATCATAAAGCCGGATCACCTCTTCCGGTGGGTTCTGCAAATCATCATCCATGGTGATGATGTAAGCGCCGCGCGCATGGCGTAGCCCCGACATCACCGCATTATGCTCACCAAAATTGCGCGCATGTTCTATATAGGTCAGCGGCACCGTCGCACTTTGCTGCAAGGCGCGGCAGACATCGCCGGAATTATCCGGGCTGCCATCATTCACCAGCACAATTTCGATCCCGCCTTCGGGGCGCAGCGCCGATAGCGCTTCCACCAGCGCGCCCACCGTCGCCGCGCCGCGATAGACCGGGACCACAATGGAAAGGCCGACGGGGTATTCCTTGCCGGCCGATATCAGGGGCATTGATCTTCTCCGTTCTCAGGGCCGCGTAGCGGTGATCAGGACCGAACCGCCCGCGGGGTAGCGCAGGCCGATCCGGGCCATGAACCGTTCAAGCCCCGTTACAGCGTAAAGCATGGCATCCAACCATGGCGGGAAGGGGGCGACATCGCTTTTGGCCTCGGCATCCGATTTCAGCACTTTGCGTTGCAGGATCATGAGCGGCAGCAGCAGCGCATTCCAATAGCGGGTCTCAATGGCGGTAAAGCCGGCATCCGCCAGTAGCGCGCGGGCCTGGCTGGCCGTGAAGCGGCGCGCATTATGCACGCGGATATCATGCGCTGAATGCAGCCAATCAAAGGCCGGCAGGTTCAGCACCAAGGCGCCGCCTGGCTTCAGCACGCGGTGAAATTCGGCCAGCGCAGCGCCAGGGTCCACGGCGCGGTGGCACAATACGTCCAGGCTGACCAAAGCGCCGAAGCTTGCATCGGCGAAGGGCAGGCGATTGGCATCCCCTCCGGTGGTCAGCGCACCGGATTTGGCGCCGGCGCGACGCGCCGCTTCCGGGTTGAAATCAAGTCCGACCAGGGCGCGCGTGGACTTCCCGGCAAGCCGCCGGAGCAGCCCGCCCGTGCCGCAGCCAACATCGAGCAACGCCCCGGGCGCGCCGGGGCGGCGATGCAAGGCATGAAGGACACGAAGGTGCAGCGCGCGGTACCACCACATGCGCTCCTCCACCGCGTCCATCAGTTCATATTCGGCGGCTTCCACGGGCGGGTGTTTCGCATCGTGGCAGGGCGGGAACAAGGCGCGGCGCGCTTAAGCCTGCCTTATTTGGCTTGCAATACCCCCCATCCAAGCCGAGACTACGCCCAATAAACATGCAATCGCCACCACCTTTGCCCGCGCCGCACCGTGCGGGCGCCCTTGCCGGGGCCACGCCAGACCAAGCCGCCAAAAGCTGCCTTTCGCATGGCTGAGGCGCCCAAAACTGCGCTCAGCGTGCCGACTGGCGCCGAAACTTTGCGCGGCATCGGCATTATCCTGGTGGCTTATATCATCATCACCGGCGCCGATGCGGCGGTGAAATGGGCGCTGCCGGAAGTGGGCGCGGCCATGGCCATGATCTGGCGCGGCGTGGTGGGTGGCATCACGGTGGTGATCCTCACACGCGGGCGGGGGCTTTTCCCGAATAACCGCCGGCTGCTCGCCTGGCGCGGGTTGTTGCATTGCTGCGTTTCGGCCACCTGGTATTGGGCCTGGGCACGGGGGATGCCTTTGGTTGATTCCTACGCGGTCGCCTGCGCCACGCCTTTGCTGATGACGCTGTTTGCCATTCCGCTGCTGGGCGAAAAGGTGGGCTGGCGGCGTTGGACTTCCACCATGATCGGCTTTGGCGGCGTGCTGATCATGTTGCAGCCCTCCGGCGATTTGTGGCGCATTGAAACGGCGGCGCTGCTTGGCGCGGTGGTGCTGATGTCGGTGACACGCATCTGGACACGGATGCTCTCGGTCAGTGATGGCCCGGCCGCCATCGCCTTCTGGTTGATGATGGCGCATATCCCGATGGGGTTGTTGTTCCTGCCGGCCTTCCCGCCGCCATCGGTGCTGCCTTCCACCAATACCATGCTGCTGCTGGTGCTGTTTGGTGTCTTCAATGGCATGGCGCATTTGATGTTCGCCCGCGCCTTTGCGCTGGCGCCGGTTTCCGTCCTGGCCCCCTTCGAATATTCGCCTTTGCTGATCGGTGGCGTTATCGGCTTTCTGATCTGGGCCGAGGTGCCGGGCTGGACCACGCTTGCCGGCGCTTCCCTGGTTGTGGCGGCGGGGCTTTACAATGTGCATCGCGAACAGGTGAGGCGAGCGGCGGAACGATCCCGCATAAAGGTAGGTGCGTAATGGCACTTCGCCACGATATCCGGCGCGGTGCGCTTTTGATGCTGGGGGCGACCGCGCTTTTCACCATCATGTCTGCCATGATCAAGGATATCGCGGAGAGCATTTCCTTTATCGAGATCATGTTCTTCCGTTCTGCCTTCGCGCTGCCGGTGATTTTCGTGATCGTGGCGCGAGGCCGGCAATGGGGCATTTTGCGCACGCGGCGCTTTCCTTCCCATTTGCTGCGCGCCTTTACCGGCACCATGGCGCAGGGATGTTCCTTCTTTGCGCTGACCATACTGCCTTTGGCCGAGCAAACCGCACTCACCTACACCACGCCGCTTTTCGTGACGCTGCTGTCCATTCCGCTGCTGGGGGAGAAGGTTGGCATTCATCGCTGGTCCGCGGTGATCCTGGGCTTTGTGGGCATTATGGTGATTGCGCTTGGTCAGGGCGCCTTTCAGGGCGGTAGCTGGCCTGAAAGGGCCGTGATGATCGGTATGTCGGTCGCGGTTTCCCAAGGTGTATGGTCCGCGCTGACGACGTTGCTGGTGCGGAACCTGTCGGCCACGGAAAGCTCCACCACCATTGTGCTCTGGCAATCGCTGCTGATGACGGCCTTTACCGCCGTAGCGCTGCCGTTTTTCTGGACCACGCCAAACGCCTGGGAATTGCTGATCCTGATCCTGGTTGGGCTGGTTGGCGGTGTGGCGCAGGTGATGCTGACGGAAGCCTATGCCTCCGCTCAGGTGTCGTCGCTTGGGCCTTATTCCTATACCTCCATCCTTTGGTCGGTTGGGCTTGGCTGGCTGATCTGGGGCGATATGCCCACCATCGCGACCATCATTGGCGCGGTGCTGATTGTACTGTCTGGGCTTTACATCCTGCACCGGGAATTGGTGCGCGGGCGGATGAAGCGCCAAGGGCAATAGGCAGGGCTTGCGAAGCGGCGGGCCTCGCCGCACCCTAGCCTGAAAATGAGGCGCCACCGATGAGCATTCCCTTCCTGAAAAATGACAGCCTGGCCCCGGGCGCCGTGGAACAGACCGCGCCGGGCGTGCGGCGCGTGCTGTGTGGCAATCCTGGTCCTTTCACCTTTCGCGGCACGAATAGCTGGATTATCGGCCAGGGGGATTCAGTCGCCATCCTGGACCCCGGCCCGGAGGATGCGGCGCATCTGAACGCCTTGCTGGCGGCCACAAAGGGGGAGCGCATCACGCATATCCTGGTATCCCACACGCATCGTGACCACTCGCCGGGGGTGGCCGCGCTGCAGGCCGCGACCGGCGCGCCAAGCTATGGTTTCGGCCCGCATATGACACCGCCGGATCAGGGCGGCGAAGGCGGCGATCATACATTCCGGCCGGATGTGACCTTGGCCGATGGCGCCACGGTGGCCGGTGCGGATTGGCGCGTCACGGCTTTGCACACGCCTGGCCATTGCGCCAATCATCTGTGTTTCGCGCTGAAAAACGCCGGCACATCACGCACGCTATTCAGCGCGGATCATGTCATGTCCTGGTCCACCAGCGTGGTCAGCCCGCCGGATGGCGATATGGCGGCCTATATGAATTCCCTCGCCAAGCTTCAGGCGCGGAATGATGAGCTTTATCTGCCGGGCCATGGGCCGCCTTTGCCAAATCCACAGCCCTTTGTCGCTGCCCTGGCCGCGCATCGGCGGGAGAGAGAGGCGCGGGTTCTGGAAGAACTCCACCGCGCCGGGCGCGCGAGTGCTGAAGCTTTGGTGCCGCCGGTTTATGGCGCGGCGCTCGATCCCAGGCTGATCCCAGCAGCGGCGCGCAGCCTGACCGCGCATTTGATCAAGCTGGCAGCCGAAGGCGCGGTGCGCCAGGAAGGCGGGGTATGGATGGTGTCATGAAGCTGCGACGCGGATTTTTCTTTCTGCCCTTGGCCGCGCTGATCGGCTGCGGCCCGCCGGATTACACGCCGGTGCGCGATTGGGCCGGCGTTGCAGGCAACCTTGCTGTTTATCCGGAAGTGGTCATACGGCCTGGCGCGGCGCAGGTCGTCTCACCTTCTGCCGATGCCATCAACGCCATGCAGCAGGCGCTGGCCACCTATCTGAAAGCGCTGGATACACTCGCCGCCGATGGGCTTTTGATGATCCGTGAAGACCCCTTGGCCGCTTATGCGCCGCGCGTTGCGCCCACCAGCCCCAAAGGCGCTGAGGCGATCCAGACGCTTGGCGCATTGCTGCGGGAACGCGGGCGTTCCTTGGCACGCGCGCCGCAACTCCGCGCCACCATCCGCGAAGCCGATGCGCCCGTGCAAGCGCTGATTGCCGCCATGCAGGAAGCCATCACCACGCTTGAGCCCGCCGAAGCGGCCTCAGCAGATCAGGCGCGCGCACGCTATCAGCGCCTGCTGCGCGAAGCGCGCGATGAGCCAAGCCGGCAAATCCTGCGCGACCTGGCGGCGCTTTATGAGGCTGCATTCGCCAATCGCGCCGCCGCCATCAGGAATTACCAGACCGTGCTGGCCGATATCGCCCGCGGCCATGCGTTGTTGAAGGAACGCGCCTCCCACCTGACGCAGGAAGAAACCGCGCGCCAAATCCGCGCTGCCGAGGCTGAACTCCGCCGCGCCGGTGCGCGCCTGCCGCGCGATGGGCTGGGTATTGCCGTGCCTGTCATGGCCGCGCCGCGCGGACCTGGCTTTTCTGCGCACCGGGGGGGGTGACAAGCCGCTCCGGCGCTGCTTCCATTCCGCTACCAAGATCGAGGAGGATAAACGCCGCTTATGAGTACCAATGGCAAGGGCTATATCGTGGGCGCCTTTGAGCACCCGACGCGCAAGGCCGATAATACATCCGTGGCCCAGCTTCACGCCGAAGTCGCTTATGGCGCGCTACAGGATGCCGGGCTTTCCAAGGATGATGTGGATGGGTTTTTCTGCACCGGCGCTGCGCCGGGGCTTGGGCCCCTCAATATGGCGGATTATCTGGGGCTGACGAAACTCAAGCACCTCGATTCCACCGATATGGGCGGCTGTTCCTATGTGATGCATGTCGGCCATGCGGTGGAAGCGATCGCGTTGGGTAAGTGCAATATCGCGCTGATTACGCTGGCCGGGCGCCCGCGGGCAGAGGCCATGGCAACCGGCACCGCGCCGCGTTCCTGGGGCGTGAATGTGCCGGATGATCCGTTTGAGATTGTCTATGGCCGCACGGTGGCCAACGCCTATGCCATGTGCGCCATGCGCCACATGCATGAATATGGCACCACTTCAGAACAGCTCGCCTGGATCAAGGTCGCGGCTTCGCATCATGCGCAGCACAACCCGCACGCCATGTTGCCCAAGGTGGTGACCGTGGAAGATGTGGTGAATTCGCCGATGGTGTCAGACCCGCTGCACCGGTTGGATTGCTGCGTGATTTCCGATGGTGGCGGCGCGTTGATTGTCACGCGGCCTGAAATCGCGAAATCGCTCAAGCGCCCCTTGGTGAAGGTGAAGGGCCATGGCGAAGCCACCAAGAACCAGAATGCCGGCTATACGGATTTGACCTATTCCGGCGCGGTCTGGTCCGGACCCCGCGCTTTTGAAGAAGCCGGCGTGACGCCGAAGGACATTCAATACGCGTCCATCTATGACAGCTTCACCATCACCGTGCTGATCCAATTGGAAGACCTTGGCTTCTGCAAAAAAGGCGAAGGCGGGAAGTTTGTGGCCGATGGCAACCTGATTTCCGGCGTGGGCAAGCTGCCCTTCAACACGGATGGCGGTGGGCTCTGCAACAACCACCCCGCCAATCGTGGCGGCATGACCAAGGTGATCGAAGCCGTCAGGCAATTGCGACATGAGGCGCACCCCAAGGTGCAGGTGCCTGGCTGCTCGCTGGCATTGGCGCATGGCACGGGCGGCTTGCTCGGCACGCGCCATGGCAGCGCCACTGTCATTCTGGAAAGGGAGTAAGCGATATGGCCACCATGGCATTCAACCGGGCCCTGCCGGAAATCAAGACGGACCCGACCAATCAGCCCTTCTTTGATGGCGCGCGCGCCGGCAAGCTGCTGATTGGCAAATGCAATGATACCGGGAAGTTCTTCTGGTATCCGCGCGGCTGTTCGCCCTTCACGCTGTCCAACAACATCGAATTGGTGGAAGCCAAGGGCACGGGCAGCATCTATACCTTCACGGTAATGCGCACCAAGGAACCCTATTGCGTCGCGTATGTTGAGTTGGATGAAGGCATCCGCGTTTTCACCAATATCGTGGATTGCGATCTGGATAGTTTGAAGATTGGCCAGAAGGTGAAGCTGGTCTTCAAGCCGACCCAGGGTGATGGGCCGCCGGCCTTCATGTTCACCCCGGTCTGATTGCCTGGGGCTTTTGGGCAAAGGGCGTCCCGTGCCGCGGGGCGCCCTTTTTTCGTGCCGATTTTTCGATGCGAAAAGGCGGCGATTCTGTTAGTATGCATTTGGGGATTTTAGGGGGTTCGCGATCATGCGCCGCATGGTCACGATGGGGTTGTTATTCGCACTTGCCGGCTGCGCTTCCGGGCGTATGGGCTCGCGTTCCGGTGTGCCTGGCTATGCCGGCGGGGATATGTCCTGCGTGCCCTTCGCGCGGGAGCGTTCGGGGCTAAGCATCAGCGGCCATGCCTGGCAATGGTGGCATGCGGCAGCCGGGCAATATGAACGTTCCGGGGCGCCCCAGCCCGGCAGCGTGCTGGTCTTTCAACGCACCAGCCGCAACCCGCAGGGGCATGTCGCGGTGGTGTCGCGCGTGATTTCCGCCCGTGAAATCCGCGTGGATCACGCCAATTGGGCGACCGGGCGGGCGAGGGGGCAGATCGCGCGGGATCAGCCGGTGCTGGATGTCTCGCCACGGGGCGATTGGTCCCTGGTGCGGGTTTGGTATCCGCCAGCGGATGATTTCGGCGGCACGCATTTCCCGACCTATGGGTTTATTCATGGGCGGCGGATGATGGCGTCAGCCGGCTAAGGGGCTGGACAAAACCGCCCCGGGCGGTATGAAGCCCGCCTTGGTCGCACCGGGGCTCGCCCTGGTCGTCGGGCGCATAGCTCAGTTGGTAGAGCAGCTGACTCTTAATCAGCGGGTCCAAGGTTCGAATCCTTGTGCGCCCACCAATGAAATCAAAGACTTATGAAATAGTCGCCGATAGGCTGCACGCTCGTGCCCTTGATGCGGACCCCAAGCAGCACCCCCAGGACCGAAAAGGGCGACGATAAGTCACGTGCAAGCACTAAGCCTTGGAGCGCGGAAACGCCAAAATCAGGCCTGGCATGGGCACCCCGTTCAGACTGGTGGCCTAAGCTGCGCCCAGGGCCGCGCTGTTTCCTGAACGGCCGCAAGTCGCATCATATCTGTCTCAGCCCCCAATCGCCCCACGATGTGGAGCGCCGTCGGCAATCCATCTGTGGCGAAGCCTGAGGGTAGGGTGATGGCCGGATGGCCGGTCAAACTGAATGGGTACAAGGCGAAATGCCAACCCAGCCTTGTAATGCCGCATTTCACGCCATCCACTTCAACCTCGTCATTGGCGGCATCGGAGCCAACATCAAGGACCGTGCGTGTCGTGGTTGGCATCATCAATGCGTCGTAGCGCGCAAGCAGGTCCTGAAAGGCGCGATACAACCGCCCCCGTGCGCCTTGCGCCTTGCGAAAATCAGCAACTGAATATTGCCCGTCGTCAAATTATTTGAGACCGCTTGGCGCGCTGACTAACGGAGTATCTGGCTCATGCGGGGTTAGGGTCAACCTGCGTTTTGTCGATGCATCAAGCGGCGGCGCGGGCAGCCTTCTGGGGTGCCCTTATGCGCGGCTGAGCGCTTGTGCGATGACCCGGAATGCGGCCTATGATGATCCTTCATTTGGGGAGGAATGATCCATGACCTTGACCGTTCAACAAATGCTCGCCGCCGCGGAAGCCGTGGTGCCGCGTATCAGCGCCGAGGAAGCGAAGGGCCTGCTTGGCCGCGCTGATGTGGTTTTCCTGGATGTGCGCGAACCGGCGGAAGTCGCGGCGTCTGGCAAGGTGCCGGGTGCGCTGACGATCCCTCGTGGCCTGGTGGAATTTCGCGCTGATCCTGCTTCAGCATTGCATGATGCAAATTTTGATCGCGCCAAAACGATTATTGCCTATTGCGCATCCGGCGGGCGTTCCGCGTTGGTGCTGAAGACGCTGCATGACATGGGCTATGCCAATGTGCGCAATCTGGGCGGCTTCAAGAATTGGGTAGATGGCGAGGGCGAGATCGAGAAGGTCTGACCTTCACATGGGGATCGCGCAACGACGCGATCCCCAAGTTACGCACGCCTTTACTGCGGCTGAATGCCCGCCGCGCGCGCGGCATCGCCCCATTTCTTCATCTCCGCTTCCGTGAAGGCGCGCATTTCTTCCGGCGTGTTGGAGATGATCTCGGCGCCCAAAGTCTTGTGGCGTTCCACCACGCTTGGCACTTGCAGCGCGGCACGGATATCGGCGTTCAGCTTCGCCAGAATGGGCGCGGGAAGGCCGGCAGGGCCAATCACCATGCCCCAGGTTGAAGCCTCAAAACCCGGCAGGAAGGCTTCCCCAAGGGTGGGCACATCAGGCAATTGCGGGCTGCGCCGCGCGCCGGTAGTGGCAAGGGCCTTGAGCGTACCGGCCTGGATATGCGGCAGCGCAGCCGGCACCGTATCAAACATGATGTTCACGCGATTGGCGATCAGATCGGGATGCGCCTGGGTGCTGCCGCGATAGGGCACGTTTTCCAGCTTGATCCCGGTGCGCTCGGCAAAGAGCACGGGCGCAAGGCGCACCACGCCGCCCGTGCCGGCAAAGGTCACGCCGGGGTTACGCTTGGCATATTCCACCAATTCGGCCGGTGTATTGGGTGCGAAGGCTTTTGGCGCACAGAGCACCAAAGGTGTCGCCGTGGTCTGCGTGATAAAGGTGAAATCGCGCATGGTATCGAAGGGCAGCCGATAAAAGGCCGCATTCACGGGATGCGCCACGGATACCAGGGCAAGAGTGTGCCCATCTGGCGCGCTGCGCGCCAGCACTTCCGTACCGATCACGCCATCTGCCCCGGCGCGGTTTTCCACCGGCACCGGCTGGCCCCAGGCGGCTGCCAATGGCTCGGCGATCAGGCGCGCAGTGATGTCCGAAACGCCACCGGGCGTATAGGGCACAATCATCCGTACGGCGCGATTGGGAAAGCCGCCCTGCGCCTTGGCGCGGGCAGCAAACAGCAAGGCAGGCGCGGCCAAGGCAGCGCGGCGGGTAAGCTTCATGGCGTTTCTCCCTTTGGTATTTAGGGAAGTCTGCATGATTGCGCGGATTGCGCCAATGGCCGTGAAGCGGCTTAGCTGCGGCGCAGCGGCAGCACTACCTCCACGCGAAGCCCGCCAAGCGCGCTATCGGCCAAATCAACCTCACCACCATAGGCAAGGGCGATATCGCGCGCCACGGCAAGGCCAAGGCCCGTGCCGCTCTTGTCGCTATTGAGCTGCACGCCGCGGGTCAAGGCCGCGCGACGATCCTGGGGTGGAATGCCAGGCCCATCATCTTCCACCGAAAACCGCACCACCCCTTGGGCCAGATGCAAGCCAATGCCGATCCTGCCGGATGCCCATTTCGTGGCGTTATCAAGCAGCACACCCAGCAATTCGACAAAATCGCCTTCCTCGATCTCCGCCGTCACGTCCTGCGGGATATCCTGCTGCCAGGTCAGGGTTTCGCCGCGGCTGGTACGCGCAAAGGCGCGCGCGACACGTTCAATCACCGGGCGCAGCGCCAGCGGTACAGAGTGTGTTTTTGGCCCTTCGATATAGGCGCGGGCCAATTCGCGGGCCATCCGCTGTTCAATGCTGGTGCAAATGGCCTCCAGCGCTTGCGCCATTTCGCCATCGCCACGATCGCGCAATTCCCTGATGCGCGCATTCAGCAAGGCCAGCGCGGTGCGCAGCCCATGCGCCAGATCGGCGGTGCGTTCCCGCGCCAATCGCGCGCCACGGCGCTGTTCATCCAATAGCGCATCGAAGCGGGTCGCCAATGCCTGCAATTCGCTTGGCAGCGCCCCGCCAATCCCTTCCCGCTTGCCTTCAGCCAATTCCTGCAAGGCGCGCCTGGCACGCGCTATCGGGCCCAGCGCAAGGCCGCCCTGCAAGGTGAAGGCAAGCATCAAGCCCGCCCCAATCAGCCCCAGCAGCGGCAACAGGTCAAGCAGAAAGGCGCGATTGGCCGCTTCAAGCAGTTTGCGATCCACAGCCACCGCCACGCGGTAGCTCGCTGCCGGCTCGCTCGGGTCCGCGATCCGGCGCTCAAGCACAATCAACTTGGTGCCTTCGGGCCCGAAGACGATATGGCGATGACGCTCACCAAGCGGCAGGCGATCATGCTCGAGCGGGAAGCTGGCACCAGCGAGCGAGGGGGAGCGCAATATCGCCCCGGTGCGGTCATTCCTGACCTGCCAATACAGCCCCGAAAGCGGCTCCTGAAAGCGCGGATCAGCCAAGGGCTGCACACTCAGCGTCGCAACACCATTATCCAGCACAAGGCTGCGCGCCAGGAAGCGCAAATCGGCATCCAATTCCGCCAAGACTTCCCTTTCATTATGGCGTTCGAACATGCCCTGCACCGCCATGCCGATCGCCCCGATCACGATCAGCACCGTGGCAATACCCACAATGGCAAAACGCGCGCGGACGGAATTGGTCACGCATCACCGCCAATCACATAGCCATGCCCGCGCCGAGTGCGAATGGTATCCGGCCCAATCTTGCGCCTGAGGCGTGCCATCAGCGCTTCAATCGCATTATCGCCGCGATCCGCTTCCCCGGCATAAAGATGTTCCGAAAGCTCGGTCTGATGAATGGCACGCCCGGCATGATGCATCAAATAGGCCAGCAGCCGGAATTCCAGCAGGGTCAATTCAACCGGCACCCCTGCGCGTGAAAGCCGCCTTGCGCGCAGATCAAGCAGCAAATCCCCAATTGCCAGGATGTTTTGGCTGCGCCCGGCAGCACGCCTCAGGATGGCGCGCAGCC
The DNA here is from genome assembly GCA_020249825.1 of Roseomonas sp. GTDB lineage: Bacteria > Pseudomonadota > Alphaproteobacteria > Acetobacterales > Acetobacteraceae > Neoroseomonas. The sequence continues at coordinate 17,416 of JADCEX010000318.1, forward strand.
GCGCCAACAGCTCCTCCATGGCGAAAGGTTTTATGAGAAAATCATCGGCGCCGGCATCTATCGCTTCCACGCGTGTGGTCCAGGTACTGCGCGCGGAAAGTACCAGGATCGGAAAGGCCACCCCTTCCGCTCGCCAGCGGCGGATCAGCGAAAGCCCATCCATGCGCGGCAGGCCAAGATCAAGCACCGCAGCGTCAAAGGCTTCAATGCCGCCGCGCTGCCAGGCGGTATCGCCATCGGCGGCATGTTCCGCAGCAAAGCCGGCCGATGCCAGCGCGCCCATCACATCCCGCGCGATCCCCGGCTCATCTTCAACCACCAAAATCCGCATCGCGGCCCGATTCTCCTGAAGCGTAGAAAATAGTCCCCGTTAGCTGACATCAAGCTGACAGGCCCCGTCAGCCTGGCGAAGCCCTGCCCAGGCTAACCCGCCCCCGTCAAGGAGGCGTCCATGCAGATAGGGCATCGTTTTTCGGCTGATCCTTGCGGCCTATGCGGCGGCTTGGAGCGTGAGGTTCTGGCAACGCGTGGCCGCGGGCATCAGCCGCTGACAACGGCCGTTTGCTGCGGCTGCGGCCTGGTCAGCCATCATCCGCTGCCGAGTGCCGCGGAGATCGCCGATTTCTACGCCAAGGAATACCGCGTGGCGTATAAGGGCGGCTTCGAACCAAAGCGCAAGCACTCGCTGCGCGCCCTGCGGGGGGGATTATATCTCGCCAGTCGGCTCATGCCCTTCCTGCATGGTGGCGCGCGCATTCTGGATATTGGCGCGTCTTCGGGCGAATTCGTCTATGTCATGGCACGCAGCGGCTTTGATGCGCGCGGCATAGAACCGAATGAAGCCTATGCGGATTTCGCGCGGCGGAGCTACGGCGTTGCCATGCAAACCGGCGGCTTCGAACAGGCGGCACCGGCTGAAGCCAGCCTTCATCTGGTGACCATGAACCATGTGCTGGAACATGTGGTTGATCCCTGGCAGGCGCTGCGGCGCATTCATGCCTGGCTTGCCGAAGATGGCGTTTTGTTTCTTGAGGTGCCCAATCTTTCCGCTACCCACAAGCAGGTGGGGAATATCTTTCACCGGGCGCATATCTGGAATTTCACCCCCGAGACACTGTTGCTGCTGGCATGGCAATGCGGCTTTGTGCCGATGGAGCATGAGGATAAGCGCCATACTTCCGTGGTCCTGCGCAAGCGCCGCGATGGCGATGTCGCCCCTATCGGTGCCGGGCCCGCTTTGGCGGAACGTCTGGTGCAGCACATGGCGACCGAAGCGCAGCCAATTGCCTATTTTGTCTCGGGCAGGCCGTTTACGCGCCGCTGGGCAAGGCTGCGGCGGAATATCGGGGAATGGTTGATCTGCCGGCGCCACGCATCGGTACGCGATATGGCGGATGCGCTGCTGACAGCGGCCCCCACACCAAGGCTTCGCGTGATGCATCAGGACAGGGCCACACCCGTCGGCAGTCTGGCAGGCTGAGGGATAGGCGCGGGGAAACGCCGGTCTATTCCGGCTTATCCGTGCCAGACCCCGAACCAGGTGCGACAAAGCGCCGGCTATCCATGGTGACGCTCACCGGGCGGCCCTCGCGGCAATTGCTCATGCAGGCATTGTTTTCGGTATCGGGCCGCCCTTCCAGCACAAAGCCGTCGCGATTGGGCATGGCAAGCTTGGGCAGGCTTGTTGCGTCCATCTTGTCGTCTTCGCCAATCAGCTCATTCAGGTACAGCACATAGGCGGTGATGGCGTAGTATTCGTCATTCGATAGGCTCTGCGGTGCGGCATAGGGCATGGCGCGGCGGATATAATCAAAAACACTCGGCGCATGCTGCCAGAAGGACCCAATGGTGCGCCTTGGCTGATCCGAACGCAGGCTGTCGCGCCCGCCCATCAGCGCAGGCCATCGTTCCAGCCCTTCACCGAAATCGCCATGGCAGGCAGCGCAATGCGTGACGTAAAGCTCCTCACCTTCTTTTGCGGTGCCGCTGCCAGGCGGCAGGTTATGGCCATCGCCCCGCACGGCGATGTCCCAGCCGGCGATTTCCGCATTCGTCGCTGCGCGGCCAATGCCGGGGATGGGGGAAGGCAGTGCAACCGTACCCGCAGGCCAGGCGATATCGGCGCGGGTTCTCTCACCCGACGGGGCAGCAAAGGGCTGATAGAGGTCACTGATCGCAGCGGTTGGACCAGGCGCCTGCTGCGCCTGCACAATCCCGGCAATCAACACCAGCGCCGCGGCGGCACATCCAGCGGCCTTAAGCATCAATCTGGACATTCACCACCGTCCCGTCGCGATCAACCAGCCAGGTATGGATGCTGTTCTTGTGATAAATGCTCTCAACACCGCGCGCGCGGCGCAGCGCCGTGATGGTTGGCTGCACGCGCCCGGTTTCATCCATGGCGCGGCTTTGCAGATAGGCGGTCTGGCCTTCCGCCCATTCCCAGGGGATGCGAAACCGCGTCAGCGCCTTGGGCAGCACGGGGTCCTGCAAGGTCGCACTCCGCCAATTATCGCCGCCATCCACACTGACATCCACGCGCGTAATGCGCCCGGCGCCTGACCAGGCGAGGCCAGAAATTTCAACAAAGCCCGGGCGTCCGCGCAGCGGCTTTTCGGGGCAGGGCGCGGTGATCACTGAATTCACCTCATTCACAAAAGTGAATTGGCGGGACAGGCCATCAGGCATCAAATCCGTATAGGTGCGCGTTTCCCAACGCGTGAACCAGGGCCGATCGCCGATTTCGATGCGGCGCAACCATTTGATCCACATATTGCCTTCATAGCCCGGCAGCACGAGCCGCACGGGATAGCCCTGTTGCGGGCGCACTGCCTCACCATTCTGGCCAAAGGCAATGATCGCATCATCAAGCGCCTTGGATAGCGGGATGGACCGCGCCAAATGCGCCGCGTCCGATGCTTCGGCCAATAACCAGGAAGCGCCCGCACGCAGCCCGGTTTGCGCAAGCAGCACCTTGAGCGGCACGCCAGTCCATTCCGAACAGGAAAGCATGCCATGGGTGAATTGCACGCCAGACATTTGCGCGCCGCGCCATTCCATGCCGCCATTGGCCGGGCATTCGATGAAATGAATGCGCGAAACCGATGGCAGGCGCTTCAGATCTTCCAGCGTGAAGATCAGCGGGCGTTCCACCATGCCATGGATCATCAGCCGATAATCCGCAGGGTCCACATCCGGCACGCCGCCATGATGGCGTTCAAAATGCAGCCCGGATGGCGTGATGATGCCATGCATATCCGCAAGCGGCGTGAAGGAAACTGACGAAACTCGATCCGGCGTCAGCCATGGCACATAGCGGCGCACCGCGGTTTCATGCCGGCTGCGCGTACCATAGGTTTCCTCGATCACGCCGGGGCCAAGGCTGCGCGACCATTCCGGCAAATTAGGTGGCTGGTTTTCCGCATTGCCGGCCGCTTGCGCGATGCCGCCAGCACTCGCCAGGCTGGCCGCGCCAGCACGGGCGGCGCGCAGCAAGCCGCGCCTGGAGGATGATGCCGGGTCTTTTCCAAGCTTCACGATGGCCTCCCTGGCAGAAAGCTTCTCACCGCCAACTGGCCCCTGACCATCGCTTGAATGGTCAGGGCTTTGCCCCTTGCCCGATTTCAGCCGAACATCTCACCCGTGATGCTGTAGTACCACCCATCGGCATAAAGCGCTTCAAGCTGACGATGTTCGCGCCGGCGCTCTGCGGTCAGTGCTGCATTACGCGGGCTGACGCCGCCTGAGCCTTCAACCTCGGCAAAGCCATTGGCGCCGGGGCGGAAGACGCCGACAATGGAAATGCCGTAATCAGGCCCGACATGGCTGTAGCAGGTATTGAAGAAGGTCGCGGATGGCGGAGCGCGCCCCGCCAGCGATGCCGCGATGCAGGCCACCGCGTGCTTGGCATGCGATGACGCGACAAAGCCCGATTTCGGCATGGGCGCGGCGATGGTCGCATCGCCCAGCACGTGGATACCTTCCACCTGCGCACTTTCGAGCGTCGCTGGCTTGATGGGGCACCAGCCGGATTGATTGGCAAGCCCCGCATCGCGCGCGATCTTCGCGGCCATTTGCGGCGGAATGACATTGATCACGGCGCCCTTGAGCTTTTCGCCGAATTCCGTTTCCACTTCCATGGCAGCAGCATTCACCCGCGTCACACGGCCATCATTGGAAGCGCCGCGCCATTCGATGATGCCGGGGTAAAGCTCTGCCCAGGCATCCTGAAACAGCGGTTGCTTGGAAAAGCCGTTCTTCGCATCAAGCGCAATCAGCTTGCTGCGCGGCTTGGCGCGCTTCAGATATTCCGCGACCATGCTGATCCGCTCATAAGGGCCGGGCGGGCAGCGGAAGGGATTATCGGGAATGATCATAATGAAATTACCGCCATCGGGCATGGCTTCAAGCTGGCGGCGCAGCAGGGATATCGGCTGCAGGGACGGCACCCAGCCATGCGGCATGCGCTCACTCGCCGCTTCATCATAGCCTTCAATGGCACCCCACCTCAGGTCGATGCCAGGCGACATGATCAGCCGGTCATAAGGCACCTGCGCCCCATCCGCGAGGCGCACCTGCTTCGCCGCCGCATCCACCGCGACCACGCTTTGATGCACCACGCGCACCCCGCGCGCGGCGAGTTTTTCATAGCCGAAGGTGATGCTGTTCATATCCCGCCGGCCGGCGAGAACCAGATTGCCATAGGGGCAGGTGGTGAAACTCCGGCTCCGTTCAATCAGCGTAATGTCAAGGGACGGAAAATTGTCGCGCGCGAAACGCGCGGCGGAAGCGCCGCCGAAGCCACCACCGATGATGACAACGCGCCCGGCACCGGCCTGGGCATGGGCGATGCGCGGCGCGGCAAGGGCCGCGGGAAGCGCGGCAGCGGCCAGGAAGGCGCGGCGGGAAAGGGCCATGATCTTTTTCCTCCGGCTTACTGCGGGCGCGCGTAATGCGCGGCCAGAATCGCGATCTGTTCGGCGGTATAGCCGCGGCTGATGCGCCCCATCACGGTGGCGGGCCGTTCATTGGCGCTAAAGGCGCGCATCATGGCGATGAATTCATCGCGGCTATGGGCGGCCTGGATGGAGGGGATACCATGCCCCCCTTGGCCGTTTACACCATGGCAACCCTGGCAGCCGCCGATCAGCAGGGCCGTATCTGTCGCCTGCGCGAAAGCCGGCCCGCCCGAGAAAAGTAACAGGCACAGCGCGAACCTGATCCTCATGGTCATACGTCCCCCAAAAAGCCGCTTGCATGCGCGCTCTTCATTGATGATAACGCAAGCCTAGCTAGCAGGTTTTCGGCGGTCAACAAGAAAAGCCCCGAAACCAGACTTGCTCGAATCCTTTGCCGGGAGAATAGGAAAATGAAATTTCGTATCGCCATGCTTGCAGCACCCTTGCTGATGGCGCCCAGCTTTGCCTCGGCGCAGGACGCTGAGGCCGGGCAGCGCGTCTTCAACCAATGCCGCGCTTGCCATACGGTTGAACAAGGTGGGCGCAATGGCGTCGGCCCCAATCTTTATGGCGTGTTTGATCGCCGCGCGGGCGCTGTGGAAGGCTTCCGTTACTCAGCTCCGATGCGCGCCAAAGCGGAAGAGGGGCTGACGTGGAATGAGGCGAATCTGCGCGCCTATATCACCAACCCCAAGGCGGTGGTTCCCGCCGGTTCCATGGCCTATGCGGGGTTGCGCAATGAACAGCAGATGAATGATCTGATCGCCTATCTGCGTCGCGCCACGGGCGCCAATTAATCCAATGATGCGGCGTGCCGTTCCAGGTAATGCTGGAACGGCAGCCTCGCATCAATTGCCCTGATATCAGCAGGGGACAGCCGAATAGCCCCTGCCAGGGTGTCACACCCGGCGCAATTCAATGTCCTGGCGCGGCGTTACATTCAGCGGCCCCTTGGCCAAATGGCGAAACACCAAATCCCAGATCGGCGGGCCTTCCACCGCCTGATTGATGCTGGCCCAGCCAGTCACCACGTAGTCACGCGACGCTTCAATCGGCTGTCCGCTGCGCTTCAGGCGCAGATTCGAAATGCGCTGTCCGGCGCCTGCCGCGACATCCAGGGTGAAGCTGATCCCGCCGCTCCTCACCATATCCCCGCCCTGCTGATAGAAGGGATCGGGGTGAAACAGGTTATCCGCGATATCTTCCAGCAAGGCCTTGATCGCCGCCCCCTTCGTCATGCTGCGATAGGCCGCCGGATAGGTGATGGCGGTCTGCGCCCAGACATCCTCGGCGGTGATATCCGTATCGGGCAGCAGCGTGGCGCCCCAGCGAAAGCCAGGCGAAAGCGCAATTTCGGCGTCGCGCTGTTCAAGCAGCGCATCGCAGATCACATCATCCCAGGTGCCGGCGGTATTACCGCGCCGCCACAGCAGGCTTTCCGTACGCCCCACCACCCGCGCCAAATCCGCAGCATAGGGTTCGCGCAGGCCGCGCACCAAGGCCGCCATATCGGCATCAGGCGCAATGCTGTTGCTGAAGATCGGGATCAGTGCGTGGCGGTAATCCGTCACGCGGCCTTGCTGTACCTCAAGGTCAAGCCGGCTGATGAATTTGCCGCATGCACCCGTCGCAATCAGCAGCGTGCGCCCAATTTGTACGGGCCGCGGCAGCGCATCATGCGTATGGCCGGTCAGGATCACATCAATCCCCGGCACGCGCGCCGCGAGCTTCCTGTCCACCTCAAACCCGTTATGGGATAGCAGCACAACCAGCCCAGCGCCCTCATCGCGCGCAGCCTGCACGCGGGCCGCGATTTTTTCTTCCTTGATGCCGAATTCCCACTCCGGAAACATCCAGGATGGATTGGCGATCGGCGTATAGGGAAAGGCTTGGCCGATCACCGCAACCTTGACCCCGCCGCGGTCGAACATGGCATGCGTTGGGAAGACATCCTCATTCCATTCGCGGTCCTGGATATTGCCGGCAAGGAAGGGAAAGCCGAGCCCCTTGGCCAATTCCGTCACACGATCCGCGCCATAGGTGAATTCCCAATGGCCGACCATGGCTTCAACGCCCAAAGCCTTTTGCACCGCCACCATATCGGCGGCCTTGGTCTGCAAATTGGTCCAGGCGCCTTGCCAGGTATCGCCGCCATCCAGCAACAGGCAGCGCCCGGGGCGTTCCGCACGGATCGCCTTGATGATGGTCGCCATGCGATCCGCCCCACCCATGGGGCCGAAGCGCTTCGCAAGATCAGCGAAATCCAGATCAGTCAGCGCATGGGCCAGTGCCGTCCCGCGCGCCAGGCCGAATTCAGTAAGGAAGGCCTCTCCCGTAATGTGCGGTAGCCTGCCGCGCGCTTCCCCGACGCCGATCTTGGCCGAGGCTTCACGAAAGAACATCGGCATCAATTGGCCGTGCAAATCCGTCATATGGATCAGCGTAACCTGGCCGAGCGGCGCAAAACGCAACAGCTCATTCTGGCTTGGCGCTGCAGCATGCGCGCGCGCCAAAGGCGCAAGCGCCGCAGCGGCCGCGAGCAAGTCGCGCCGCGTGATCATGCCGCGCCGCTAAACATGAACACCACCCACATGGGTGCGGCGCCTGTCACCCAAGCTTCAATTCGGCATTGGCGCGCCGCGTTTCGCCGGCGTCATTGGTCCAGGTCATTTCAAACCGTCCCGCACGCTCCACGCGGAAGGGGAAGGCGATATAGGGGTTGGCGGCAATCGCCGGCGCCAAATCCATGGCGAAGACCAATTCCCCGTCAAAGCGTGCTTCGAAGCGACGGATGATGTCGCGCGGAATCTCCTGACCCTCCGGCGTGCGGCGTTGGCCGGTTTCCATGACATGGGTGATCAGGGTGCGAATTTCGATGACATCGCCGGCCCGGACCTGGGCGGGAAGACGCAGCCGGGGCTGCCCAATGGCTGAGGACATGATGCGCTCTCCCTCCGCTTTAGCCGCCGCAGCCGCCGATGGTGACCTTCACCTCGGCGCGCGCCATGAACAGGCTGCCATCAGCCATTTCCGCGAAGGCGACCACATCCTGCGTTTGGCCCAGGCGAATGCGCGTATCCACCGTGGCGCGCCCCATCGCGGGCGTCAGGTGAAACACTGCCACTTCCGGCGTTGGATTGCCGGTAGCAAAAACATGGATCGCCTTCACATGATCCGCCGTAGTCATCGGGCTTTCCACCATGACATTCAGCGGCACGGCATTCCCGTTCTCCGCAATCGCCGGCAGGCGTAGCGTCATTCGGCCTTCCTGCGCAGCACGTCCTGCGCGGAGCTTATCAATGGCGGCCTGCACCTTATCCGGCAGGTTCGCGAGGCCTGGGCGCGGCACCAGCACCACCCCGGCCAGGGCCAGCGCCAATATTGTGCGGCGTGAAGGTTGGTCTTGCGGCTGCATCCTGTTCCTCCATTTTGATGGTTCAGTAGCATGTCTTGCTGCTGTGCCGCCAGTATTTGGAAGAAACATCGTCCGGCTTGAATGCCGCCGCGCGCCTTCAGCGCGCGCGCAATCTGGCTCGCATGCGCTCCCATGCCTCCAAAAACAGCGTTGGCGTATTCGCCCCGGCATTCCAAGGCAGCGAAACACGGATCGCGCAGGCTGCATCCGCACCAAACCCCATCGCCGCCAGCACATGGGATTGCCGCACCTTGCCGGATGAACAGGCAGCGCCAGCGGAAACCGCCACCCCCGCCAAATCCAGCGCAATCACCTGGGTTTCCGCCGCCACGCCAGGCAGGATCAGGCTGGTGGTATTGGGCAGGCGCGGTGCGGTGCCGCCCGCGATGATCACCTCAGGCGCCAAAGCCTTCACCCCGGCCTCAATCGCATCCCGCAGCGCCGCCAGGCCTTCCGGCATCGGGCAGGCAAGGGCGGCGGCGAAGCCGGCAATGGCGGGAAGCGCCTCGGTCCCGCCGCGCCGGCCGGATTCCTGCCCGCCGCCGGTCAAAAGCGGCGCGGGGTCCAGACCGGGGCGGAGCAGCAGGGCGCCTACGCCCTTGGGGCCGCCAAGCTTATGCGCGGAAAGCGCCAGCGAATCGGCGGGGCCAAGCGAGAAGGGCAAGCGCCCCGGCATTTGCACCGCGTCCAGATGCAGCAAGGCGCCGTGCTGCCGGCAAAGTTCTGCAATGGCTTCAATGGGATGCAGCACGCCGGTTTCATTATTGGCCGCCATCACCGCAACCAGCGCGGGGCCAGCGGCCTTCAACGCGGCGTCCAGCGCCGCCAAATCCAAAGTGCCATCAGTAAGCACGGGGAGCATCTCGGCCTCTGATCCCGCCGCGGCCACAACGGCGGGATGTTCGGTCGCGCCCACCAGCACGCGCCGCCCGCCAGCAAGCCCGCGAATGGCTAAAGCATTGGCCTCTGTCCCGCCGGAGGTGAACACTACATCCCGCCCGCGCGCCCCGAAGCGCGCCGCAATCGCCTCTCGCGCTTCTTCGAGAATGCGCCGCGCCGCCCGCCCCTCGGCATGGACCGAGGATGGGTTGCCAGGCAAAGCCATCGCCTCGGCCATGGCGGCGATGGCTTCCGGGCGCATGGGCTCGGTCGCATTGGCGTCCAGGTAAAGCCGGGCCATGGCGCTTCAGCCGGGGGGTAAGGGAGAGGCGGCGCGGCCCAAAACCCGCCCGGCCAGCACATCGGCCAGCGTCACCCCGGCCAGGAAAAGCCTGATCTGCCCGCCCAATTCCGCCCAAAGATCATGGGTGTCACAGCGCTGCCCCGCCAGGCAGCCGGGGTTGCCTTCCTCGCACCTGGTGGCCGAAATCGGTTCTTCCACCGCATCTATGATGGCGGCGATGGTGATGCGTTCCGGCGCCGGCAGCAGCCGATAGCCCCCCCCTGGCCCGCGGGCGGATTCAACCAGCCCCGCGCGGCGCAGCCGGCCAAAAAGCTGTTCCAGATAGGCGGCGGATAGGTGCTGCGCGGCGGCGATATCGGCGATGGAGGCGGGTTTGGCCTCCAACGGCTCCCTTTGCGCTGCCTCCCGCCGCGCCATTTCGGCGAGTGCCATGACAGCGTAGCGTCCGCGGGTTGAGAGCCTCATTTGTCAATCCAGCCTGACACCCACAATGGGGGGCAAAAAAAACGCGACTCCCGGCATGAAAACATTAGGAATTTCCAGTCGTGACCATTATATTGCGTTTTCCTCTGGGGGACGGGAAACCCCGCTGAGGCATCGGGGTGGCGGCTTTGACTGCGCCTCGGCGATAGGGTACCGCGGCGC
>JADCEX010000319.1 GCA_020249825.1 Roseomonas sp.
AGGATTGATCAGGCTGGCCGGCATTGCGGAACAGGTCGCGCACCACTTCAGCAATCTGCACCGGATCACCAGAATTGATCTTCGCCTCATATTCCTGGGCGCGGCGCGACCACATGGTGCGCTTGATGCGCGCGCGGCCCTTGAGCGTATCCATGGCGGGCTGGAAGCTTTCCGTGGTGCAAAGCTTGCGCAGGCCTGAAGATGAAGCCTTGTTCACCGGCACGCTCAGCTTCATGCGGTTTTCCTCAAAGGTCACTTCAATGACTTGCAAGGAATAACCGGCGGCCTCCACCGAGCGGATGCCCTGCACCGTGCCCACGCCATGGGTGGGGTAGACAACGTAATCGCCCGTCTTGAATTCCTGTTTCGGGGCTGGGGGTGGTTTTGGCGAAGAAGAAGACATGGGCATTCCAGGACGGGGCGGACCACCACCCGGCGGGCGCATGCCCAATTGGGCATTGGGACGCATGGTGGGCGGTGGCGGCGAAAGCGGCGAAATACTGGGCGGCGGCGCCGGACGGGGCGCAGGCGCAGGGGAAGGCGGGGTCACCATGGCAACCGCCGGCGCCTGGGCCAGCACTGGCCGAGGCGCGGGCTCTGGCGCCACCGGCGCGGGGGCGGGGGTTTCCTGCAAGCCGGCGGCTATAGGCGCGGCTTCAGGCTTGGCTTTCCCCGCGGGGGCGGGCTTGGCCTTGGATTTGGGCGCGGGTTTGGCAGGTGGTGGCGCGGCCTCGGCCACTGGCGCGGAGGCCGGGGCTTCGGCGACCGGGGCAGCGGGTTTGGGCGCAGCCGCAGGCTTGGGCGGCGCTTCGGCTGCCGGTGCCGCTGGCTTTGCGGCGGGCTTGGCGGGTGCCGCTGGCTTGGCGCTGGGCGGCGCCGCCTTGGCCTTTGCTGGCGCCGAGGCGGCCGGCTTCGCCGCAGCCTTTGGGGCCGGCTTAGCAGCGGGCTTTGGCGCGGGCTTCGGGGCAGCTTTCGGGGCCGGCTTCGCGGCGGGCTTGCTGGCGGGTTTGGGGGCCGGCTTGGCCGCAGGCTTCGCGGCAGGCTTGGCCGCAGGCTTTGCCGCCGCTTTCACAACAGGCTTCTTCACTGGCTTCGGCGCCACCTTCTTGTTGGGCTTCGTGGTCGCCTTTGCCTTGGCGGGGGATTTCTTCGCTGCCGGCTTGGCAGCCGATTTTGCCTTGCTGGCCGGCTTCTTGGCCGTGGCACGGGCCGGCTTGGCGCGGCCTTTGGCGGACGCCTTGGACACTGGCTTGCGTGTCATGAAAACAGGACTCCCAAAGCAGAACCCGGGCCAGCACGACCCGGTCAGGAAACTGGAGCGCGTCCCCAGCAGAAATCCGGTTGAGACCAAATGCTGACAGGAACGAAAAACCTTGTTAACACAAAAAACGCTTCGGGTCACCCGCCTGATGGGTCCTTCGGGCGTAATTCATGACCGTCTCGGTCTGATATTTGCCCCCGCTTGGTGGCGAATCGCTCAGGGCTTGCCGGGGTTGGGGCTAAGCAGCGCCTTTTTGTCGGGCTTGCCCTTCCAATCATCCGCATCAGCCGGCGCTTCGCCCTTGCGGGTGATATTGGGCCATTGCTGGGCGTAGTCCCGGTTCAGCTCCACCCAGGGGGTCGCCTTGTCGTCGCTATCGGGCAGGATGGCCTCGGCCGGGCATTCCGGTTCGCAGACGCCGCAATCAATGCATTCATCCGGGTGGATCACCAACATGTTTTCGCCGACATAGAAGCAGTCCACCGGACAAACCTCCACGCAATCCATGTATTTGCAGTTGATGCAATTTTCGGTGACGACATAGGTCACTGGCGCGATCCCCTGGTGCTGAGCCTGTCCAAAACCGCGCCCAAAATGACCTTAGCCGACGAATTAGACAAGGTGGCTTGGCGCATGACTGCCTTGCTTCACGTGAGAACCTCATAAAGCGTCTGTGCCTCGCTCGCCGGGCCGCGCCGTTCGGCCAGCGCCAGCACGCGCCAGAGGATGATCTGCCCCGAAGCCCCCTGCCCCATCGCCAAAGTCAACACGTCACCAGGTCGCAGCTTGGCATGGGGCTTGTCGGTCGGCAGGCGATTGATCCGCACCACGCCCTTTTCCACCTGCCGCGCGCATTCCGCCCGTGTCTTGCGAAAGCGCGCGCACCAAAGCCAGGCATCCAGCCGCTGATAATCCCGCCCTTCCGCCTCGGCCGTCACCGCGCGCTGTTCAATCCTTCTTGAGCTTCAGCGCGGCGAGTACCGCAAAGGGGCTATCGGGGCGCGGCATGGGCGGCAGGGCCACACGATCCTCACGCGGCGGGCGGGGGCCGCGCGGGCGGTCATTGCCGCCCTTATTGCCGTAATGCTGGCGCTGCTGCTGTTGCTGCTGGCCACCTTCGGGCTTGGGGCGACGGTCCGGGCGTTGATCTGGCCGGCGTTCCGGGCGCTGCTGTTTGGGCGGGGCCTGATCGGGTGCCGCGCCGTCGCTTGGGCCGGCTTCCTGCCGGCGCTGATCTGGCCGAGGGCCGCGGCGTTCCGGGCGCCGGTCTTCGCGGCGGGGTCCCTGCTGTTGGCGCGGTTCGAAGCGGGGCGCGCGCTGCTGGCCAATCCGCGCGGGGGCGGGCGGGCCGAAGTTTTTCTCATCGAGCGTCTCGGCCGGGATCAGCCGGAAACCCATGGCATCCAGCACCGGGGCGAGGTTTTCGCCCTTGATCCCCAAGCGGCTTGCCAGATCGCCCGGCAGCAGTGCCGGGGATTTGCGCGTCAGGTGGCCCAATTCGCCGGCGATGCGTTCCGCCACATCCAGGCGCAGCAATACGGGCCCCGCCGGCAGCCAGCCCATGGTTTCGGCAAAGCCGCGCGGCCAATCGGCGGGCGGTGCCACGGCAATCAAGCCACCCGAGGGCAGCTTCGGCGTTTCAATGCCGCGCAACAGCGACCAAAGCTGCGCACGCAGCGCCATGGCGCGCGGCTTCAGTGCTTCCGGCACGTAAAGCGCGTAGCGCCCGGCGCGAATGCCAATGCCCTTCAGCTTCTGGCGG
>JADCEX010000032.1 GCA_020249825.1 Roseomonas sp.
AAGGCAAGCGCCGCCATCACCTTGCGGTCCATCTCAATCCCCGCCGCCTTGATGCCGGCGATGAAGCGGGAATAGGTCAGGCCATGTTCACGGACGGCAGCATTGATGCGCTGAATCCAAAGGCCACGGAAGTCGCGCTTCTTGTTGCGACGGTCGCGATAGGCGTATTGCAGCGCCTTTTCCACCCGCTCCAAGGCGGGGCGATAGGCGGTGCCGGACCGGCCGACATAACCTTCAGAAAGCTTGAGAACCTTCTTGTGGCGGGCGTGCTTGGTAACGCCGCGTTTGACACGAGCCATTTTGCGTCCCTCCCTTTACCGGTCCAGCCCATAGGGCAGCCACTGCTTCACGGTATCACCATCCTGCTTGTCCAGCACGAAGGTCCCGCGGTTCTGGCGCTTCATCTTGGAAGCCTTGGAGGATAGCATGTGGCGCTTGAAGCCACCGCCCGCCTTGACCTTGCCGGTCGCAGTCAGACGGAAGCGCTTCTTCACGCTTGATTTCGTCTTCATCTTGGACATTTGGCCCTCCTATGGGGTCGGCCCTTCCGCCTTGCACCCATTGCTGGGGCCGCACCATGCGGCGGGAAGGGGGTTCCGGCCGGGCATGTCCATGGGGCCACGGCGCGGGAGGCGGGGTTATAGCGCCCGGAAGTTTTCCACACAAGACCCGCGCCACAGAAACGGAGATTTCACCTTTATGGGTGTTTAATGCCTCCGTGATCACCCGGCGGTTTGGCCGCCCCTTGGATTCAGGACGAAGTCTCATGTCGCAATCGCGAGCGGATACGCTGCCGGACCCGGAAGTGCTCAGGGCCGCCATGGAGCCCCTTTTTGGCGATTTGCGCGCCTTTATGGACCGCCGCATCTCCGAAGTCAGCGCCGAGGTCTCTGCCAGCGTGCAGCTTCTGGGCATGAGCGAGGAAAACCTGGCCAGCCAGATATCTTCTGTTCACGAAAGAATCGCGGGCATGATTTCCGCCCCGCAGCCGGGCAATCGCACCTCCGGCCAGGAACTTGAGGCCGTGGTCCAGGCGACGGAAGCAGCCGCCAATACCATTCTGGAAGCCGCCGAGGCCATTCAGGAATGGCTGGAAAAGGGCTCCGGCAGCCCGGATGCGCTGCCCGCCATCACCGAAAGGGTGAATGCGATTTTTGAGGCCTGTTCCTTCCAGGATTTGACCGGCCAGCGTATCCGCCGCGCCATCCGTGACTTGCAGCAGGTGGAATCCATCCTGGAAGATATCCTGCCTGAAAACGCCCAGCCCGGCCCGAATGCCGCCCGCCCCAAGGTGGAGCTGAAGGGCGTAGTGCAAACCGTGGCAGACCCGAAACAGGCTGGCCCCGATTTGGCGCAGGATGAGATTGACCGGCTGCTGAACGGGTAAATCTTCCCGGCATCACATAAGCGGGTTCCGGTTCGCGCCCGGTCAGCCTATATCCCCGCCCATGCTTTCCTTCCGCAAGATGCATGGGCTCGGCAATGATTTCGTGGTGCTGGATGGCCGCGCCGCGCCGCTTGGGCTGACATCCGCCCAGATTGTGGCGCTGGCGGATCGCCGGCGTGGCATTGGCTGCGACCAATTGATCATCATGGAACCCCCGCCGCCGGGCGCTGATGTTTTTATGCGCATCCATAACCCGGATGGTTCGGAAGCCGGCGCCTGCGGCAATGCTGCGCGCTGCATCGCTTCCCTGATCGCCGCTGAAACTGGCAAGGCGCGGGTGGTAGTCCGCACCATTGCCGGCGATTTGCCGAGTGAGGCGATGCCAGGCGGGATGTGGCAGGTTGATATGGGGCCGGCACGACTCGGCTGGCAGGATGTGCCGCTGGCGCGGGAGGTAGATACGCTGCATGTGCCGCTAGCTTGCGGATCCGTCGCGGACCCAGCCGCCTGTTCCATGGGCAATCCTCATGCCAATTTTTTCGTGCCCGATCTTGATGCGCTGCCAATCAATGAGATCGGCCCACGGCTGGAACATGACCCGATTTTCCCGGACCGCGCCAATATCGGCTTTGTGCAGGTGATATCGCCGGATCATCTGCGCCTGGTGGTCTGGGAAAGGGGCGCGGGGCTGACGCTCGCCTGTGGGTCAGGCGCTTGTGCCGCCATGGTCAATGCGCATCGTCGCGGCCTGACCGGGCGGGCTGCCAGGATTTCCATGCCAGGCGGTGATCTGTTCATGGAATGGCGCCAGGATGGGCATGTGCTGATGACCGGCCCCGTCGCCACTGCCTTCTCCGGTCAGGTTGATCCCAAGGCATTACTTACATGAGCGCCACGGAGGCCCCTCGGCTGCTTAGCTTCGGCTGCCGGCTCAATACCTATGAGAGTGAGGCCATGCGCGATCTGGCCAGCAAGGCCGGCCAGGGGGATGCGATCATCGTCAATACCTGCGCCGTGACGGCGGAAGCCGAACGCCAGGCGCGGCAGGCGATCAGGCGGGCGCATCGCGACAATCCCGGCGCACGCATCATCGTGACCGGCTGCGCGGCGCAAATCGCGCCCGCTACATGGGCTGCCCTGCCGGGGGTTGAGCGTGTGATTGGCAATGCCGAGAAGCTGAAGCCCGAAACTTGGGCCGCTTTGGATGCGCCGCCTGCGCCGGTGACGGACATCATGGCCGCGCGCGAAACCGCAGCCCATCTGGTGACGGAATTCGCCGGCCGTGCCCGCGCCTTCGTGCAGGTGCAGCAGGGCTGCGATCATCGCTGCACCTTTTGTGTCATTCCCTTTGGCCGCGGGCCGTCGCGATCTGTGCCGATTGGCGTGATTGTCGAACAACTGCGCGCCCTGGTGGCGGCGGGGTACCGGGAAGCGGTGCTGACGGGGGTTGATGTAACCTCCTACGGCCCAGACCTGCCAGGCAGCCCGACCCTTGGGCAGATGATCCGCCGCGTGCTGGCGCTGGTGCCGGAATTGCCGCGGCTGCGGCTTTCATCGCTTGATCCGGTTGAGGTGGATGAGGATCTCTGGCGGCTGATCGCGGAAGAACCCCGCCTGATGCCGCATTTGCATCTTTCCTTGCAGCATGGATCGGATTTGATCCTGAAGCGCATGAAGCGGCGGCATTTGCGTGCGGATGCGATTGCGCTCGCCGAAAAGGCGCGGCGGCTGCGGCCCGATATCGTCTTTGGCGCTGATCTGATCGCGGGTTTCCCGACGGAGACCGAAGCGCAGTTCCAGGAAAGCCTTGAGCTTGTGAAGGATTGCGACCTCTCTTTCCTGCATGTCTTCCCCTATTCGGAACGGCCAGGCACGCCGGCGGCGCGGATGCCGCAAATCCCGGTGCCGGAACGTCGCGCGCGGGCGGCGCGGCTGCGCGAAGCCGGGGCGGCGGCGGCGGCGCGCTATTACGCGGGGCGGCTTGGGCGGCAGGAGCAGGTTTTGTTGGAACATCCCGATCGCGGCCATACGGAATATTTCGCGCCGCTCCGCCTGCTGGGCGCTGCGGGCCAGCCGGGCGAAATCCGCCGGTTGCGCGTGATCGGCGCTGATGCCGATGGGCTTTTGGCGGAGGCCGCCTGATGTCATTACGTGATTTCTTTGGCCGTTTGCGCGGTGGCAATGCGCCGCAGCCCGCGCCCGAAATCCCGGCGCCCGGCCCGGCTGAAGCGCCGCCGGCTCCGATTGCCGAAACCCCTCCCCCACTCCCGGAAGCACCGCCGGCTGAAATCCCGCCGCCTGAGGCAGAAGCGCCTGCCAAAACCGGCTGGTTTGCGCGGCTGAAGGCAGGGCTTTCGCGGTCCACTGCCAAGCTGACCGAAAGCGTCGTCTCCCTGCTGCACAAGCGGCGGCTGGATGATGAAGCGCTGGAGGAGTTGGAGGAAACCCTGATCACCGCTGATCTGGGTGTCGCCGCGTCGCGCCGGATTGTGGAAGGCTTCCGCCGTACGCGTTTCGGCAAGGAAGTGAGTGATGAGGAAGTGAAGGCGGCGCTGGCCGATGAAATCGCCGCCATTCTGGACCCTGTGGCGCGGCCCATGGAAATCATCCCTGCTCGCGCGCCCCATGTGGTGCTGGTGGTGGGTGTGAATGGCACGGGCAAGACCACCACCATCGCCAAGCTTGGCCGCCATTATGCGGAACAGGGGTTGAAAATCGGCTTTGTCGCGGGCGATACCTTCCGCGCCGCGGCGGTGGAGCAGTTGCAGGTCTGGGCGGGGCGGACATCTGCGCGCTTCTTCGCGCCCGCCAAGCCTGGTGCCGATGCGGCGGGGCTGGCTTTTGATGCGCTGACGGCAGCGCGCGCCGATGGGCTGGATTTGCTGTTGGTGGATACAGCCGGGCGGTTGCACAATAAATCAGCGCTGATGGAAGAACTCCGCAAAATCATCCGCGTCATCAAGCGCGTGGATGAAGCCGCACCCCATTCCGTGCTGCTGGTGCTGGATGCCACCACCGGGCAGAATGCCGTGCAGCAGGTGAAGGTCTTCAAGGAAATGGTGGATGTCACCGGGCTTGCCGTGACCAAGCTGGATGGCTCGGCCAAGGGTGGCGTGGTGGTGGCGCTCGCGCAGGAATTTGGCTTGCCCGTGCATGTGGTGGGTGTTGGCGAAAAGGCCGAGGATTTGCGCCCCTTCGCCGCCAAGGATTTTGCGCGCGGGCTGATGGGGCTGGATTAGACCAATCTTTCCGGCCTGCCTGCCCGATCAAACCAGGAATGATAGGGGAAACCACGATGCGCGACTTTGACGAAAACTCCATCACCGATGCCGTGCTTCAACGCATGGCGGGCGCAGAGGATCCCCGGCTCCGCCACATCGCGCAAAGCCTTGTGAAGCATCTGCATGCCTTTGTGCGCGATGTAGAGCCGAGCTTCGAGGAATGGCAGACCGCGATCAGCTTCCTGACACGCATCGGCCATATGTGCGATGGCAAGCGCCAGGAATTCATCCTGCTGTCGGATACGCTTGGCGTTTCCATGCTGGTGGATGCGATCAATCACCGCATGCCGGCAGGCGCCACGCCCACCACGGTGCTTGGGCCATTCTATGTTGAAGGTGCGCCGGAATTGCCGCTGGGCGCCGAAGTTGCGCGTGCCATGAGGGGCGAAGCGCTGCATGTGTCCGGCCGCGTTTCAACCGCAGGCGGCAGCCCCATTGCCGGTGCCATCGTGGATATCTGGCATTCGGATGAGGATGGCTATTACGATGTCCAGCGCGCCGATCAGCCGGACGCCAATTTGCGCGCGCGCTTTCGCACTGATGCCGAAGGGCGTTTCCATTTCTGGACCCTGACGCCCACTTCCTATCCCGTGCCGGATGATGGCCCGGTTGGGGAATTGCTGCGCGCCACAGGCCGCCACCCGATGCGCCCCGCGCATGTGCATTTCATGATAGCGGCACCAGGGCATGAAACACTGGTGACGCATGTTTTTGTTGCGGGCGACCCTTATCTGGATAGCGATGCGGTCTTTGGCGTGAAGCAGGAATTGATCGCCGAATTCACGCAATACCCGCCGGGCAAGGGGCCTGATGGCAAGGTGATGAATGCCACCTGGCGCAAGCTTGAATATGATTTTGCCTTGAAGCG
>JADCEX010000320.1 GCA_020249825.1 Roseomonas sp.
CGTGAGGATGGCTTTGCTGCTGGCCGGGCTTCCATGACGCAGGAAGCAGCGCAGCGCGCGGCGGAAAGCCTTGGGCTTATCGCCAAGCAATTGGCGGCCAGCCAGGCGGCCTCGGCCGAAATCGCCGCTGAGGCCAGCCGCGGTGTCGCGCGCGTGGCACTCGCCATGCTGGATGCCGCCTTGCCGGGGCTTGCCGCGCAGCAAAGTGCTACGCTTGTCGCGGATTTCGCCGAAAGGCTGCGCCCTGCATTGGCCTTCCTGCCAGAGGCGCATTTGCATATTGCGCCGAACCTGATGGACGATGTTCGCGCCCTGGTGGGTGATCTTGCCGTCACGCTGGTGCCGGATGCGGCCCTTGCCCCGGGCGATGCGCGCGCATCATGGCAGGGCGGCAGCGCCGAATTCGATCTTGCCAAGCGCCGTGCCGCGATTGCCGAGGCGCTCAGCGCCGCTGGCCTTGACCTGCAACCTGATAATCAAAATGGGTGATCTGGTGCCGGCCCGTTTTCTGAAACCGGGCTGCCTTCGGAAGGCCCAAAGCTTTAGGACAAAAAGACATGAGTGGATCGGATAGCTTCGAAGCCATGGCCCCACCGGCGCAGGATCAGCGCCCGCAAGGTCAAGCCACAACCATGCGGGATCTGGATGCGGTTTATGACATCCCGGTGCAAATCAGCGCCGTGCTGGGCCGCGCCACCATGCAGGTCAGCCAATTGTTGAAGCTTGGCCGCGGCGCGGTGGTGGAATTGGACCGCCGCCTGGGTGAGGCAGTGGACATCTACGTCAATAACCGCCTGGTCGCGCGCGGCGAAGTGGTGATGGTGGATGATAATCGCCTTGGCATCACCATGACGGAAATCGTGAAATCCGATCGCGGCGGGTAACATGGCGCGTGTTCTGATCATCGGGTCATTGGAAGCGGAACTCGGCCAGGCGGCGCGGATTGCCGTTGCCCGCGGCGCGCGGTTGACCGTTGCCGAAGGGGCGGCAGCGGGGCTTGCAAGGCTGCGCGCCGAAGGCGCGGATCTGGTGCTCTGCGATGTCACGCATGATGTCGGTTGGTTGATTTCCTGCCTTGCTGAGGAACGCATTGCCTGCCCCGTCATCGCTTGCGGGCGACCGAATGATGCCGATGCGGCGGTGCGCGCCATTCGCGCCGGCGCCAAGGAATTCCTGCCGCTGCCGCCCGATGCGGAACTGATTGCCGCAATGCTGCAAACCGTGGCCGGTGAGGCTGACAAGCCCGTGGTCAAGGACCCGGCCATGGTGGCGCTATTGGATCGCGCGACCCAGATCGCGCGCGCGGATGCATCGGTGCTGATCACGGGGGAAAGCGGCACCGGCAAGGAAGTGCTGGCGCGGCATATGCACGCGGCGTCGCGCCGCGCCAATGGCCCCTTTGTCGCGTTGAATTGCGCCGCGCTGCCGGAAGCGCTGCTGGAAAGCGAATTATTCGGCCATGAAAAGGGCGCCTTTTCCGGTGCCGTCGCGGCGCGCAAGGGCAAATTTGAACAGGCCAATGGCGGCACGCTGCTGCTTGATGAAATCGGCGAAATGGACCCGCGCCTGCAGGCCAAGATCCTGCGCGCCATCCAGGAACGCGAAATAGATCGCCTGGGCGGCACGGCACCCATCCGGGTTGATGTGCGCATCCTGGCCGCAACGCATCGTGATCTTCAGGCCGAAGTCGCCAAGGGGCGCTTCCGCGAAGACCTTTATTTCAGGCTTGCAGTGGTGCGGCTGCGCATCCCTTCCCTGAGGGAACGCCCGGCGGATATTCTGCCCCTCGCCCGCTATTTCGCAGAGCGCTACGCCCAGGCAAATGGCTTGCCCCTTCGCCTGCTCACCCCAGAAGCCGAGGCGATGCTGCTGCGCCACCCCTGGCCAGGCAATGTGCGCGAATTGGAAAATGCCATCCATCGTGCCGTGCTTTTGGCCGAAGGCAGCGTGATTGGCGCCGATGCGATTGAATTGATGGCGCCAGCAACTGTCATGGCGATGGCAGCCCCGATCACAGCCGCGATGCCCGAAGCTGCACCGCCACCTATGGGCCCAGCGCCAGCCGGACAAGCCGCACCCGCGCCGCGCGGTGCAGCGACCCTGGTCGGACGCCGGATGGAGGAAGTGGAGCGGGAATTGATCCTGGAAACCCTGTCCCATTGCCTGGGCAATCGCACCCGCGCGGCGGAGATGCTTGGCATTTCCATCCGCACCTTGCGCAACAAGCTGCATGAATACCGCGCCGCTGGCGTCGCGGTGCCGCCCATCCCCGGGCAGATGCCAGCCTCTGCCGCGGTTGACTGAAGCGCGTGTCGGAAACGCTGCTCCCTTCCTGGCTAAAGCGTGCCCAGCCCGGCAATGACGTGGCACTGGCGCTTGGCGTCGCGTTACTGCTGGTGGTGCTCATTGTACCCCTGCCGGTGGTCCTGCTTGACCTGGGGCTCGCGATTTCCATCACGCTTTCCGTCCTGGTGCTGATGACATCGCTGTTCCTGCAGCGACCGCTCGATTTCACCTCCTTCCCGACCCTGCTGCTGCTGACCACGCTGCTCAGGCTTTCACTGAATGTGGCGACCACGCGCATCATCCTGACCCATGGGCATGAGGGGCCGGAATCCGCGGGCCATGTCATTTCCGCCTTTGGCGGCTTCCTGATGGGCGGCGATGTCGCGGTTGGGCTGATTGTGTTTTTCATCCTGCTGATCGTGAATTTCGTCGTCATCACCAAGGGCAGCGGGCGCATCGCCGAAGTTGCCGCACGCTTCAGCCTGGATGCCATGCCCGGCAAGCAAATGGCGATTGATGCCGATTTGTCGGCGGGGCTGATTGATGAAAACCAGGCCCGCGCGCGGCGCAAGGAATTGGAAGCGGAAACCGGCTTTTACGGCGCCATGGATGGTGCCGCGAAATTCGTCCGTGGCGATGCCATTGCGGGGCTGATCATCACGGCCATCAACCTGGTGGGCGGCATTGCCATTGGCTTGCTGCGCCATGGCATGGGCTTTGGCGATGCCGTGACGAATTTTTCCATGCTGACGGTGGGTGATGGGCTGGTCACGCAAATCCCGGCGCTGCTGGTTTCGGTCGCTGCCGGTATCGTGGTCACCAAGGGCAGTACGGAAGGCACAACGGATCAGGCGCTGATCGAACAATTGGCCTCAAGCCCCAAGCCGCTCGCTATCGCTGCCGGCGCTTCTGGCGTGATGGCGCTGATGCCGGGCATGCCCTTCCTGCCCTTTGTGGCCCTGGCGGGTGCGGCAGGCTATGGCGCCTGGCGTCTCTCGCAAAAGGAACAGCAGCGCGTCATTGACGCCAGCAAACCGCCCCTGCCAACGCCAGAGGCTGATCTGCCCATTGCCGAATCCCTCAAGATGGATTTGCTGCGGCTGGAATTGGGCTATGGGCTGCTCTCGCTTGCTGCCGGCGATGCGCCGCGGCTGACGGAACAGATCAAGGGGCTGCGCCGTACCATTGCGCAGGAAATGGGCTTTGTCCTGCCTTCCGTGCGCATCCAGGATAATCTTGCCCTGCCATCCGATACCTACAGCATCAAGGTGAAGGAGATTGAGGCAGGGCGGGGACAATTGCGCCACCCCTTGCTGCTCGCGATTGATCCATCGGGCGGCATTCCGGATATGCCCGGCGAACGCTGCACGGAACCAACCTTCGGCCTGCCCGCGCTTTGGATAGATGAAGCGCGGCGTGAGGAAGCGCTGGCGCGCGGCTGCACGGTTGTGGATTGCGCCGGGGTGGTCGCGACGCACATCACCGAAATCGTCCGCGAATATATGGCGGAGCTGCTTTCCTTCGCCGAGACCCAGAAATTGCTGGATGAAA
>JADCEX010000321.1 GCA_020249825.1 Roseomonas sp.
ACACCGATCATCGGCAGGGCAAAAACACTAGCCAATCAACATCAGCCAGTCAAGCCCTAAATCACCAACAACTTCGCGGTGAACGGGCTTCTAATACCATTAACAAAACACGTCAAGCGCCCACCCAATCCCGAAACCAGGCCGCAAAGGCCGGCACGCCCACCTCAATCGGCGTCTTCGGCTCAAACCCGCAGAGCGCCTGGATCGCACCAATATCGGCGAAGGTCTCCGCCACATCCGTCAGCGGCCTTGGCGCGTCCTGGATAACGGCCTTACGGCCCAAGCTCTCCTCCAAAACCGCCACAAAGCGCCGGACCTCCACGCTTCGATGGTTGCCGATATTCAGCAGGCGCGGCTTGCCATCATGCGGTGGCCGGTCCAGTGCCCCCAAAACACCAGCGACAATATCAGCAACAAAAGTAAAATCGCGCTTCAGCAGACCGCCCTCATAAAGTGTAATCGGCCGCCCTTTGAGGATCGCATCCGCAAAAAGCCAAGGCGCCATATCCGGACGTCCCCAGGGACCATAGACGGTAAAAAACCGAAGCCCCGTCTGCGGCAAGCCAAAGATATGGCCATAGGCTTCGCTGATCAGCTCATCCGCACGCTTCGTGGCCGCGTAAAGAGAGATCGGATGATCAACGCGATCATCTTCCCGATACGGCAAATCCCTGTTGGCGCCATAGACTGACGACGAACTGGCATAAAGAAAATGCTGCAGCTGCGGCAAGGCGCGCGCTGCCTCCAGCATCACAAGATGGCCCATCACATTGGCTTCAACATAGCTGTAGGGATCAACCAGCGAATGCCTGACACCAGGCTGGGCGGCCAAGTGAATGATCCGCGTGATATCGCGATGTTGTTGGAATACAGATGCAACCGCTGCACGATCCGCGATGTTTACTTCTAAGAATGAGAAATGTGCCTGCGCCAAAAGGCGATCACGTCGCGCATGCTTCAAGCGCAAATCATAATAGGGCGTCAGACTATCAAGCCCGATCACCTTTTCGTCACGCGCCAACAGCGCTTCAGCCACATGCATGCCAATAAAGCCTGAAGCGCCTGTCAGAAGAATAGTCATGTCCTGATCAACCGATCTTCAAGCAATTCCAATATCGCATGACCAAGCGTAATATGCGCTTCCTGCACCCGCGCGGTCTCGCTGCTTGGGACAATCAGCGCCACATCACAAAGAGACGCAGCGCTACCACCATCACCGCCCAGAAAGCCGATCGTCCCGATGCCCATACCGCGCGCCACCTGAAGAGCCTTGATCACATTCGCGGACCGTCCAGAAGTGGTAATGCCAAACAGAACGTCGCCCTGCCGGCCGAGCCCCGAAAGGGGGCGCGCGAACACATCCTCGAACCCATAATCATTGCCGCCCGCGGTCAGCGCCGCTGGATCAAGCGTCAGCGCGATGGCGGGCCAAGAAGCGCGTTCAACACGCGATCTGAGGCGCACCAGTAGTTCGGTCGCCAAGTGTTGCGCATCCGCAGCGCTGCCGCCATTGCCACAAAAAAACAGCTTGCCGCCGCCCCGCAACGCCGCTTCGCACAAACCGACGGCGTGCAGCACCAAAGGGAACATTGCGGACTCCATATGACGACGAAGGGCAATGCCGTCCTCCATCATCGCGCTAAAGCGCCTTTGTTCCGTCATGCTTGGCTCCCAGGCTACGGCCCCCCCGACCAACGAAAAGGGCCCTCTGCCAAGGAACCGCATAGGCCTTTGCAGGAGATTGGCCAAGCCGTACCAAGGCACTCCCGCAAAGGCCGCGTCATCGTCAGGGATTATCCGCCCTGCGCTTCTCAACCTCCGCCAGCCGGGCACGGAGCCCCGCCACTTCTGCGCGCAAAGCTGCGATCTGATCGCCCACCGGATCATCTTCGGTATTGCTAAGCCCATAGCCCAGGAAGGGATCAGCACAGGTGGTGCCCGCGGGCGGGCGGGCGGGAATGCCAACCACCGTGCATTCAGCCGGAACGTCACGCGTTACCACGGCGTTGGCGCCGATGCGCGCGCCCTTCCCCACGGTAATCGGCCCCAGGACCTGTGCGCCAGCACCAATGGAAACGCCCGCCTCAATCGTCGGGTGCCTTTTGCCAGGGCTGCCGGAAAGCCCGCCAAGCGTCACACCATGATAGATCAGCACATCATTGGCGATCTCTGCCGTCTCCCCGATCACAACGCCCATGCCGTGGTCAATAAATAGCCTTTGGCCAATTTGCGCGCCGGGGTGGATTTCAATGCCGGTCAGAAAACGGCTGAGATGCGAAACCAGCCGCCCTGCCCCGCGCCAGCCGCGCAGCCAAAGCCAATGCGCCAGCCGATGCCACAGCACGGCATGCAGCCCGGCATAGCAGAAAATGGTCTCCGGCCAGGAAGGCTGCGCA
This sequence comes from Roseomonas sp., assembly GCA_020249825.1. GTDB lineage: Bacteria > Pseudomonadota > Alphaproteobacteria > Acetobacterales > Acetobacteraceae > Neoroseomonas. The sequence continues at coordinate 2,397 of JADCEX010000321.1, forward strand.
GGGTCACGCGCGCGGATGCTGCGGCCGATTTCGAGCGCTTCACGGATCACCACGCAGTCCTCATGCAAGCCAAGGCGGAATGGGCAGGCCGCGTTCGCGTAGGAATTCCGGATTGAACAACTTGGATTGGTAGCGCGCACCGCCATCGCACAGAATGGTCACCACGCGATGCCCCGGCCCCAATTGGCGCGCCACTTTTATCGCCGCTGCCACATTCAGGCCTGCTGACCCACCAAGGCAAATGCCTTCCTGCACCAGCAGGTCGAATACTTGTGTCAGCGCTTCCTCATCCGTCACCTGCACCGCGTCATCAATCAGGGCGCGGTCACCCACCAGATTACCCGGCACCCGCGCGGCTTGGCCAATGCCTTCAGTGATGGAAGATCCCTCGGGCTTCAACTCACCCGTCTTTACCCAGGAATAGAGCGAACTACCCATCGGGTCCGCCAGTACAATGCGCGTTTCCGGGCGGCGGGCCTTCAGCGCGCGCGCAATGCCGGCCAGCGTGCCGCCCGTTCCGCAGGAACAGGTAAAGGCATCAATCTTCCCGCCGGTCTGGTCCCAAATCTCGGGCCCCGTGGTCGCCTCATGCACGTCGCGATTGGCGAGATTGTCGAATTGATTGGCGTAGACCGCGCCAAGCTCCTCCGCGAGGCGGCGGCTGTAATGCACGTAATTGCCGGGGTCAGAGAATGGCTTGGCCGGCACCAGGCGCAGATCAGCCCCGATCATGCGGAGGAAGTCGAGCTTTTCGCGGCTTTGGGTTTCCGGCACCACAATAACGCTGCGATAGCCGCGCGCATTGGCCATCAGCGTAATGCCAATGCCCGTATTGCCCGCGGTGCCTTCTACAATCGTGCCGGGGGTGCCGGGCTTCAGCGCACCACGCGCTTCGGCATCGGTGATGATGCCAAGCCCGGCGCGATCTTTCACCGAACCGCCCGGGTTCATGAATTCCGCCTTGCCCAGAATATCGCAGCCGGTGATTTCGCTGGCGCGCTTCAGGCGAATCAGGGGCGTATTGCCAATGGCGCCAGCCAGACCTTCCACACTATGCCCCATTCCAACCATGCCAATCACCGCGCCTGATGTTACCGCCAGAAGCGCATGGTCGCGCGGACCCGGGCGCGGCACAAGTCTTGGAAAATTCTTGTTTTTCTTGAGTATTCGGGAAATGTGCTTGCCAAGAAAGGAGGAAACTGGGGAAGCTTTTGCCCCGTGCGCTGGTGCACTTAGGCTGCTTCTGCTTCCGCCTTCGCCTTCGCCTTTGCGGAACGCCGGCGCCATTGCCGGATGATGAAAAAGATCAGCGCCGCCAAAGCGACGCCCGCAATGGTCCAACCGAGTCTTTCTGGCCCGATCAGCGCACCCAGAAACCAACCGGCAGCAACGAAGCTGCTGGCCCAAATGCCGGCGGCGATGAAATTGAGGATGGCAAACCGCCCCCAATTCAGCCCAGCCAGCCCGCAGGCGGCCGAGGCGACATTGCGGATGCCGTAAAGGAAACGAAAACTCAGAATGAACCAAGTGCCATAGCGGTGCAGTAGCACGTTCACCCGGGCGACTTTTTCCTCGGCGCCCTTGATGCGGCGCACGACGCGCGGGCCGTAGCGTCGGCCCAGGGTGAACCAGGTTTGATCCCCCAGAAAAGATCCGAACCAGACCGCGAAAAGCAGCCACCAGGGGTTCACCACACCCGTTGCCGCACCAAGGGCGGCGGCGGCCAGAACGAAAGTTTCACCTTCAAAAAACGCCCAGATGAATGATCCAAGATAGGCGTAGTGCCCCCAGGACTCCCAAATTTCTGCCAAGACACCACTCCCGGAATTTGACTATAAGTGCCCGCAATTGGTGAAAAGGGGAAGGGGCGGCCCAAGATTGCTTTGGCCCCTGATTCATAAGGATGTCGCGTGTCGCAAATTCCGCAAAAGGCCGATGGTCCCATGTTTGATGCCTTCGGCCGACCTCCCGTGCCCGACCTTGTGGTGCCCAGGGCCGTTCTGCCCTTCCATTTGGATGAAAGGCCGGTGCGCGGCCGGCTGGTGCGCCTGGGCCCCTTGGCGGATGCCTTGCTCGGCCGGCATGGCTATCAATCCGAAATTGCAAAACTGGCGGGTGAGGCCATGGCGCTGACGGCGGGGCTGGCGGCGGCGCTGAAGTTTGAGGGGTCCTTCAGCTTGCAGGCAAAGGGTGATGGCCCGCTTTCCATGCTGCTGGCGGACTGCACCCATGCGGGCGCGCTACGTGGCTATGCCAAGGTCAATCCCACAAGGCTGGCAGAGCTTGAAGCGCTGAGTACTGCGGCGCTGCTCGGCAAGGGGTATCTGGCCTTCACCTGCGATCAGGGGCCCGATATGGATCGCTTCCAGGGCATTGTCGCGATTGAAGGCGAAACGCTGACGGAGATGACCGGCGGGTATTTCCGCAATTCGGAACAGCTTGATACCTATTTGAAGCTCGCCTGCGAAGAAACGCCGAATGGCTGGCGGGCTTCAGCTCTGCTATTGGAACGTGTGGCGGGTGCCGGTTGGCTCGATCAGCAAATGGATCAGGAAGAACAGCAGGAAGCCTGGCAGACCGCGACCATTCTGGCGCGTACCATCACCAATGAGGAATTGCTGGATGATCGGCTTTCCGGCGAACAAGTGCTGCATCGGCTATTCCATGCCGAAGGGCTCCGGCTTGATCGGCCAAAGCCGCTTTCCTATGGCTGTCGCTGTTCGCGTGAGCGTTTGCTGAATGTGCTGGGCGGCTTCAGCACCGATGATCTGGACCACATGGCCGATGAAGGTACCATCACCATGACGTGCGAATTCTGCAATTTCGATTTCCGTTTCGATCGGGCGACTTTGTCAGTGCGTGAGGCAGGCGTTTGACCATGGCCTTGTTGATGAAACGCCGCGCCCTCTGCGCACTTCCGCTGCTCGCCGCCTGCGCCAATGAACAGCCGGCGGGGCCTTTCGTACCGCCAGGACCGCCAAGCTATAGGCATTTGACGCCGCTTCGCCTTAAGGTCAGCGCGCTGGAGATCAAGGAACCCGAAAGCGGTACGGCGCTGATGGTGCAACAGCCCGCCCCATTTCTGCCTTCGGATGTAATGCTACGCATGGCACGAGACAGGTTGAGCGCCGCCGGCGGCACTGGCTCAGCACGCTTCGTCATTCAAACCGCACGGTTGACGCGCGAAACCGCCAGCGCCGCTGGTGCCTTCAGCCCGGCATCCGAGACCTTTCGCTGCATCATGCGCTGCCAGCTTGAGATCATTTCAGCGGAGGATGGGGTGCTCGCCTCCGCCGCCGCCGAAGTCAGGCGAGAGGTCACTGGCCCGACGCGCGATGACGCCGAACGCGCGGCACTGGCCGAACGTGTCGTGAAATTGGCCGGGCAGGATATGAATGTCGAATTTGAATTTCAGGTGCGGCGGCATTTGCGCAATTGGCTGCAAATGGTGGCGGCACCCGGCGAAGCCCTGCCGCAACCCGTTGAGCGTGAAGCGCTGCCGCGTTCGTGATATGATAGGCACCGGAAGAGAGGCCATATGACAGACCATCCCCTGATGCAGGAAATCGCCCCCATCCTGCCGGAACTGATTGCCATCCGCAAAGACATCCACGCCCATCCGGAATTGGGCATGGAAGAAACGCGCACAGCGGCACTGGTCGCCGCAAGGCTGCGCAGCCTTGGCATGGAAACCACGGAAAGTGTGGGCCGCATGGGCGTGGTGGGGACGCTGCGCGGCAGCCGCCCCGGCCAGGGCGCGATTGGGCTGCGCGCCGATATGGATGCGCTGGCGCTGACGGAAGCGACCAATCTTCCCTATGCGTCACGACATGCGGGCAAGATGCGTGCTTGCGGGCATGATGGTCATACCGCCATGCTTCTGGGCGCGGCAGAGGTCTTGGCGAAGAAGCGCGATTTTGCCGGCACGGTGCATTTCATTTTCCAACCTGCCGAG
>JADCEX010000322.1 GCA_020249825.1 Roseomonas sp.
ATGTGACCATCACCGAAGTGGATGGTGGGGTGTTTGATTACCGGATTGTGGGGGTGGGGGCCTTGTGAGGGGCTGGTGGAGCCAAGGGGAATCGAACCCCTGACCTCTTGAATGCCATTCAAGCGCTCTCCCAACTGAGCTATGGCCCCCCAGGGAAGAGGCGCGGTATTAGCGCCCAAGTTCGGCCTCGGCAAGGGGGCCAAAGCCATCATGAACGCATTTGGCCGCTAAGGTTCAGTCGCCCGCCGGCGGGCGGGTATTTGCTGCTTCTTTGGCGGCTTCCCGCGGCTCAGGGCCAGCCCCATGCTTGCGCCGCTCGGAAGCTGGTGCTAAGTGCCCGCCCTTGTTCAATTCCACATTTTCGCTTGAGTGAAAGAGACCCGGCGCCATGGCCGTTCCTAAGAAGAAGACCTCGCCTTCCCGCCGCGGCATGCGCCGCAGCCATGAAGCGCTTTCCACCTCCGCGCATCATGAATGCCCGAATTGCGGTGAGTTGAAGCGTCCGCATCATGTCTGCTCCCATTGCGGCTATTACGATGGCCGTGAAGTGGTGGCGGCGGATCGCCTGAAGCCGGCCGTCCGGCTCTGATCCCGCGCATCCCAGGGCGCCGAGGCTCCCGCGATGGCTGATACGGGTTCCGTCTTTTCCCTGGCCATAGATGCCATGGGTGGGGATGCGGCGCCTGAGGTTGTGCTCGATGGCCTGGAATTGGCCGCCGAGCGGCATCCGCAGGCGCGCTTTCTTCTGGTGGGCGATGAGGCGCGCGTGGGTGGCGCCTTGGCGCGGCGCAAGCGGGCCGCGCGGGCTTGCAGCCTGCGCCATGCGCCTGAAGTCATCTCCGGTGATTTGAAGCCGACAGCGGCCTTGCGCGTGCGCGGGTCTTCCATGCGCATGGCCATTGATGCCGTGGCAGCGGGTGAAGCGGCGGGCGTGGTTTCGGCTGGGAATACCGGGGCGCTGATGGCGCTTGCCAAGATCGTCATCAAGACCATGCCGGAAATTGATCGCCCAGCACTGGCCGCGATTGGTCCTTCCGCGCGCGGTGATGTCGTGCTGCTTGATCTTGGCGCCAATGTGCAATGCGATGCGCGCAACCTGGTGGAATTTGCCATCATGGGCGATGCCTTCGCGCGTGTGGCGCTGGGGCTTACCACGCCAAGCATCGGCCTTTTGAATGTGGGCAGTGAGGAATTGAAAGGCGATGACCGCGTGCGCGCGGCGGCCGAGATTCTGCGCGATTCGCATGTGGGCGCTCAGTTCCGCGGCTTCATCGAAGGCCATGACATCACCGCCGGCACCGTGGATGTGGTGGTGACGGATGGCTTCACCGGCAATGTCGCGCTGAAGACCGGCGAAGGGGCGCTCAAGCTCATGCGCGATTTGCTGCGCCAGGTCTTTACCAGCAGTGTTCCGGCGCGGCTTGGCTATTTGCTGGCGCGGCCCGCCTTGGATCGGCTGCGCGAATGGATGGACCCGCGCCGCTACAATGGCGCCATTCTGCTCGGGCTGAATGGCGTGGTGGTGAAATCCCATGGCGGGACAGATGCGCTTGGCTTCGCCCATGCCGTGGATGTGGCCATGGATATGGTGACCCATGGCTATAATGATCGCATTCGGGACGGATTTGACCGGCTTGCGGGCCGCAATAGGCTGGCGCCTTCGCCAACTTGATGTAGCTTAGCGCCATGGTCATGCGTGCGTTGATCGCCGGCTGCGGCGGCTACCTTCCCCCCTTGCGGCTTTCCAATGATGAATTGGCGGCGCGCCACGGGCTTGAAACCTCTGATGCCTGGATCCAGGAACGCACGGGGATCAAATTTCGCCATGTCGCCGCACCTGATGAAGCGGCATCCGATCTGGCCGCGGCGGCTGCGCGCGCGGCACTCGCGGATGCGGGGGTGGAGGCTTCCAAGGTGGATGGCATTATCGTTGCCACCACCACGCCTGATTCGGGCTTTCCCGCGACCGCTGCGCGCGTGCAGGCCAAGATCGGCGCCGGGCCAGGTTTTGCCTTCGATATTACGGCGGCCTGCACTGGCTTTATCTATGGGCTTTCCATCGCTGAGGCGATGATGCGCGCGGGCCATGCCCGCCACGTGCTGGTGATCGGCGCTGAGGTCTATACGCGCATCTTGGATTGGACCGATCGCGGCACCTGCGTGCTGTTTGGCGATGGCGCCGGTGCGGTGCTGCTGAGCGCCGGTGAGGGTGCGGGCACCAATAAGGATCGCGGCCTGCTTTCAACCCATCTGCACGCCGATGGCCGGCATGGCGATATTCTGGTGGTTGAAGGCGGCGCCGGTTCCACCGGCGGCACGGGGCTATTGCGCATGGCGGGCAAGGAAGTGTTCCGCCATGCCGTTTCCAAATTGGCTGCTGTGGTAGATGAGGCTTTGGCCGCCAATGGGCTGACCCATGCCGATGTGGATTGGCTGGTGCCGCATCAGGCCAATCAACGCATCATTGAAGCCATGGGCAAGAAGCTGCACCTGCAACCAGGGCGTGTGGTAGTGACGGTGGATCGCCATGCCAATACCTCGGCCGCGTCCATTCCGCTGGCGCTGGCGGAAGCCCGGGGTGATGGCCGGATCAAGAATGGCGATCTGGTGGTGATGGAAGCCATTGGCGGGGGGCTGACCTGGGGGTCGGCCATTGCGCGTTTCTGAGATTTCATGAAACGAGCGGTTGACGGCAGCGCTTGAAGCCGGTTTGCTGTATGTAACAGGGATAAACTGGGGCGGGGTCAATGGAAACCATCACGCGGGCCAATCTGGCCGAGGCGATCTATGCGCAGGTTGGTCTTTCGCGCAATGAAAGCGCTGATCTTTTGGAATCGGTGCTGGAACGAATTTCTGCCGTGCTGGAATCAGGTGAATCGGTGAAGATATCCTCCTTCGGGACCTTCCTGGTGCGCCAGAAGGGACAGCGCATTGGCCGCAACCCAAAGACCGGTGTTGAAGTGCCGATCCTGCCGCGCAAGGTACTGTCCTTTCGCCCATCGCAGGTTTTGAAGGCGCGGATCAACAATGAAGAAGTGGAAGACGAAGCATGAGCGATACTGATGATGCGGATGAAAAGGGGCGCCCGCGCAAGGCGCCAACGGCCTTTCGCACCATCAGTGAAGTCGCCGATGATTTGAATATTCCGCAGCATGTCTTGCGTTTCTGGGAAAGCAAATTTCCGCAGTTGAAGCCGCTGAAGCGCGGCGGTGGGCGGCGCTATTATCGGCCTGAGGATATTGCGCTGCTGAAGCGTGTTGGCGATCTGCTCTATAATCAGGGCTATACCATCAAGGGTGTGCAGCGGCTGCTGCGTGACGGGACGGATGAAGGCCCAGGCCCCGTGGCGCTGGAATTGCCCTTGGGTGATCCGCCGCCCGCCGCCGAGGCTTCCGAAGCCCTGGCGCTGAAGGCGGCGCTGGCGGAGCTTGAGGATATTGCGCGCGCCTTGCATCGGCTGGCGGCTTAACTTTTTGGAGCCTCCGCCCTGATGATCTTCTGAGGGTTGGCAATCTGGAAACGAGGGTGCTAAGCAGCGCCAAGTCGGAGCGTAGCGCAGCCTGGTAGCGCATCAGTCTGGGGGACTGGGGGTCGTGGGTTCGAATCCCGCCGCTCCGACCATTTATGAAAATTGATCGTGCTTCTGCCGTATCCATCCGGCGAATCTTTCGATTACCCACATCGTCGTTCCGAGCCGATATTTATGCCACGGGCGATATCGTGGAGGCGCGTTAATCCGCGCCATACGACGGTATTTCCGGGTGGCGGATCGTGATTGCGGTTGAGGTA
>JADCEX010000323.1 GCA_020249825.1 Roseomonas sp.
AGAGCCTGTCCGAAAACTTCCTGAATCGCCTGAGTCATTTGTGATTCCCTGATGATTGTTTGATTCGCAGGGGGTTCGGGCCAATGTGGACCAAGGAAAATCGTGCGCGTTATGATCGCCGGGGGCTTCGGTACCCGAGTGACCTTACTGATGAGGAGTGGGCGGTGCTTGCGCCGCTGATCCCGCGGGCGAAGCGCGGCGGCAATAAGCGCAGCGTGGATGAACGGAGCCTGATCAATGGTTTGCTGTATATTCTCAGCACAGGTTGCCAATGGCGGGCCATTCCGAAGGATTTTCCGCCACGCAGCACGCTGTTTGGCTATTTTCAGCGCTGGGAGTGGGACGGCACGCTTGAGAGGGTCCATCACGCTCTTTATCAGCAATGCCGATCGCAAGCTGGGCGAGATGACAGCCCAAGGGCTGCCATCATTGACAGCCAGAGCGTGAAGAGTGCGGAAAAAGGTGGGCCTCGATTGACCCGTCGGGTTACGACAGCGGCAAGAAAATCAAGGGAAAGAAACGCCACATCCTTGTTGATACGCTCGGCCTGATGCTGCATGCAGTGGTTCACGGGGCGGATATTCAAGACCGTGATGGCGGCGTCATGGTCATGGCAACGCTGTTTGGGCTTTATCCGTTCTTGCGCAAGCTCTACGCCGATGGTGGCTATCAGGGGCCTTTGTTCCGGGCCGCGCTCGGGCGTATCCTCCGGAACTTGCAGATCGAAATCGTAAAGCGATCTGACACTGCATCGGGTTTTCAGGTGTTGCCGAAGCGATGGATTGTGGAACGAACCATTGCTTGGCTCAACCGCTGCCGTCGTCTCGCGAAGGATTGGGAAAATCTCAATCTCTCAGCACTCAGTTTCATGCGTTTGGCTTCCATACGCCTCATGGTCAGAAAACTTTGCAAAAGATAGAAATGTTCCCGGACGGACTCTGAGAGGTAATGGCCAGTATCGCGGCACTTGGCGTCCTTGTGTAACCGAATTGGTCATCACGAAAGCTGCGGAGCAATGTGTCTGTAGTGAGTACCGTCTCCAGAGCTCTACCCATGAAAGGACATAATCCAGGTCACCCGGCGGCACAGAGGTGCTAGAAAAAAGGTTCTCCATTTCCTTTTTTTGTGCAGCAGTGCGCTGTTGGTGTCCCGCATACGGCGGATTCCCACAAATATACGTCTCCCCGCCCTCATTCTCGAAATCAATCTCCGCCTGATCCAAGGGCGTACCGAATAAATCATCCGCCTGGATCTTCACTCCCGTCGCCGTGGGCGGGCAGATGCTCAACCAATCCAGCCGCAGCGCATTGCCGCAGGTAATCCAATTCTCCTTACGCAGTGGCAGAAAATCCTGCAAAGCTTCGCGCTGCCCACGATACAGTTCATCGCATTGATACTCGGCAATAATCAGCGCCAGCCGCGCGATTTCCGCCGGAAAATCGCGCAATTCAATGCCACGAAAATTGGTCAGCGGAATATCCGTGCGCCGGTGCGGTTCATTGCGGCGCTGATTGATCTCCGCCTCAATCGCGCGCATTTCCTTATAGGCAATCACCAGGAAATTGCCGGACCCGCAGGCGGGGTCGAATACCCTGATGCGCGCCATGCGGTTGCGCAGGTTCAGCAGCTTGCGCGGGTTATACCCGGCTTCGGCCAATTTCTCGCGCAAATCATCCAAAAAAAGCGGGTTCAGTACCTTCAGAATATTCGGCACGCTGGTGTAATGCATGCCCAGCGCGCCGCGTTCCTCATCCTCGGCCACGGCCTGGATCATGGAACCGAAGATATCCGGGTTGATCTTCTTCCAATCCAGGCCGCCGATATGCAGCAGGTAGGAACGCGCCATTTTGCTGAAGCGCGGCACTTCCGCGCTACCGGAAAAAAGGCCGCCATTCACATAAGGGAAGGCATCGGCCCAGCGCGGCAGGCCCTCGCCTGCCCTTTCCGCCAGTTTCACATTCATGGCGCGGAAGATGGTGCTGATCACCTGATCCGTATTGGATGAATCAGAAGCACTCATGGTCTGCACGGTTTCGGTAAACAGCAATAGCTTGCTGAAAATGCCGGTATCTTCCGCGAAGAAGCAGAAAATCAGCCGCGCCATGAAGTGGTTCATATCCGGGCGGCGGGCGGCGCTGCCCCATGCCGGATTGTCCTTCAAAAGCTCAACATAAAGCCGGTTGAGCCGCCCGGTTGCCTTGATATCAAAAGAATTCTCGCGGATTTGCTTGACAGTGGTAATGCCCGCCAGCGGCAGGAAAAAGCCGAAATGGTCAGGAAACTGCGCGTAGGGGCAGGCAATGGTCTCCCCGCCTGTCAGGTCCTCAGCTTCCAGGGTGGCGCCATCCGTCGCCAGGATGAATTTCGCCTTGGCCTTGGCGGTAGCGGGGCTGGATTTAAGGGCAAGCAGGGTGGCCGTCACCTTGCCGGGGTCGCAGGTGGCGATGTGGATTTTTTCGCGCTGCAGAACGCCGCCGAGGTCCGAGTTGTTTGTATGCCCGGACCGCAAGCGCTTGAGCGTGGTTTCCTTATTGCCGAAGGCTTCCAGGAAGGCGAAGGGGAATTCGGCGCGGTCGAAGGGCTTTTCCGCCAGGGCGGAAACGGCTTCTTCTATCTCGACTGCGTTCATACCCTCCCCCCACTCATGCGCTGCCCGGCCCGCGCCATGCCCTGGCCCCAAGGGCAGCGTGCCCAGCGCCTGGTCATCGCGGCAGCGGCTCCGTCCCGCGGCTCAGGATATCTATATAGCGTCCATAGGCGAAAAGCCGCCCCCTTTGGCGGCCCGTGGTTTCGCGGAGGATTCCGGCCTCGGTCAGCCGCGCCATCAGGGCGCCGATGGTGGGGTGGGAAAGGTTCAGGCGCTCCTTGGCGGAGGCCACCGAAATCAGGGGCTGGGCTTTCAGCAAATCATGCAGACGAAGCGCGGAACCGGCGCTGCGGCCCAGGGATTCAATCTTGGCTCGGTCTTCCGCGAAAAGGGCCATGATCTGGCGGGCAGCTTCGGTCGCGCCTTCCGCCGTTTCAGCGACACCATCCAGGAAAAAGCGCAGCCAGGCTTCCCAATCACCCTCATCCCGCACGCGCTGAAGAAGCTCATAATAACTCTGGCGGTGGGTCTTCAGGTAAAGGCTGAGATACAGGATGGGTTCGCGGAGCATGCCTGCGGCGCAAAGCATGAAGGTGACCAGCAGGCGGCCCAAGCGGCCATTGCCATCCAGGAAGGGGTGGATGGTTTCGAATTGCACATGCACCAGTCCGGCCTTGAGCAAGGTCGGCAATTCGGGTGTTTCGGCATGGATGAAGCGTTCCATGTCACTCAGGCAGTCCAGAAGGTGTTGTGGCGGCGGCGGGACAAAGGCCGCCAGGCCCGGGCGTGGCCCCCCGATCCAATTCTGGGAGGTACGGAATTCGCCCGGCTGCTTGCCTGCGCCGCGGCCTGAGGAAAGCAAAACGGCATGAATTTCACGGATAAGGCGGAGGGATAAGGGAAGGCCTCCGCGCAGCAATTCCATGCCGCGATTGAGCGCGGCGACGTAGCAGGAGACCTCGGCGACATCATCCATCGGCACGCCAGGCGCTTCATCGCTTTCAAAAAGCAGCAGGTCCGAGAGGGAGGATTGCGTGCCCTCAATCTGGGAGGAGAGCAACGCTTCCTTCCGGACATACATGTATAAGAACAGCCCGGTATCGGGGAGGATGGACGCCATGCCATCCAGCCGCCCAAGGGCCATTTGTGCACGCTCAAGCGCTGCCTGAAGGCCAGCAACGGCAATGGGGGGCACCGGCGGGAGTGGGGGTGGAATAAAGGCGCGAACCTTCTCGCCTGCGACCGAGGTGGTTTCATATCGCCCGATGCGGGTGGGGTGGCGGGGCGCTGGCATGGTTGTGAAAGCTGGCTTTCGTTAGAATCGGGCTTGTGAAAGCTTGTGGGGTGTTTTTTTCACAAAACGCAACCCCACTCCAGCGATTTCTTCAGTAGCCTGGCGTTATGGCGTCGCGGCGCAAGTGTCAGCGGCGCTTTCGTTCCGTCGGGCGTCGCCTCGGCGCATTTGCCTTGAAGGCTTGGTTTGTGCCGTCGGCGATTATTTGGAACAGGGTAGTGTCGGGCAAATGCTCCGTGCCGGCCAGATCGCGGGCGACAAGGGCGAAGTTGCGCCATTCGGCGCGGCAGCGGTGATCGCTGTCCTTGAGCGTAGCCGCCATCCAGGCGCAGCGGGCGGCCCAGTACAGGCGGCGGTCAAACAGATGGGCCAGTATCGCGGCCATGACGCGGGCGCCCGTTTTCGGAAGCGGCGCCAGAAGCGCTTCGATTTCCTCGCCCGCTTCGAACCAGGTTTGCACAGTGTCAAACTGAACGAACCAATACTTCGCGGCGGTTTGCGCTGCGGCTGATGCCTCGGGGCCGGTCTGCGTGGCCGGAAGGCTCGCCAATAATTCAGCGGCAAGCCTTGCGGGGGGCATCGCGGCAGGGAGGATCAGGCCAAGCCCCAAAGCCTCGTTGAATTGCAGCAAGGCAAAGGGGGGCGGGATTCGCTTGGCAAGGTTGGTCGCCAAAGCGTCAGCCAATAATGTTTGGGCGAAGCTGATCGGCACTGTCACCGCTTCGGCCATGTCGGAAATCTCACGCACAGCGTCATTGGTTTCGCGTTTGGACATGTCATCGCGCAGCCAAGCATCGGCGATACCCGTATCGGCCTTGATGAGGACCGAGGAAAGGGCAAAGCGGCGCCCGATCTTGAGCACCGCAAACAGGCTTTGCGCGCCCGCGCCATCGCATAGGGAAGCGAGCAGCTTGATGATTTCCACCTGCGGCGCTGGCTCGGGCGCGGCCGCATTGGCGCGAAGGCTGCGGATGGAGGCGTCCAGCTTGGCTTGGCGTTCCGGCGGCAGCCATGGTCGAAGGCAGACAAGCCTTTCGATTAGGCGGCTTGGCGCGGGGTCTTGGCGCGCCTCTGCAACAAGGGTGTCCAGCACAGCAAGGCCTGGCGCGGGATCAGCATCAAGCAGGAAGCCAAGCGCGGCATCGCGGATTGAGGCAGTGGTTGAGGCGGCAAGTTCCGCTGCCATGGCAGCGCGATGGTCGGCGGGAAACGCGGCACCGGTGGCGCTCAATTCCGCGTGGATGGCGAAGGGGTCGTGGCCTAGCGCTTCCGCCAATGGAACGAGTTGTTCCAGCAACGTGCTGTCGTCTTCCAGGGCGAGTTGCTCTGCATGGCCCGCTTCCAAGCCAGCGATCATCGCCGCCTGCAACCCAGGGGGAGGTTCAACTCCCGCCTGCGCAAAGCTTCGTGCGATAAGCATTGGAATTTGTGGGGCAAGGCCACGGGCGGTGACGGATTTCTCGACAGCTTCGCAAGCTTCTTTCAGACGGGACCGCGCTGCGGTATTGCCGCCATTTACGGCGATACGTAACTCGTCAAGTCCGGCCTGAAGCAGAAAGCAGCAGGCATGAACAACGCGATCTGCGGGGCGCTTTTTGCTTGCTTCAGAAATCAGGCAGGCCACTACATCCGGCATGGCACCTGCTTTGGCCATCATGCCGGCTGCCTCCAGCGCGGCGCGGACTGGCTTGCCCCGCGCCAAGTCTTGGCTGATCATCTTCGCGAATTCGAGAATTGCGCCTTGCGGTGTCACTCTGGAGCCCTCTTGCTGATAGTTTAAAGTTTCAGCCTCTGGCGCCAAGAATGGCACAAATTTCGGACGCTATGTAAATCCGCGCGGGGTTAGGCGCCATTTTTGGTCTATTCAATCTCAATTGACTCGCGAAAAATGACCGATGGGACTACTCCCCCCACCCCACCGGCACCCCCCCCAGCAGCGCCGGCAGCGTCACCCCCTCCGGCTGCCGCCCGTCCAGTATCGCCTCGACCATCGGGGGCGGCAGCAGCGTCAGCCGCAACAGCGTGCCGACATACCCGCGCTCGACGCCTTCAGCCTTGGCCATTTCACTGATGCTGGCATACCGCCCCTCCTCCAGCATCCGCCGCCACCGAAAGCCCCGCGCCAGCGCTTTTATCAGTGCCGGGTCGCCATTCACCGGGACAACCCCGGCCCCGCATTCACCCTGCCGGGCCACCGGCCCATCCGGCCCGATGATCTGCTTCCGGCCGCCGCGCCGGCGGATGGTCAGCGGCACCGAAACCGTCACGCTGGTCACGCCCTTCATGCGGCAATCCTCTTCGGTTGCGAAAGGTCCCGCGCCAGGCTCGCCAGCCCTTCAAGGTTCAGGCTGATTTGTGCCCCGGCCTCGCCCACCACGACGCGCTGGACCAGCAGCCGGATGAGCCGTTCCTGCTCGGCGGGGAATAGCTCGGACCAGACCGGGTCAAACCGCGCCAGAGCACGCGCACCGTGTCCTCGGTAAGGTCCGGCGCTTCTGCCCGCGCCGCGCGCCATGTGCCAACCACCACCTCTGGCTGGCGCAGCAGGGCGCGCAGCTGGTCCAGCACCAGCGCCTCAATCTCGCCTGCGGGCAGCCGGCGATAAGGCGCGTCATCCGCCCCACCCTTCAGGACCGATTGGCTGACGTAATAGCGATATAGCCGCCCCCGCTTGCGTGTGTGCGTGGGCGATAGCGCGCGCCCATCGGCGCCAAAGATCAACCCGCGCAGCAGCGCCGGGGACCCTTTTGCATCGTCTTACCCGCCCCCTCGCGCGTTTCGCTCAGCACTGGCGCGCCCATGCCGGCCTCGTCCAGGCCCTCTTCGCCATCGCCGCGTTCGCCCTTGGCCTCTGGGGCTGGTCCATCAAGCAGCCTGCCACCGACCTCGCCGGTCACGCCAACAACCTCTTCCGCACGCTCCAACTCATCACGCTGCAATTCCCTACTCAGTTCGACGGCAGCCTGCCCTGGCAACTGCACATCGCGCGGCTGCTGTTGCCGTTCGCCGCAGTCGCCGCCTCGCTGCACATCGTCATCGGGGCCGCCACGCGTCCCGCGCGGCTCGCGCTCATGCCGACCGCGAAGGGGCACATTATAGTCTGCGGCGCCGAACAGCTCACCGAGAGCGCGCTGCGCAAGCTCGCCGAGGAGGGCGGTTGCCAGGTCGTCACCCTTGGCCCGCCGATGGACCCCGGCCGGCGCGAGGCGCTGGAAGGTCTCGGCCTCACCGTCGTCGAAGGCGATCCGCGCGAACCCGCCACGCTTCCCGCCATCGGCGCCGCGAATGCCGCTGCGCTTTTCATCACCGGCGAGGATGATGTGGCAAACCTCAACATCGCGATGCTCGCCATCAGCGCCACCCGTGCGCGCAAGCCGGGCCTGCCGCCGCTCTCGCTTGCCGTGCTGGTGGACCGCGAGGAACTGGCGAGCGAGTTGGACTCTGCGCTGGATGGCCTCTCTCGCGCCGCCGGCCTGCGCTACCACCGCCTCTGCCCGGACCGAGAAGGGCTGCGCCTGGAACTCGCGCGCCACGCGCCGGTGTTCCGCAAGCAGAACCTGGATGCGCGCACGCATCTGCTGGTGCTCGGCCTGGCGGGTCGCTGGCAACAATCGCTGATGCAGCTTGTCACCGCCGCACAGGATCACCCGACAGAACGCCCGCTGTTGACCCTGGTGCTGGCGCCCGAGGAGATGGCGGCGCTGGCTGAATGGCGCCACGCGCGGCCCGAACTGGAACTGGTTGCGGAATTTGCTGTGCTGCCCTCAGGCCATGCGCTGCTGCCGCCCGCCGAGACCCTGGCCGATTGGCGTGCTGCGCACGCCGCCCCGCAACTTGCTATCGTCCTGCGCCCGGATGCGGAGGCGCTGGGCACCGCGCTCGCGCTACGCCGGCCGGGATGCGCGCTGGGTATTGACGCCGCGACCCCCATTCTGGTGCGCCAATCGCGCGAAGATCACCTGCTGGCGGCGCTTGGTGGCGCTGGCATCGAGCAGGAGCGGCTCGGCGGCCTAATCGCCTTCGGCGGATTGCTGCGTGCGGAAAGCATCGCGCGCGTGCTGGACCGCACGGGCGAGGCCACCGCCATTGCAATGCACGCCGCCTATCAGGAGGCGACGAAGACCCTGCCGCCAGGCTCGCCCGAGAGCATCGCCGCCTGGGACGCGCTATCGGAAAACCTGCGTGACGCCAACCGCGCGGCGGCGGAGCATGTACCGATCCTGCTGGCAGCCGTTGGGCTGCGCGCGGGCGATGCGGCGAATGACGAGACCATCGAACGCATGGCGCGCATCGAACACCGCCGCTGGATCGCGGACCGTTTGGATCGCGGCTGGCGTTACGCCCCCATGCGCGACAATGCGCGGTTGCTGCACCCGAGTATGCTGGATTACGACGCTCTGCCGGAGATGGAGCGGGAGAAGGATCGGAACCAGGTGAGGACAATCCTGGGTTTGCTGGTGCCTAGCAGGCTGCTGAAAAGCTGTCATTGAGCGTCGCAATTTTGGCGCGCGAGTATGTTTTCAACGCTGCTTTCGCCTGAACATAACCATTCTCAGTGATTTTTTTGGCCCTGCCGGCTCGCTCAGGACAGAGTCCCGGCAACACGCCG
>JADCEX010000324.1 GCA_020249825.1 Roseomonas sp.
CCAGCGCGCCGCAGCGGCAGCCGACAGGCTTGGTGAGGTGCTGGCCATCCCGCCCGCCATCGCAGCCCCGGCGAAGCCTTTGCCCCTGCCGCCCGCGCAAGGCCGCGTGGTGTTTGAAGCCGTCACGCTGCGCTACCCGACACGGCCCGATAGCGCCGCACTGATGGATTTCAGCCTGGCGGTGGAACCTGGGGAGGCGATTGCGCTGGTTGGCCCCTCGGGCGCCGGCAAGACATCCGTACTGTCCTTGCTGCTGCGCTTTTATGACCCAAGTGCGGGGCGTATCCTGTTGGATGGGGTTGAGATCACGCGCCTTGACCCGCGTGCGCTGCGTTCCCGGCTTGGTTTGGTGCCGCAGGAGCCGGTGATTTTCAGCGCGAGCATTGCCGAAAACATTCGCCTCGGCCGGCCAGACGCGAGTGATGCGGAGGTGGCGGCAGCCGCCGAGGCCGCGGCGGCAGCGGAATTCATCGCCGCCCTGCCGCAGGGTTACGCGACCGAGCTTGGCACGCGTGGTGTCACGCTTTCCGGCGGGCAGCGCCAACGCATTGCCATTGCGCGCGCCATCCTGCGCGACCCGGCAGTGTTGCTGTTGGATGAGGCGACCAGCGCGCTCGACGCCGAAAGCGAATTCGCGGTGCAGCAGGCGCTTGCACGGCTATGTGAGGGGCGCACAAGCATTACGGTTGCGCATCGTCTGGCGACAGTCAGGCGCGCGGATCGGATTGTGGTGATGGATCAGGGGCGCATCGTCGCGACCGGCACGCATGAGGCGTTGCTGGCCCAGGGCGGGCTTTATGCCAGGCTGGCGGCGCTGCAATTCACGGATGGGGCAGGGTAGGGCGCCGCAGCTTCACGCCAGGGCGCGGCGCAGGAATAACCCAACGGGCACCATGCCGGGAATCACTTCCCGCACGAAAACCTGAAGTCGCGCAAGGAATTCGGGCAAGGCAGCAGGTGGCGCGGGCGGCGCGCCAAGGGCGGCGATCAACCCCGGCGCGGCATGGCGCGCGGCTTCAACGGCGGCATCACGCGCGCTGCGCAAACCTTGATCGGCATCGAGAGGCGCCAGCAATGTCGGGAGTTGCACGAGAAATTCCGGCCATAACGCCAGATGCAAATAAAGGCTTGGCACCACCGCCGCATCCGATAGCCCATGCGCAGCCGTGAGTGCGCTGATCTGCGCCTGTTGCGCGGGCGGCAAATCCGCCAAGCGCGGCAAGGGCGGCGGTGCTGGCAACATCGCGCCTCGTGGCGCGGGGGCAGCGCGCTCACCCGGCGCCATGCCCTGCGCGCGCAGCAGAATGGCCGAAAGCAAAGCGAGGTTTGTCAGATTGCCGCGATTGTAAATCTCCACCAAAGCCGCAATCGCCGCGTGATCCTGCGGCTTCGGTGACGCTGCTTGCATTGGCAGCGTGATGGCCGCCGCAATGCCATCCCGCGCCGCTGCCGCCGCACCGGAAGCCAGCGCCGGCGCCGCCTGCGCCCAAAGCCAATCAAGCACCCCCGGCAAGGCCGCCGCGTGCCGCCAGATCAGATTGACCTGGCCGATGCCGATGCCTTCATTCAAGGCGGCGTAAATCGCGGCAATCGCGGGCGGGGCGTCAGCTTCGCGGAGTTCGGGCAGGCTGGTGGCGGACATGGTTTGGAACTCGTCAAAAAAACCCGTTGCATCATATCATATCGGTGGAAGGCCCCATCACACCAAAAAACTTCCGCCAGCCGAGGATATCGCAGGGCAGGACCGCACTCCCTTACACAAACATAACCATATCAGAAACGGGAGGGCTCTGCCCTCCCGCGCCCTCCCGCCAAGGGCCGTGAGGCCCTTGGAACCCAGGAATCGGCCGACCGGAAAAGGCGTTGACAGTATTGCCTGGAAGGTCAGATGTTACCTCGGATAGAAAATGGGGCTTAATATGCGCGTCTTGGTCGTTGCGCTGGCACTATCCTTGGTGGGCTGCGCTCCGCAGCAATCCTTGCCGACCACAACAGCCACGGGCAATAATGCCCAAATGGCTGGCGTGCTTGCGATGCGCGGTTCTATACATCGGCATACCGGTAACCTTCCTGCTGCCTTGGCGGATTTTGATGCGGCGCTCAACTTGCGGCCCGAATTTCCCGAGGTTTTGTCCGAAAGATGCATTGTGAAAGGTCGCATGAATGCATCCGAAAGTGCCGCTGCCGATTGTGATGCCGCCCTGCGCATAAATCCACGCTTTGTCGGGGGCTATGCCGCCCGCGCCGAACTTCGGATGCGGCAGGGCAATATGGTCGGTGCCCAGGAGGATCTGAACGAGATCATTCGCCTGGCCCCAGATCGCGCAAACGCACGCTCCCTCAGGGCGGCCATCAGGATCACGCAACGTGATTACACTGGCGCGCTGGATGACGCGAATGCGGTCATCCGCCTTGAGCCCAATAATGCCAATGCCTATGATCTCAGGGGAATGGTCAAGCGTCTTTTGAATGACAATGCGGGCGCCATGGCGGATTCCAACCGCGCCATTCAACTCAAGCCGGATGTCGCATCCTTCTACGTCAATCGTGGTTCCCTTCGCCTTGCGCAAGGCAATAGCGCCGCCGCCATTGACGATTTCACGAAGGCCATTCAGCTTGAGCCGAATAATGCTGAAGCCTTTCAGAATCGTGGGCGCGCCCATGCCTTGCGGGGAGACCAGGCGAATGCGGTCGCGGATTTAGACAAGGCAGTGTCCCTAGGGCGACGAACCTAACCTGCATTATTCACGACCCCCTGCGCCTGGTTGATTGTCTGCCTCCATTTTCTGCTGAGACAAATTCCTGACGCGGCTTCACTCCCGGACCGCTGTTCCGGTTTTGTATTGCGTATCGC
>JADCEX010000325.1 GCA_020249825.1 Roseomonas sp.
ATTTCCCCACCGGCGATGAATTGCACGCCAAATTTGCCTTGCTCGGACCAGGCGCGTTGGTTGGAACTTGTATTGAGGTCGAGGTCTATTTCCTGAACCCAGCCAACACCCAGGCCGAGATAGGGTGTCCAGCCCCTGGTCAGGCCCACAAAGCGGCGCAAACCATTGATAAAAAAGATGTTTGAGGCGAAGTCGCCATCCGTCGCCAGCGTCGTGCCGCCTTTGGTCAGCGAATCGAGCGGGTGGCTGCGGTAGTTCCACTCAAGTTCCGTGGCCCAGCCATTGCCGAACTGAAAGCCAATATTGGCGCCCAAGCCGAGGCCGGTATTGAAGCTGGCTTCCAGACCGGAGCCAAAGCCGGCATTGCCGACCTCATTGAAGGAGGTGGACCCGAGCCAGCTCGCCTGACCATAGACCGTGGCATAGACGCCACGCGGTTCGGTCTGTGCCAGCGAAGGCCCTGCCTGGCCGACAAGGCAGGCCAGCACGACAGCCAGGCCAAGAAAACGACGAAAATTCATAGACAAGGCTCCATGAAAGGATGTGTTCGGATGCGCCGAGCCGCGCCGCCTGGGGAGGCGCGAACCAACGCCTGCGGGTATAGGGGAGCGCTGAAATGCCGTATCGGGCGATTGAATGAGCGGTTGCCTGGATGAATGAGCGGCATCCGACCGCTTGGGGCAGTGTTCGATCGGATGGAAAGGTCAGATCGCGCTTCTTGCCATGGGGGGTTATGGAATCGGGATCAGCTTATGTTCCCTGGCAGACCCGCAACCCCCAGTTCCGGTAGAAGAAACGCCGCGCCAAGCCATACGGGCGCTTAACCGCGCGTAAGGGCGGCAGATCAGCCGGGCTTCACGCTTTCATAAACCACCATGGCATGCCCCTTATGGGTAAAGCCGCCAGAAGGACGCATGCCGATATCTTCCATCACCTGGCGTGATGCCTCATTGGTTTCACGCGCCACGGCAATGATGCGCGGCAAACCAGCGGCATGGCCGAAATCCAGCGCGGCGCGGGCTGCTTCCCGCGCATAGCCCTTGCCGCGACATTCTGGCCACAGCGCATAGCGGAGCGCGACACCCCGCCCATCGGGGCGTTCCATCAGCCCGCAAATCCCCAGAAACTCACCACTGCCGCGCACAAAGACAGACCAGGTGCCGTAGCCGCGCACCGCCCAGAAATCGATATCATCTTCCAATTCTTCCCGCGTGCGTTCGGCGCTGCGCGTGCCATGCAGCATGAAACCAAAGACATGCTCATCCGCCTTCAGGCGAATAAGGTCAGGCAATTGCTCCGGCGCCGGCGGCAGTAGGGAAAGCCGCGCGGTATTGATGCCGCGCGGCGTATGCAGGGCGCCAAGCGGCTGGCTCACCGCTGCAAGGGCCGGTATTTGATGCGGTGCGGTTCCGTCGCATCCGCACCCAAACGCCGGCGCTTGTCTTCCTGATAGGCTTGGAAATTGCCCTCAAACCATTCGACATGGCTATCGCCTTCGAAAGCCAGGATATGCGTGGCCAGGCGATCGAGGAAAAAGCGGTCGTGGCTGATGATCACCGCGCAACCGGCGAAATCCATCAGCGCTTCTTCCAATGAGCGCAGCGTATCCACATCCAGATCATTGGTCGGTTCGTCGAGCAGAATGACGTTGTGTTCGCGCTTCAGCATCTTTGCCAGATGCACGCGGTTGCGTTCACCGCCGGAAAGCACGCCAACGCGCTTTTGCTGATCCCCACCCTTGAAGTTGAAGGCTGCGACATAGGCGCGTGAGGGGATGCTGCGCTTGCCGATGGTGATCATATCCAACCCGTCCGAGATTTCTTCCCAAACGGTGCGCGTGTCATTCAGGCTATCGCGGCTTTGATCCACATAGCCAAGCTGGACACTATCCCCGATCACCAGGCTGCCGGAATCGGGTTTTTCGCCGCCCGTGATCATCTTGAACAGCGTGGATTTACCCGCGCCATTGGGGCCGATCACGCCGACAATGCCGCCCGGCGGCAGCTTGAAGGAAAGATTGTCAATCAGCAGCCGATCGCCAAAACCCTTGGAGAGATTCTCGGCCACAATGACGGTGTTGCCCAGCCTGGGTGCGGGCGGGATGGTGATTTCGGTCGGGTCCGGCGCCTTTTCCTGGCTGCGGCGGAGCAAATCCTCATAGGCCGCGATACGCGCCTTGGATTTCGCCTGCCGTGCCGCGGGTGACCGGCCGATCCATTCCTGTTCTTCAGCCAATTGCCGCTGGCGCGCGGTTTCTTCGCGTTCTTCCTGCGACAGGCGCTTGCGCTTGGCTTCCAGATAGGCGGAGTAATTCCCTTCATAGGGAATGCCACGCCCGCGATCCACTTCCAGAATCCAGCCTGTCACATTATCCAGGAAGTAGCGGTCATGCGTCACGATCAGCACCGCGCCCTGATATTCGCGCAGCGTCTTTTCGAGCCAGGCGACACTTTCCGCATCCAAATGGTTGGTCGGTTCGTCCAGCAGCAGCAGATCAGGCTTTTCGAGCAGCAGCCGGCACAGCGCTACACGGCGGCGTTCACCGCCCGAGAGATGCGTCACCGCGCTATCGGCGGGCGGGCAGCGCAGCGCATCGAGTGCAATATCCACCTGCCGGTCAATTTCCCAGCCATTCACCGCATCAATCTTTTCCTGCAATTCGGCCTGTTCGGCCAGCAGGGTGTTCATCTCCTCCTCGCTCATTTCCTCGGCGAATTTTTCGGAGATTTCATTGAAGCGGGCGAGGTTCGCGGAAAGCTCGGCGAAGGCGGCGCGCACATTCTCGCCCACCGTCAGATTGGGGTCGAGCTGCGGTTCCTGCGGCAGATAGCCCACCTTGGCGCCTTCCGCCGCCCAGGCCTCTCCGCCGAAATCCTTATCCTGCCCGGCCATGATGCGCATGAGCGTGGATTTGCCCGCGCCATTCGGGCCCAGCACGCCGATCTTGGCGGTGGGCAGGAAGGATAGCGTAATGCCCTTGAAGACTTCTCGCCCGCCCGGATAGGACTTGGTGAGGTTCTTCATAACATAGACATATTGATAGGCGGCCATGGGGCTTGGGACCTGATGCGGTTAGGGGGTTTCTCGGAGGGTAATAGAGCAGATTGCGGGAGGGTGAAATCGGGGCGCGCCGATAAGCCAGGGATCGCTATTCGGGTTCCGCAATACGGTTAAGGCTGCCCCGCAACCGATCAAGCAGGCGAAAAAGCTGCACGGCTTCCTCGGTCGAGAAATCGGCAAGGGCTGCCTGGTAATAGGCGCGAATGGCCGGACCCATCGCCGCCCATTGCCGATTGCCTTCTTCCGTCAGGCGCACATGGCGTAGCCGCCCATCGCCGCCCGCGCGGAGCCTTTCCACGAGGCCGGCCGCCACCAGCCTATCGATCACAGCGGTCAGATTCTGCCGGCTCACCATCAGGAAGGCGATCAATTCCTTCACCGCCAGCCCGGAGTCTCGGCTGGCCGGGCGGGCCAGCGCCCCCATCACCGCCCATTGTTGGGTGGTAGCGCCAAAGCCCGCAACAGCCCGCGTGCCGGTTTTGTGCAGCAGGTTAGAGGCTTGATAAAGCCTGAGAAAAAGCCGGTTTGCCACGTCAAAACGCGCCGCGTCATCCTCGCGCACGGTTGGGCTTTCGGGGTTGGCGATAGATATTTGCATCAATAGCTTGCCATTTCAGATCTAATATATCATAGTATTGCTATTCTGGCTCTGCCAGTCAAATCTTGTTTGAACCGATTCAGGGGGAAACATGCGCGGCCTTCGGAACAAAACGGTCATCGTCACCGGCGGCGGCGGCGGTATTGGCGGGGCTACCTGCCGGCGCTTCGGGGAAGCGGGCAGCCGCGTGGCGGTGTTCGATATCAATGCCGAAAGTGCGGCGAAGACCGCGGCAGAGATCAACCAGGCGGGCGGTGTCGCTGAGGCCTTTCGCTGCGACATCACGGGCCATGAAGGGGTGAAGGCCGCCGTTGCGGCGGCGGAAGCGGCACTCGGACCCATCAGCATTCTGGTGAACAATGCCGGCTGGGATGTGTTTCGCCTGTTCAAGGACACGACGCCGGCGGATTGGCAGAAGCTGATCGCGATCAACCTGACCGGCGCGCTCAATATGCATCACGCGGTGCTGCCGGGCATGCTGGAACGCCGCCATGGGCGGATTGTGAACATTGCTTCCGATGCCGCACGTGTCGGTTCATCGGGAGAAGCAGTTTACGCTGCCTGCAAGGCGGGCCTGGTTGGGTTTTCCAAAACCATCGCGCGTGAACATGCCCGCCACGGCATTACCGTGAATGTGGTCTGCCCCGGTGCGACCAATACGGCGCTTTTCGCTGATTACAAAAGGGGTGCGGGCAACCCGGAGAAGCTGGAAGAAGCCTTCCGCCGTGCAACCCCCATGGGCCGCATTGGCGAGCCGGAAGACCTGCCCGGCGCCATTCTGTTCTTCGCGAGTGACGATGCCGCCTATGTCACCGGCCAGGTGCTGAGTGTCTCTGGCGGCCTGACCATGGCAGGCTGAGGAACAGCATTATGACCTATCAGGATATTCTGTTTGAAGCGCGGGATGGTGTTGCGACCATCACGATCAATCGCCCGCAGGTGATGAATGCCTTTCGTGGCCAAACCTGCGAAGAATTAATCCATGCGCTGAACCGCGCCGGCTGGGACAAATCCATCGGCGTGATTGTACTGACCGGCGCGGGTGATCGCGCCTTTTGCACCGGCGGCGATCAAAGCGCGCATGATGGGCAATATGATGGGCGCGGCATGATCGGCCTGCCGGTCGAGGAATTGCAAAGCCTGATCCGTGATGTGCCAAAGCCCGTGATTGCGCGCGTGCAGGGCTATGCCATTGGTGGCGGCAATGTGCTGGCGACGCTGTGTGACCTGACCATAGCGTCGGAAAAGGCGCAATTCGGCCAGGTGGGGCCAAAGGTTGGTTCCGTGGATCCGGGTTTTGGTACGGCCTATTTGGCGCGCATCGTGGGTGAGAAAAAGGCGCGCGAGATCTGGTATCTCTGCCGTCGCTACACGGCTGCCGAGGCGGAGCGCATGGGCCTTGTGAATGTTGTCGTGCCGCATGATCAATTGGATGCGGAAGTGGCGCGCTGGTGCGCGGAGATTCTGGAACGCAGCCCAACCGCGATTGCCATCGCCAAGCGTTCCTTCAATGCGGATACGGAAAGCATTCGCGGCATCAGCAATATGGGGATGCAGGCGCTTTCCATGTATTACGATACCGAAGAATCGAAGGAAGGCGTGCGCGCCTTCAACGAAAAGCGCAAACCCGATTTTCGCAAATATCAGAAGTGATCACGCCATGACCCGCCCCTTGACGGATGATCAACGCGCCTTTCAAGAAACCGCGCAGCGCTTCACGCGGGAGAAAATCGCGCCTGGCTATATGAAGCGTGAGGCAGAGGCGCGGCTTGATCGCGCTCTGCTGCTGGAAATGGGTGCGCTTGGCTTGATTGGCGCAGATTTGCCGGAACGCTATGGCGGGCTTGGCGAACCAAGCGTCACGGCGGGGCTTGCGATTGAAGCGCTCGCCTATGGTGACATCAACGTGTCTTATGTGCCGCTGCTGGCATCGCTCAATGGGCAAATCATCGCGCGGCATGCGTCGCCCGAATTGGCTGGGCATTGGATTCCGCGCATCGTTGCTGGCGAGGCGCTGTTTTGCATTGCGCTGACCGAACCGCGCGGCGGGTCGGATGCTGCGAATCTGGCGCTTTCCGCGCGGCGCGATGGGGATTGCTATGTGATCAAGGGCGAAAAATCCTCGATCAGCATGGCCGATCAGGCGGATGCGGCGGTGGTTTTTGCGCGTACCGGGCCGGTTGAAGCGGGCGCGCGCGGCGTTTCTGCCTTTCTGGTGCCCATGAATACGCCCGGCATCAGCACCACGCGCTTCAAGGATCTGGGCAGCCACGCCATCGGGCGCGGTTCGATCTTTTTTGATGAGGTGCGTATTCCCGCGAGTCATCTTCTCGGCGAAGAAGGTCTGGGCTTTGTGCAGGTGATGCAGGGTTTCGATTACAGCCGCGCGCTGATCGGCCTGCAATGCTGTGCGGCGGCGCAAGCCTCGCTCGATGAAAGCTGGTCCTATATCACGGAACGGCAGGCCTTTGGTGCGCCGCTTGCGCAGTATCAGGGGGTGACATTCCCGCTGGCCGAAGGCGAAGGTTTGATCGCCGCCATTCGCCAGCTTTGCTACCACACGCTACGCCTGCGCGATGCGGATGAGGCGCATACGTCTGAGGCCGCCATGTGCAAATGGCTTGGCCCAAAAACTGCAGTGGATGTGATCCATCAATGCCTGCTGACGCATGGGCATTATGGCTGGTCGCTTGATCTACCGCATCAGCAGCGCTTGCGCGATGTGATGGGGCTTGAGATCGGCGATGGCACGGCGCAAATCATGAAGCTGATCGTCGCGCGCGAAAAGGCCGGGCGCGTCGCTGTGCAATATGCCCGCAAGGGATAAGGCGAAGGGCGCAAAGACGCCCGCTTGAAACTCAGGAGGAAACCATGACCGTCCAGGGCAATGATATCGCCATTCGTGGCCCCGCCATGCGCGCCCAGGGCTTTTGGCGCGATGAGACGCTGCTGCATCATTTGGCGCGCGCCGTGGCGCGCAGCCCTGACAAGACCGCGATTGTCGCCTGCCGTTCCGATCTCGGCACGGAAACGCGGCTTTCCTATCGGCAGATTGATGATCAATCGAGCCGCCTGGCCGCGGCCTTGCGTGCGCATGGCATTGGGCGCGGTGATGTGGTTTCCTTTCAATTGCCGAATTGGTGGGAATTTTCCATCCTGCATTTGGCCTGCCTGAAGCTGGGTGCCATCAGCAATCCGCTGATGGTGATATTCCGCGAACGCGAATTGCGCTTCATGCTGGGTTTGGCGGAAAGCAAGATTCTGGTGGTGCCGGCCAGTTTCCGCGGCTTTGATTACGCTGCCATGGCCGCCAATTTGCGTGAAGACTTGCCGAAACTCGCGCATGTTTTTGTGGTCGGGCGCGATGGCGCGGATGGTTTTGCGCGCCTGCTTGAACATCCTGCTCCTGCCTCGGCCTTTACACCCGCCGATGGTCCCGGCCCGGACGAGGTGATCCAGCTGCTTTATACCAGCGGCACCACGGGTGAGCCCAAGGGGGTCATGCATAGTTCCAACACCATGCTGTCCAATCTGGAATATTTCGCCGCAAGGCTCGGGCTTGGCGTGGATGATGTGATCCATATGCCTTCCCCTTTGGCGCATCAGCTTGGCTTCATGTATGGCATTGTGCTGCCGATCATGCTGGGTGGCACAGCGATTTTGCAGGATATCTTCTCTGCTCCGGAAATGGCGCGGCAAATCCGTGATGAGGGTACGACTTTCACCATGGGCGCCACGCCCTTCCTGAATGATCTGACGGAACATGTCGCGGCATCAGGTCAGGGCACGCCGAGCCTGCGCGTTTTCGTCTCGGCCGGCGCGCCGATTCCGCGCGCGCTGGTGGCAAAGGCGCGCCAGACGCTTGGCGCTGCGGTCATTTCTGCTTGGGGCATGTCGGAAAACGGCGCGGTGACCACCACTCGCCTTGATGATGGCGAAGAAAAAGCCACCACGACCGATGGGTGCAAGCTGCCAGGCATTGAGCTTCGCATTGTGGACGCGGGTGGCGCGCTTCTGCCAAGCGGCAGCGAAGGCCAATTGCAAGTGCGCGGCTGTTCCAATTTTGTCGGCTATCTGAAGCGCCCGGAACTCAACCCCTCTGATCCGGATGGCTGGTTTGATACTGGCGACCTCGCCCGCATGGATGCGGATGGCTATATCCGCATCGCCGGTCGTTCCAAGGATATCATTATTCGTGGTGGCGAAAACATTCCGGTGGTGGAGGTTGAGGGCCTGCTGTTCCGTCACCCTGCAGTGGCGGAAGTGGCGATTGTTGGCTTTCCTGATGCGCGCCTTGGCGAGCGCGCTTGCGCCTTTGTGCGGCTTCGCGAAGGCGCCAGCCTGACCCTGCCGGAGATCACTGCCTATCTGGAAGCGCAGCGCATGGCGCGGCAATACATGCCGGAACGGCTGGAAATTCTGCCGGAATTGCCGCGTACGCCAAGCGGCAAGATCCAGAAATTCAAGCTGCGGGAAATCGCGCGCGCGTTCGGGCAAGCTTAAACGGCGTTCAAAGCCCCCAGAGCGCGTTGCTATCGGCCGGCGCCTGATCACGCCGCTCTGTCATGCCGTAATCGCGCAGCACGGCTACCACGCGCAGCCGATAGCCCGCGAAGATGCCATCCCGCCCCGCGGCTTGAGAGGCACGATGCCCCGCATGGCAGCGCCAGCGTGTGATAGCGCCCTCATCTTCCCAAAGCGACAGACTAAGCAGCTTGGCGGGGTTGGTCAGGCTGCGGAAGCGCTCGACCGAAACAAAGCCTGGCATGCGCTGCAATTCCTCCCGCAGCGCCGCGGCGTGTTCCAGATAATCGTCCAGCCGGCCTTCGGCCGGCTCAACCTCAAAAATAATGGCGATCATGGGGGTGGCCTGGGGTGGGTGATGGGTCTTGGAACATGCTAAACGAAAGCCTTGGTCCTGAACATGATCTGAGGTTTGCGCCATGAACCAGACGGCCCCGCTTGCCTATAGTGATGCGAAAATCCGCTCCGTCCTGCAGCGGGTGAAGACAATCGCGCTGGTTGGTGCCTCATCCAACTGGAACCGGCCCAGCTATTTCGTCATGAAATACCTGCAATCCAAAGGCTATCGCGTCATTCCCGTGAACCCGGGCATGGCCGGGCAAACACTGTTGGGGGAGACGGTTTACGCCAAGCTTGGCGATATTCCGGACCCGGTGGATATGGTGGATGTGTTCCGCGCTGCGGATGCGCTGCCCGCGATTGCCGATGAGGCGATTGCGATCGGTGCCAAGGTGCTTTGGGCGCAGCTTGGCGTCCGCCATGATGGCGCGGCCGCCAAAGCGGAAGCGGCCGGGCTTGAAGTGATCATGGATCGTTGCCCGAAGATTGAATTCAGCCGTTTCGGTGGCGAATTATCCTGGAGCGGTGTGAATTCCGGCCTGATCCGCAACCGTGCGCCTGAACCACCAGCAGACCGAAAGGTGAAGACGCGCCCGCTGCCGCCGCGCAATCTGGATTATGGCTTTGCCACGCGCAGTATTCACGCAGGTGCCGCACCTGATCCCACCACCGGCGCGCGCGGTACGCCGATTTATCAGACAACGAGTTTTGTGTTTGATGATGTGGATCACGCAGCTTCCCTGTTCAACCTGCATAATTTTGGTCATGTCTATACGCGGCTTTCCAACCCGACCGTTGCGGTTTTGGAAGAACGTGTCGCGAGCCTTGAAGGCGGGCGCGCCGCTGTTGCCACCGCTTCAGGCCATGCGGCGCAATTCGTGACCTTCTTCACGCTGCTGGAACCGGGTGATGAATTCCTCGCCAGCCGCAATCTTTATGGTGGGTCACTCACGCAATTTTCGCTGAGTTTCAAGAAGCTCGGCTGGACCTGCCATTTCGTGGACCCAGTCGAGCCTGAGAATTTCCGCCGTGCGCTGACGCCGAAATGCAAGGCGATTTTTGTCGAAAGCCTGGCCAATCCCGGTGGCATTGTGGTGGATTTGCGCGCCATTGCCGATATTGCGCATGAGGCTGGGCTTCCGCTGATTGTGGATAATACGCTCGCCTCGCCCTATTTGTGCCGGCCCTTTGAACATGGTGCAGATATCATCACCCATTCGCTGACAAAGTTTCTCGGCGGGCATGGCAATTCACTGGGTGGGATGATTGTCGAATCCGGCAAGTTCAATTACGCCAATGGCAAATTCCCGAGCATGTCGGACCCCGAACCTGCCTATCATGGGCTGAAATTTTACGAGAATTTCGGTGATTTCGCCTTCACCACCAAGGCGCGCGCCGTGGCGCTGCGTGATTTCGGCCCCACGCTTTCGCCGATGAATGCCTGGCTCACCATCACCGGGATTGAAACGCTGCATCTGCGCATGGAGCGCCATGTGGCGAATGCGCAGCAGGTGGCGGAGTTTCTGGCGCGCCACGAAAAGGTGGCTTGGGTATCCTATGCCGGCTTGCCGACCAGCCCCTTTCATGCGTTGGCCAAACGCTACATGCCAAAAGGGCCTGGTTCGGTTTTCACCTTTGGCGTGAGGGGCGGGTTTGAGGCCGGCATTCGCCTTGTTGAAAACGTCAGGCTCTTTTCGCATTTAGCGAATGTAGGCGATACGCGCAGCCTGATCCTGCACCCGGCTTCCACCACGCATCGGCAATTGACCGAAGAACAGCGACTGGCCGCGGGCGCCGGGCCGGATGTGGTGCGGCTTTCCATCGGGCTTGAGGATGCGGCGGATTTGATCCGCGATTTGGATATGGCGCTGGGGGGATAGGGGGGTGCCTGGATGATCGGGGACTGACCGACGGTTTGCTGGACATGCTCAGTGTTGATTTCACATGGCGCAACATTCCGAAGAATTTCCGCCACCTATTACGTTATTTGGCTATTTCAAGCGCAAAATGAGAGACGGATATGACGC
>JADCEX010000326.1 GCA_020249825.1 Roseomonas sp.
CACGCGCTCAACACCAAGGTGCCCCGCCATCTTCTTATTCTTGAAGGTCTTGCCCGGATCCTGACGGTTACCGGTAGAACCATGCGAGCGGTGGCTGACGGAAACCCCGTGCGAGGCTTCAAGCCCCGAGAAGTTCCAGCGCTTCATCGCACCCGCGAAGCCCTTACCAACGGTCACACCGGTCACATCCACTTTCTGCCCGGCAACGAAATGCGCGGAAGACAGCACGGCGCCTGGTTCCAACATGGCGTCAGACGCCACGCGGAATTCCACCACCTTACGTGGCGCTTCCAAGGCAGCCTTCGCAAAATGCCCCTTATTCGCCTTGGAGACGTTCTTGGGCTTGGCAACGCCGATGCCAAGCTGAACGGCTTCATAGCCATCCTTTTCAGCACTGCGATTTGCAACCACGCGTACATTGTCAACATGCAACAGCGTGACCGGGACGGTCGAGCCATCCTCATTGAACAGCCGGGACATGCCCAGCTTTTTGGCGATCAGGCCAGTGCGGCCATTTTTCGCGGCCATGATGGTAAACTCCCCCGGCCCTTCAGATCTTGATTTCGACATCCACGCCAGCGGCGAGGTCGAGCTTCATCAGCGCGTCCACCGTCTGCGGCGTGGGGTCAACGATATCAAGAAGACGGCGATGCGTACGAATTTCAAACTGCTCGCGGCTTTTCTTGTCGACATGCGGAGAGCGGTTCACGGTGAAACGCTCAATATGCGTCGGCAGCGGAATCGGGCCACGCACGCGCGCACCTGTCCGCTTCGCGGTATTCACGATTTCCCGCGTGCTGCCATCCAGCACGCGGTGATCGAACGCCTTGAGGCGGATGCGGATATTTTGGCTGTCCATGATCTGGAACCCGATGCCCCGTTCTTACGCCGTGATCTTCGCGACAACGCCGGCGCCGACGGTGCGGCCACCTTCGCGAATGGCGAAGCGCAGGCCTTCATCCATCGCGATCGGCGCAATCAGTTCCACATCCATGGACACGTTATCACCCGGCATCACCATCTCAACGCCTTCCGGCAGAGACACAACGCCCGTCACATCCGTCGTGCGGAAATAGAATTGCGGACGATAATTGGTGAAGAACGGCGTATGACGCCCACCTTCTTCCTTCGTCAGCACATAGGCTTCCGCCTTGAACTTCGTGTGCGGCGTGATGGAACCAGGCGCCGCCAAAACCTGGCCGCGTTCCACATCTTCACGCTTCGTGCCACGCAGCAGCGCGCCGATATTGTCGCCCGCCTGGCCCTGATCCAGCAGCTTGCGGAACATTTCAACGCCGGTCACCGTCGTCTTCACCGTGGCCTTCAGGCCAATGATTTCGACTTCCTCGCCAACCTTCACAATGCCGCGTTCCACACGGCCGGTCACCACCGTGCCGCGACCAGAGATCGAGAACACGTCTTCAATCGGCATCAGGAAGGGGCGATCAATCGGGCGTTCCGGCTGCGGAATATAGGCATCCACCGCTTCCATCAGCTTCAGGATCGCCTGCTCACCCTTCTCTGGGTCGCGGTCTTCAAGGGCACACAGCGCCGAGCCATGAATGATGGGGATATCGTCGCCCGGGAATTGATAGCTGCTCAGCAGCTCGCGCACTTCCATTTCAACAAGCTCAAGCAGATCAGGATCCGCCATATCAACCTTGTTGAGGAACACCACCAGCGCCGGAACGCCAACCTGGCGCGCGAGCAGGATGTGTTCGCGCGTCTGCGGCATGGGGCCATCAGCGGCGGACACCACCAGGATCGCGCCATCCATCTGCGCCGCACCCGTGATCATGTTCTTCACATAGTCGGCGTGGCCGGGGCAATCCACATGCGCGTAGTGACGGTTGGCGGTTTCATATTCCACATGCGCCGTGGAAATCGTGATGCCGCGCGCGCGTTCTTCCGGCGCCTTGTCAATCTGATCATAGGCCGTGAAGGTCGCCCCACCCGCCTTCGCCAGAACCTTGGTGATCGCCGCCGTCAGCGACGTCTTGCCATGGTCCACATGCCCGATCGTCCCGATGTTGCAATGCGGCTTGTTCCGCTCAAATTTCGCTTTGGCCATGGCCTTTTCCCGCTACCCTCATTGAACCGTTCACGAAACAATCCCGCACGCCCGCTGGAGCGGGTGACGGGAATCGAACCCGCACAACCAGCTTGGAAGGCTGGGGCTCTACCATTGAGCTACACCCGCGCCGAAGCGCTGTTCCCAACCCCCCTGCCCGTGCCCTGATGCGAACCAAGGCCGACAAGGGCTGATATGGAGGGGGTTGGATTCGAACCAACGTAGGCGCAAGCCAACGGATTTACAGTCCGTCCCCTTTAGCCACTCGGGCACCCCTCCACAGCCGCTCGCCCGTAACCGGGGCTGGCGGGAGCGGGCGGACTATCCGCATTGGCGCTTGCCTGTCAACGGATGGGGGGAAAAACAGCCCAGGTTTTCTTTCTGGCGCGCTCGGCGCATCATGGGCGGGATGCAACGCCCCCCGAAGCGGCCCCCTGGCCGCGCCCGCCCGCAAGGCCCTGCCCCGCAATCGCCCACGCGCCGCCCGCGCTTTGAGGATAAGGCCGAAGCGCCGCGCGGCTACCGCAGCGCCCCAGGCCGCTTCCAGGAGCAGGAGGCCCCGCCACCACGTGGCCGCCGCGCCGCCGGCCCCGCCCCGATGGAAGCCGATTCCCCCGCCCCGCCGCGCCCCGGCGCCGGTGCCGGTTCCGGCGCCTTTTGGCTTTATGGTGAACACGCGGTGGCCGCGGCCATTCGCAACCCTCGGCGCAAGAACAGGCGCTTGCTGGTCACGGAAGACGCGGAGAAAAGCCTGCGCGCCGCGCTGAACCGCCCCTGGCGCCTGCCGCCCGAACGCATTGAACGCCAGCGCTTCGGCACGTTTTTGCAGGAAGACGCGGTGCATCAGGGTGTCGCGCTGCTGGTGGAACCGCTGGAACCGGTGGCGTTGGAAGATGCGATCGCCGCTTCTGATGGGCCGGTTTTGCTGCTGGACCAGGTGACGGACCCGCGCAATGTTGGCGCCATTCTGCGTTCCGCTGCCGCTTTTGGCGCCGCTTGTGTGGTGTTGCAGGATCGGCATGCGCCGCCGGAGACCGGTGCGCTCGCCCGCGCTGCCTCGGGCGCGCTGGATATCGTGCCGGTTGTGCGGGAAGTGAATCTCTCCCGCGCCATTGCCAGCCTGCAAAAATCTGGCTTCTGGGTGATGGGGCTGGCCGGCGATGCTTCCCGCACGCTCGCCGAAGCGCGGCCACGCGATCGGCGCGTGGCTTTGGTGCTGGGCGCGGAAGATACCGGGCTGCGCCGCCTGCAACGCGAAACCTGTGATGAGCTGGTGCGCCTGCCGATTACGCAGGCGATGGAAAGCCTGAATGTCGCGGCGGCGGCGGCGGTCGCGCTTTATGAAGTGATCCGCGAAGGTGGGGCATAACGGGGGAGTTTCCTCCCCCGTCAAATTCCTACTTCTCTTTCGCGGCGATGATGGCGCCGGAAAGGCTTTCCGGAATGCGCTGCGTCCAGCGCCCGCAATCCACCTGCGTCACAAAATCCAGCACGGCGCGGTTGAAGGCATCCGGGTCTTCCAGATTCATGGTGTGGCCGC
This sequence comes from Roseomonas sp., assembly GCA_020249825.1. Lineage (GTDB taxonomy): Bacteria > Pseudomonadota > Alphaproteobacteria > Acetobacterales > Acetobacteraceae > Neoroseomonas. The sequence goes on from JADCEX010000326.1 coordinate 3,612, forward strand.
ATTTCGGCATCACCAGCAAAGCGCTGGACATGATGGTACGCTTCAGGAACAAGGAAGGTTCCAGCGTGGGGTCATCCTCATCACCCGCGATCACCAGCGTTGGCACCTTCATCTGCTTGAAGCCGGCTTCAAGATCAAACAGCGATGGGCGTTCACGCTGCACACCTTGCATGGTCAGCGCCGAGCCCTCGGTTGAGTGTTCCGCAAGCTGGGTCTGGAATTCCTTAAAGCCGCGCGGGTCCTTTTCTTCGAACACCAGGCGCGTCGGGCCGCGGGAATAGACCATCGCCATCTTGTCCATGCCTTCGGCGCGGATGCGGGCGGCGGTGGCATCAACCTCGGCACGGAATTGGTCGCGCTTGCCGGGGGCAGCGCCATAGCCAACGCCGGCGGCGACCAGGCTGCGCGCCAATTGCGGATGCCTGAGGCCCAGATGCAGCGTGGCAAAGGCGCCCATGGAAAGCCCGACCACATGGGCCGGCGCCAGATTGAGGCCCTTGATCACCGCGGCAATGTCATCCGTCGCGCGGTCCTGGCTATAGGATGCGGCGGTATTCGGCACCGCAGAGGGCGGATAGCCGCGCGCATTGAACACAACGCAGCGATAGCGGCGGGAGAAGAAGCGCATCTGCATCTCCCAGGAACGCGAATCGCCCGCGAATTCATGGACAAAGACCATGGGCGTGCCGCTGCCGGCTTCCTCATAGAACAAATCAACACCGTCATCGGTTCGCAAAAAGGGCATGGGCTGATCCCGCAATGATTGGAAGGAAGGCCCAGAATGGGCGCGGTTTTCCGCCCCGTCCAGCGCTTGACAGGGCAGGTGGCAAGGCGCATCTGCAAAGCGGACCGTGATGGTCCGGATTGCGAAAGGGGTTCCGCGTGCTGCGGCTTTCAAAGCTGACCGATTACGCCGTTGTCGTGCTGACGCGCTTGGATGACGCGACAGATGGCGGCGTGCTGACCGCCCCGGGCCTGGCCGGCGCGACAGGCTTGGCCGAGCCCACCGTCGCCAAGGTCCTGAAAATTCTGGCTCATGCCGGGCTGGTGGAAGGCCGGCGCGGGGCGCTTGGCGGGTATCGCCTGACCCGCCCGCTGGCCGACATGCCGCTG
>JADCEX010000327.1 GCA_020249825.1 Roseomonas sp.
GACCTCCTATTTCCTGGGGCGGGAGACGGTGGTGGCAGCCGCCGTGCCGAAAATGTCGCGCTGGCGGCAATGGTTGTTTGTGGTGCTCAGCCGCAATTCCCTTTCGGCCACGGAATTCTTCCGCATCCCATCTGACCGTGTGGTAGAATTGGGCGTGAAGGTCGCGATCTGACCCAGGTTGCGCGCCCCTGATGGAGGAGATGTGCATGGAGCGGATGCTGGTGACACTCTCCCTGGTGGCGGGGCCGGGCTTCCCCACGGGCTGCGTAGATCACCGCTATGAGATTGAGCTTGCGCTGGATGCGGCGGGGCACCCGGATGCGAAAGCCTGGGCCGAAGACCCTGCCCCCTGGCGCGCGCGGCGCATCCGCCCCGATGCGCAACCCGAGCAGGGCGATGTGCAATATGATGGCGATAATGGCTGGTTCATCCGCTTCAGCGGCAGCCTGGCCGAGCGCTTTGACGCGCCTGAGGCGCATTTCGACCCCGGCAGCAGCCCGATCCGGCCCGGGGAATATGTGACCATCACCGAAGTGGATGGTGGGGTGTTTGATTACCGGATTGTGGGGGTGGGGGCCTTATGAGGGGCTGCGACGCGATTCGGTAATGCAATTGCATTGACAAGGCAATGCGTTTGCATTACGTAACCCAGACACCCCCGCCCTAACCCGAGACGTGCCATGCCCGCCGCGCTTGAAGTCGAATCCACCCTGACTGACCGCTATCAGACCACGGTGCCAGAGACGGTGCGCCGTGCGCTTCGCCTCGGCAAACGCGACAAGCTGCATTACTCCATCCGTCCAAGCGGTGAGGTGGTGCTGACGCGTGCCGCGGCCGCCGAGGCTGAGGACCCTTTGCTCGGCCAATTCCTCGGCTTTCTGGCCAATGATATCGCGCGCCACCCGGAACGCTTGCAGGCGGTGGATGCTGGCCTTGCCGCGCGGCTTCACGCGCTGGTGGGCGATGTTGAGGTTGATCTTGATGCCGCCCTTTCGGCCGATGATGAATGAAGGCCGGCAAGCCAGCGCCGCTGGTGGTTCATGGCTGGACGGTATTCGCCCATCCGCTGTTCCTTGCGCAGCTTGAAGCGCTGGCGCGGCAAATAGAGGCGCTGCGGCAAAAGGACCCGGTGGGCTATCGGAACCGGAATGCCAGCAAGCGGCTGGCGGCGATCACGAAACTCGCTTTTGAAGTCATTCCAGAAGACCCGACGCGTGCGGAATATCGGCAAGGCGGCACGCTTGGGGATGAGCACAAGCATTGGCGCCGCGCCAAGTTTTTTCAGCAATACCGGCTGTTCTTCCGCTTCCACGCGGCGAGCAAGCTATTGGTTCTTGCCTGGGTGAATGATGAGGCCTCCAGGCGCGCTTATGAAAGCCGCGATGATGCGTATCGGGTATTTCGCCGCATGCTGGAAAGCGGCAAGCCGCCCAATGATTGGGCTGCCCTGCTGGCTGAGGCGCGGGCGGAGGGGGAAAGGTTGCGGGAGTTGGGGGCGAGCCAGGGATCATTAGGCTTGCACCGCCGCGGCGGGACAAGCCAGTGTCCCCCTTGATGCTGGGCTTGCGGTTCACCGCTATTGCCGATTCGCCCGGCGCCAACGCCTGGCGTGACGAATCTTGGGGGAGAAAATCTTGATCGCGGGTAGCCTGCTTTCGGAATTCTATTTGCGTGAAGGCATGCGCGAAACGCCGGAATGGCGGGGCATGGATGCCGCGCAGGTGGCTGCCAAGGCCGAAAGGCTCAGTGCGCTGTGGCTTTCGCTTGCCGCCATGGCCAAACCGAATGAGGCCACCACCGAACAAGCCTTCATCCGCCCGGTGCTGGACCTGCTGGGCTGGTATCACTTGCCGCAACAGGCCGCAGGCGGTGGGAACCGAGACATTCCCGATGCGCTGCTTTTCACCTCAAGCGCCAATCACGCAGAAGCGGCGGCCATTGCCGCACCGGGGGAGCGTTACCGCCTTGCCGCCGTGGTGGTGGAAAGTGAAGCGCGCGAAACCCCGCTAGACCGGGGAAGCGGCAAGGGCGGCACGCCAGCTTCGCAAATACTCCGCTACCTTGGCTTGGCTGAACCAGCCTCGGGCGGGGCGGTGCGCTGGGGCTTGCTGACCAATGGGCGCTTCTGGCGGCTTTACTTCCATGGCGCGCGCAGCCGCGCGGAAGGCTTTGTCGGCTTTGACCTGCCGGCGCTGCTGGAAGGTGCCGCCAAGGGGGATGGCGAAGCGCGCGATCTGCTGCGCGCCTTCCTGCTGCTGTTCCGGCGCGAAGCGCTTGAGGCTTCCGGGCCTGCTGGCAAAACCTTCCTCGACCTCGCCTTGGATGAGGGGCGCCGTTACGAACAGCGCATTACCGCCGCCCTTTCGGAAGCGGTGTTTGATCGGGTTTTCCCCCGCCTTGTCTCGGCGCTCGCGGCACATGACCCGGTGGCCAAGCCCGCCGATGCAGCCTGGCGGGCGGAAGCGCGCGAAGCCGCGCTGATCCTGCTTTATCGCTGGCTGTTTATCCTTTACGCGGAAGACCGAGACCTGCTGCCGGTGCGCCACGCCGGCTACGCTGCCTATGGCTTGCGGCGGCTGCGTGAACAGGCGGCCACGGCGCGCGATGCGGAACGCCCGCTTTCGGCCAGCTTCACCCGCTGGTGGGATGACCTTGCCGCCCTTTGCCGCGCCATAGATGTGGGCGATGCCTCACTTGGGCTGCCGCCCTATAATGGTGGGTTGTTTTCGGCCTCTGCCGCGCCCTTGCTGGGCCGTGCGCGCCTGCCCGATGCCACCATGGGCGACCTGTTGGATGATCTTTCCCGAGAGGGTGCGGCTGGCGCGCGGCGCCTGATCAATTTCCGTGATCTTTCGGTGCAGCAGCTTGGGTCCATTTACGAAAGGCTGCTGGAATTTGATGTGGTGGCGGAAGGGGCGGGCGTCACCACACGGCTTAACGCTTTCGCGCGCAAGAATTCGGGCAGCTATTACACGCCGGAAGAATTGGTCCGCCTGATCATCCGCCGCACCATTGGCCCCTTGCTGGATGAACGGCGCAGCGCCTTCCGGGAAGCTGCCTTGCGCTTGGCGTCCGACCACCGGCCCAAGGACCAGCGCTTGGCCGATCTGCGTCGGCATGACCCGGCTGAGGCATTTCTATCCCTCCGCGTGCTGGACCCTGCCATGGGGTCGGGGCATTTTCTGGTTTCGCTGGTGGATTGGCTGACCGATGAAACGCTCGCCGCCCAGCAGGAAGCCGCTGGGCTGGTGAAATGGGGCGATTACACTTCCCCGCTTTCGGTGAAGATTGAAAGCATTCGCGGCCATATTCGCGCCCAGGCTGCCGCCAATGGCTGGGAAGTGCGCGACGAACATCTGGATGACCGCCACCTTGTCCGGCGCATTGTGCTGAAGCGCGTGATCTATGGGGCAGACCTGAACCCCATGGCGGTGGAATTGGCCAAGCTTTCGCTATGGCTGCATTCCTTCACCGTTGGCGCGCCGCTTTCCTTCCTGGACCATCATTTGCGCGCGGGCGACAGCCTGTTTGGCGAATTTGTGCAACCCGTCCTGGAAGAATTGAGCGAACGCTATGGCATTCTGCCGCCCGCCGATGTGCTGACCCAGGCGTCACGCGCCGCCGGCGCCATGGCGAATATTGAAACGCTGAGCGATGCGGATATTGCCGAGGTGACGCAGAGCAAAGTGTTTTTCGATGCCATGGAGGAACAGACACGGCGGCTGCAAGCCTTTCTGGACCTGTGGCATGCGGATAGGTGGCTTGATACGGGCGACAAGCTGAATGCCATCGCGCGCGGGAATCTGCTTTCCGGCGCCTATGGGGACCCCGTGCTTTTGGCGAATGGCGAAGTGCCCCTTGCCCCGCCTGGGCCGGAAGCGGTTGATATTCGCCTGGGCAAGAACAAGCGCATCCCGGCCAGTGAAGCTTTCCGCGAGGCTAGCGAAAGCTTTGCCAAGGCGCAGGCGCTCAGCCGGGATTGTCATTTTCTGCATTGGGAATTGGCCTTCCCCGGTGTGTGGACCGGCTGGGAAGCGCGGCGCACCGCCGGTGGCTTTGATGCCATTATCGGCAACCCACCATGGGATCGGATGAAGTTGCAGGAAGTGGAATGGTTCGCCGCGCGCGCGCCAGAGGTAGCCCGGCAACAGCGCGCATCTGACCGGAAAAAGCTTGTGGCCGCCATTCAAAAAGCGGGGGGCGACTTGGCCGCCGAATATGAACGCGCGGCCTGGATGGCGGAAGCCGGGGCGCGGGTTGCGCGGGAATGCGGCGCCTATCCGCTGCTGTCGGGCGGTGATGCCAATCTTTACGCGCTATTTGTTGAACGCGCCTTGCGGCTGGTGAAGGCAGAGGGAATTGTCGGCCTGCTGGTGCCTTCCGGCATTGCCGCCGATAAGGGCGCGGCGCCTTTTTTCCGTAGCGTGGCGACCACCGGGCGGCTTGGGGCTTTGTTTGATTTTGAGAACCGCCGCACGCGCGCAGGGCTCGACCCATTCTTTCCTGATGTGGATAGCCGATTCAAATTTACCGCCCTTGTTGCGGGAGGTGCCGCACGGCGCTTTGATGCCGCTGCCTGTGCGTTTTTCGCCCAAGGTGCGGAGGAAGCCGAAGCTTCCGGGCTGACGCTGACGCCCGAGGATTTTGCCGCGGTCAATCCCAATACCGGCACGGCGCCCGTTTTCCGTGGCCCGCGCGATGCCGAAATCACCCTATCCGTCTATCGCCGTGTGCCGGTGCTGGTGGACCAGCGCCCGACACCACCCGCGCGTATCTGGCCGGTGCGTTACGCGACGATGTTCCACATGACCAATGACAGCGACAAATTCCGAACCGAGGCGGAACTTGTGAAGGCGGGCGCCTATCGCGTGGCACCGAACCGCTGGAAGAAAGGCGCGGCAGAATGGGCGCCGCTTTTGGTGGGCCGCTCCATCCATATCTTCGACCATCGCGCCGCTGCCGTTGTCGAGAACCCTGAGAATATCCACAACCCGTTCAGCAGCGAGCCAACGACCGAGGCTCAGCACCAGGACCCCGCATACTGTCCGCGTCCGCAGTTTTGGGTTGCGACGTCCGAAATTCCCTGGCCCACGGGGCTGCGATGGGCGCTCGCCTTCCGCGACATTGCCCGGCCAACCGATGTTCGCACGGTCATCTCCGCCGCCGTGCCATTTGCGGCCTTCGGCAATAAGCTGCCGCTATTGCTGCCGCTTCTGCCAGAGCAGCCAAAGCAAGGGGGCGAAGCACTCACGCTTTGGCGCGCCGAGTGTGATGCCATCCTCACTTCCTACCAGCGCGGCGCGCCGCTGTTACTCGCCAATCTCAATGCGCTGCCGTTGGATTACATCGCCCGTCAGAAAGTGCAGGGCACCAACCTCAATTTCTACATCGTCGAACAACTGCCGATTTTGCCCCTCGAAGCCTTCGCCCGCCCCATTGGCGCGACCTCGGCCGAGGCACTGATCCGCGACCATGTGCTGCGCCTGTCCTACACCGCGCATGACCTGAAACCCTTTGCCGAGGATATGGGCCATCAGGGCGCCCCCTTCGCCTGGGATGCAGAAGAACGCCTGCACCTCCGCGCCCGGTTGGATGCGCTATTCTTCCTGCTCTATGGCCTGAACCGGGATGACGCCGCCTATATCCTTTCCACCTTCCCGATCATCCAGCGGGAGGAGGAAGCGCAATTCGCCGGCCGCTTCCGATCCCGCGACCTGATCCTTGGCTATATGGCAGCCTTCGCAGCGGGGGACGCGGATAGCCGCATTTCAGCGTGAGGCAGGATTGGCCCGAACCGGCTTTCTGCCATGTGCCAACACCCTACTTTGTGGGTCAACGGTAGCCGTTCGTCGCACGATATGCTTCTGCGTCGTATCCATCCGGCGAGTCTTTCGATTACCCACATCTCTGATGTGGTATTTGCTCTGAGTGAATCATTTGTGATTCTGTCTGTGACGCCGATTCGCGGAGGCGTCACGGATGAGCGGGGAGAAGGTAGTCGATACATTCGGCTGGCATGACCAAGAGTTGGTTGGGGCGGGGCTGCCGGACAAGCGGCTGGCGAGGCGGTTGAGGTGCCTGCTGGATCAGATGTCGGCGTCACCTGGCCAACCTGTCCCGGCTGCGTGTGGCGACTGGGCGGCGACCAAGGCGGCCTATAGGTTCTTTGATAACCCACGCGTGACAGAACATGGGGTACTGGCAGGTCATTTTGCTGCAACTGCCGCCAGGGTAGCTGCGAGTGAGGGGCCGATCCTCATTTTGCAGGATACGACCGAGTTCATTTATAACCGCGCGCAACCTGGCATGATCGGCTTCACCAAAACCATCAATGGCGGGCGCTACAAGGCGGGTCGTCCTAATGTGCGGACCTTGTGCGGGATGTTGATGCATTCAAGCTTGGCGTTGAACCTGAGCGGCACGCCGATTGGATTGACCGCAGCAAAGTTTTGGACACGAAAGAAGTTCAAGGGCAGCTGGGCGCTCAGGCGGCATGTGAACCCGACACGCGTGCCGATTGAGACGAAGGAGAGCTATCGATGGCTTGAAAACCTACGTCAATCTATGGCGCTGTTAGGCAGGCCCGAGCGCTATATTCATGTGGGCGATCGGGAGAGCGACATCTATGAGCTTTTTTGCCTGGCAGAAGATCTTGGCACGAATTTTCTGATTCGCGTGCAGGCAAACCGCCTCGCCGATGCACCTGGCACTCCGGCGAAGGCTACGGCGCACAGGGTATTCGCACAGCTCTCAGCAACGCCTTGGGCGGGGCAGCATCGCGTGTCGATCGGCCAAGATGAGGCTGCAGTCCTGAAGGTTAAATTCGCCTCGATCAGAACCTTGCCGCCCGTGGGCAAGCAGAAGCGTTATGCATCGCAGCTTCTCACCTATATCCATGCTCTTGAGACCGATCCACCAGCAGGCCGCCCGCCGATTGACTGGCGACTGGTGACCAATCTACCAATCGCTGACTTCGCCGCCGCCGTCGAGAAACTCGGCTGGTATGCTCTGCGCTGGAAAATTGAGACATTCCACAAGGTCATGAAGTCTGGGTGCCGGGCTGAGGAGACGAGGCTTGAAACCTCTGATCGGCTGGCGAAGTTCCTTGCTCTCATTGCGGTGGTGAGCTGGCGAATCTTTTTCCTCACAATGACGGCAAGGAACAAGCCCGACGCCGCCCCGAGCTCGGTTTTCACCTCCGCAGAAATCAATGTGCTCGACCAAATTGACGCTTCCATGCCTGCGCCGCGTCTGCGTGACCGGACTTTGGCCGCTTACTTGCTTCAGATCGCTATGCTCGGCGGTTACCTCAACCGCAATCACGATCCGCCACCCGGAAATACCGTCGTATGGCGCGGATTAACGCGCCTCCACGATATCGCCCGTGGCATAAATATCGGC
>JADCEX010000328.1 GCA_020249825.1 Roseomonas sp.
CGGGATATCCACATATTCATGCACGGTATGGATTTCCGCCTGGCCGGCGCCGACGGTCACGGTCGGCACGCCATGCTTCACCAGCCAATTCGCAACCAGCCCGCCGGCGGAAACCATCGTCACAGGCTCAAGCCCCATGGCCTGCGCGGCTTTCTTCGCGCGCTGCACGGCCGGGTCATCGGCCGACATCAGGAAGGGCGGATAGGCAGTGCGGGTTTGGAAAGTGACCTCGGCCATGTCGCCATCGGCATCCTTCACCTCGCCCCTGGCCTTGTTGAAGGCCGCTTCGAAGGCTTCGGTGATCTTGACGGCGAAGTCAGCATCCGTGCTGCGCGCCTCACCGACCAGATGCACGTAATCCGTCACGACATTCGTGGCATCGCCGGCGGGCTTGCCATCCTTGCCGCCAAAGATACCGACATTGGAAGAACCCTTGCCTTCCGGCTGCTCCACCTTGCCGAACCAGCCGCCGCGACGTGCTTCAGTGAGCCCGATGGAAGCAACAAGCGTTGAGGATATACCGCGTTCCGGCGCCACACCCGCATGGGCCGCCTTGCCCTTGATGGTGACTTCCCAATTCTGTTGCCCCACCGCGCCGATGGTGAGCTTCGCGGCATGGGTGCTGTCCACATTGAAGCCCATCACGGCGCCGCCAAGGTCCTTCGGGTCCAATTCCCGCGCGCCATGCAGGCCGCTTTCTTCGCGCACCGTGAACAGCATGGTGATCGGCGGATGCGGCAGCTTGTGATCAATCAGTGTTTTCGCAAGCGCAATCAACACCGCGCAGCCCGTGCCATTATCCCCACCCAAAGCCGTGGTGCCATCGGAGACGATGCGATCCCCGTCCCGCCGCGGCTTCGCACCCTTACACAGCGGCACGGTATCCATGTGGGTGGAGAACAATAGCCGCGGGCCGGGCTTGGTGCCTGGCAGATCAACAATCAGATTGCCCACTTCGGTCGGCAGCTTGATGCGTTGATGCACCGTGTCATAGCGGATGGCGCTTGCCGGCACGCCAACCTTCTTCAGCTCATCCACAATGGCAGCGCCGATGGCGGCTTCAAACCCTGTTACGCTGTCAATCGCGAGCAAGCGGATCAGCATGTCTGTCGCGTAATCAACATCAACAATCTTGGCGGTGCTGTTCATGGTTTTTTCCTTTTGGTCCTAGACTATCGCGGCACGTTACCGCGTCGCAAGAAGGGGCTTCAGGGCGTCGAGCACGCCCGTCAGCATGATCTGCGCGCCAATGCAAAGCAGCACGAAGGCGGCAAGCTTGGCCGCGATCAACATGCCTGTCGGGCCAAGCCGGCGGGCGACCGCGGCGGCATTGGCATAGGCGACCCAGACAATGATGGCGACGGTGGCCGCAATCAGCGTGAAGGCCAGCATATTCATGACTATGCCGCTGATTTCAGAGGAACGCCGTTCCGCCGAAAGTGCGATGGAGGCAGCGATGGTGCCCGGACCGGTCGTGAGCGGCAGGGTCAGCGGGAAGAAGCTCATGCGCTCGACCGGGGCGGTATCCAGGGCGGCGGGGGCTTGGGCTTCGCGGCGCTGATTGTCATCTTCCTCATTCAGCATGTGCCAGCCGGCGACGGCCACGGTCAGCCCGCCCGCAATCCGCAGGGCTTCAAGCGAAATGCCAAAAAAGCCGAGGATCGGCGTGCCAAGGAAAAGTGCGGCCAGCAGCACAATGAAGCTATTGATGGCGATGGACCGCGCCAGGCGCGCGCGTTCCTGTTCGGTCAGCCAGCGCGTCATGCCATGGAAGATCAGCGCCCCGGCAGGCGGGTTGATGATGCTGATCAGCGCCGAAAAGCCAAAGAGCCAGGCGGCAAACAAATCCCCGAAAATGGCCGAAGCGGTCATGATGCCTTGCCCGATACCCGAAACGCACCTGCCACCGGCGGCAAGCCCAGACTTCCTGTTCCAACGGCGCGGCGCATGGTCATTGAAAGGAAGGCGTTACTGCAAGGCCGCGTTGCCTGTTAGGCAATTCAGCCCCAGGGCTGTGCGCTGCATCCCATTGGCTGGTCTGCCACACCAAACGGGCCGCCCACGTATGGGGGGTTCATCCTGCCCTCAAACGACGAAAACCCGTTGCACGTAACGCGCAACGGGGATTATAGGCCTTTATGCCACCTGGATAGGCGGCAATGACAATTCCCAGGGAGCGGCGCCGAAGCGCCGCCAAGGGACTGTCAGATCAGCCGCGAGCCCGAGGAGCCGGGGCCGGAGCCGGGGCGGGGGCCGGGGCCGGCGGAGCAGGCTCGGAAGCGCAAGCGGCAAGCAGCGCAGCCGGGGCCAGGATGGCGGCCACCGCAGCCTTGCGGAGCAGCGCCTTGCGGGTCATTTCTTTGGATTCGGTGTTCATGTTGCACATCCAGGTTGCTAGAGACTAGGAAACGGACCAGATAAAAAGCAAATATGAGTGGGTTGTCAAACCCTTTTCTTGCATGGAATGTGAAGTTTCAGGAGTTGGACGCGTGAAACGGTCTTGGGATAGGCCAGAATTCGATGCCAAGGGGCTGGGTGCAGCGCCGCCGGCCCTTATTTCGCGTCGCGCCAGCCTTTTGCGGGGCGTCGCTGGCCTTGCCGGCATGCTGGCGCTGGTGGGCTGCGCCGCCTCTGAGGGCGATTCGCTGGAGCCGATGGCGGCGCGCGAAGCAGAGGAAGAGCTTGGCCATACGCCAGAGGAACCCCCGCCCGTTGTCGCTGGCGAGGCCCTGGATGGGGCGCTTTTGCGGCGCTTTTACGCGCGGCGTGACTTTGAACCGGTCTGGACCACGCGTGAAGCCGAAGCCAGGGCCTTCAAGGCGAAAGTGCTGCGCGCGCGGGAACATGGCCTGGATCCCGAATTGTTCCAGGCCGATTTGCTGCGGCGCATTGATAGTTTCCCGCCCGACCGGCGCGAATTGCTGCTGACCCATGCGGTGCTTACCTATGCCGAGGCCTTGGCCTTTGGCGCCTTGCCACCCAGCAGGCGCAAGGACCGGGAAGCGCTGAAGCGCGAACCGGTGGATGTGACCGAAGTGCTGCATGAAGCGCTGGATGGCCCCGATCCCGTCGCCGCCATCGAAGCGCTGGCGCCGCAAACCCCGACCTATCAGGCATTGCGTGAGGCGCTGCAGCGCCACCGGACATCATTGCGACCGGATCGCAACCGGGTGAACCGTTTGCGCGTGATTGAGGCCAATCTGGAACGCCAGCGCTGGCTGCCGCGTGAACTGCCGGCTGATCGCGTCTGGGTAAATGTGCCCGACCAGCAGCTTGTGCTCTATCGCGATGATCGGCCCGTATTCGTGACGCGCGTTGTCGTGGGTGAGGCTACGGATCGCAAGCAAAGCCCGGAATTCCATACCGTCATTGAATCGGCGCTGTTCAACCCGCCCTGGATCATCCCGAGCGACATTGTGGAAGCGGATATCCGCCCCATGCTGAAGCAGGACCCACTTTACCTGGTGAAGAACAAGATCACCCTACTGCCGAATGGCGACGCGAAGCAGGCGCCGGGCCCGCAAGCGGGGCTTGGCGCCGTGATGTTCGAAATGCCCAATCGCTTCGATGTCTATCTGCATGATACGCCGGACAAGGAAGCCTTCAGCCGCGACAACCGCCGTCTCAGCAATGGCTGCATTCGCGTGCAAAACCCGCTGGAATTGGCCGCGCTGCTGATGGATGAACCGATGGATGTCATCCAGAAAAAAGTCGCAACCGGGGATACGCTGCGCAAATCCCTGCCCGAGCCTGTGCCGGTTTTTCTGCTGTATCACACTGCCCTTCCTTCCCCCGGGCGTGATGTGGAAATCCGCCCGGATTTCTACGGCCGGGATGAGGCGCTGTGGCTGCGCCTGCAAAAGGCAGCACCTGAAACGGAACAACGCAGGACCGGCGCCATGGCCGTGACCACAACACGGTCCTTATCCGCCTCTCCGCCCGCGCGGGCTGCGACGCCACCCGCCGTGACGCGGCCACCGGCGCAGCGGCGAAGCTGATTGGCACCGAGCTGAAATATGCGGCATTTCAGCCGCGGCTTGTTACCTGCACGCTTGATTCAAGCCCAAGCGCGGCAGCCAGGGTTTCCAGCCGCCGCAATACGCTTTCGCCGGCAAAAACACCGCTGCCTTCCAGAAGTCGTAGGATCAGCCGCCCACCGCGGCGTTCCAAGGATGTGCCCGCCAGCAAGACCGTTGTACCACCGGAAAGCGTATAGGCTAGGCGAAACGCCGCGCCTAAAATCTCTGCCCGCCGCAGCGTGCCGACATCCAACAGCAAGCGCGCGGAGGGCAGGAAAGGCGCATCCGTCTCCGCTTCGTACCGAAGGGCCGCGGCAAGCGCGAGGAAAGCGCGGCCATGATGATCAAAGCCGACACCGGGCTGACGCAGCACGCGGAAAAAAGCGTGTTCGGCACGGTAATCCGGATGATCATGGCTGCCGATATCGCTCACCCAACAGGCAGCTTCGCGCAGGCCAAGGGCAAGGGGCGATTCATCTTCAAACAATGGTGCGGTCCAGGCGAAAAGCGCGGGCGGCATGGTCTGGTCGCGGCCGAAACGCAGCGCCATGTCGTGCGCGGCGGCCAGAAGCGGATCCCGCTTGCGCTCAGCGGCATCAAGCAGGCGCGCATACCAGCCTTCACGTAAGCCATTGGCGCTGAAAATCACGCGGCGCGCGCCGCTGGCGCGCAATAGCCGGCGCAGCACCAGCGCGGCAAAGGGTAAATCCGCCAGGCGCTTGCTGGGCGCGCCTGGCATGCGTTCCAGCGTGCGGCGCGTGGCGGCCATCAATACACCGGAAAGATCGCGCGCTTCTTCGCGCGTCAGCGCGTAATGATGGACAATGGAAAGCGGATAGCCGGTTTGCGCCATATGCATGCGCGCCATGGCGCGCCAGGCGCCGCCCACCAGATACAAATCCCGCCCCGCAGCGCCATGCAGCCAGGGGTGACGCGCCAATTCCTCGGTCACGATTGCGCGCGCCTTGCCGATATCCTCCTTGGCGCGATCGGCCAAGCGAATCGTGCCAATCGGCAGGCTGGCGCTTTTGCCCTGCGCACCCTGGCTGAGCGCCACCAATTCCAGTGAACCACCGCCGATATCACCAAGCAGGCCATCCGCGCCGGGAAAGCCGAGCAGCACGCCATCGGCGGAAAGTCGCGCTTCCTCATCCCCCGTCAGGATATGGATCGGCACGCCGGGCAGTTTTTCGCCAAGGGCCGCGACAAAAGCCGCGCCATTGGATGCATCACGCACCGCAGCAGTCGCCAAAACCTCAATTGGTGCGGCGCCCATGGCGCGCGCTACCGCATGGTAGCGCTGCATGATCGTCAGCGCCTGCGCCACCGCATCGGGATTGAGCTGCCCCGTATCATGCAGCCCGCGCCCCAGGCCCAGCACGGCCTTTTCGTTGAAGATGGCAACAGGATTCCGCCCGCGGCCTTCAAACACCACCAGGCGCACGGAATTGGACCCCAAATCCACCACGCCGCAGCGCGTGGTTGTGGTGGCCTTGCCCGTTCGCGGGCTGGGCGCGGCGCCGTCCATCAATCCTGCTTCACACGATCTTGCCGCGGGCGGCGCGGCGCACGCGCCAGCGCGCTACCGCGCCCGGAAAGCGATGGGTTGGTCATGAAATATTCATGTGCGGAAACGCCATTTTCGGGTGCTTCAATCCGCGCCCAATGCCCATCCGGGCCAAGCTGCCAGCTTTGCAGCGTGTCCTTCAGATTGATCACCATGATCTGATCCAGCACCTGCGCATGCACGGTCGCGTTTTCCACGGGCACCATGGTTTCCACCCGCCAATCCATATTGCGCGCCATCCAATCGGCGGAGGAGATATAAACCTTGGCGCGGCGCGATGGCAGCCTATGCCCATTGCCAAACACATAAACGCGCGAATGTTCCAAAAAGCGTCCGACAATGGATTTCACGCGGATATTGTCCGAAAGCCCAGGCACGCCAGGGCGCAGGCAGCAAATGCCGCGCACAATCGCATCCACCTTCACGCCGGCCTTCGAAGCTTCATACAGCGCATCGATCAGCGTTTCATCCACCAGCGAATTCATCTTGATCCAAATCGCCGCCGGCTTGCCTTCCTTGGCGAAGGCAATTTCCTGCCGGATCAGCGCCAGCAAGGTGGGCCGCGTGGTCAGCGGTGAAAAGGCAAGCTTTTCCATCGTCTCCGGCCGCGCATAGCCGGTCATGTAATTGAACAGCTTGGCGGCATCGCGCGTCAGCGCCGGATCGGCCGTGAAATAGGAAAGATCCGTATAGATGCGCGCCGTGACCGGGTGGTAATTCCCCGTGCCGAAATGCGCATAGGATCGCAAATGTGACCCTTCGCGCCGCACTACCAAACTCACCTTCGCATGCGTCTTCAATTCAACAAAGCCGAAAACCGTCTGCACGCCAGCCGCTTCCAATTCTCGGGCCAGCGCAATGTTGCGTTCCTCATCAAAGCGCGCCTTCAATTCCACAATACCGGTAACACTTTTGCCGGCCTCGGCCGCCTCGATCAGTGCCTTGGCAATTGGGCTGTCGCGCGTGGTGCGATACAGCGTCTGCTTGATCGCGATGACATTGGGATCACGCGCTGCCTGCCTGAGGAATTGCACCACCACATCAAAGCCTTCATAGGGGTGATGCACCACAATATCCTTGGCGCGAATGGCGGCGAAGCAATCACCGCCAAAATCCAGGATGCGTTCGGGAAAGCGCGGCGTATAGGGCGTGAACAGCAGATCAGGCCGGTCATCCACGATCAATTGCGTCAGATCCGAAAGCCCCA
>JADCEX010000329.1 GCA_020249825.1 Roseomonas sp.
AATGTCGCGGATAAGCCGGTGATCCGCGCCAATTACCTGACCGCGCCTTCCGATATTCGCATCATGCTGGAATCCGCCAAGCTCGGCCGGCGGATTGCCGCGACACAGCCCTTCGCGGGCTTGATCGAAAGCGAACAATATCCTGGCCCCAGCACGGATTCAGAAGATGAAATGCTGGATTATATCCGCAGCAATGGCACGACCGTCTATCACCCCTGCGGCACAAATCGTATGGGCACGGATCAGCGTTCCGTGGTGGATGAGGAATTGCGCGTGCGCGGCGTGCAGGGCTTGCGGGTGGTGGATGCCTCGGTCTTTCCCTTGGTGCCGTCTTCTAATATCCATCCGGCGGTGCTGATGCTGGCGGAGCGTGCATCCGACCTTATTCGCCGCGCGGCGTGAAAGGGCGCATGATGTCCCGCATCAATCCTGGCCGCCGCGCGCTACTGTCGGCGACGCTGGCAACCCCATTCCTTTCGCTGACTGCGCTAGCGCAGGGTAGCGACTGGCCCAATCGCCCAGTCCGCGTGGTGGTGCCCTGGCCGCCAGGCGGGGGCGCCGATACCACGGCGCGCATGATCTTCCCGAAGCTTGCGCAAAAGCTCGGCCAGCCCTTCGTGATTGAAAACCGCCCCGGCGCTTCGGGCAGTATCGGGGCCGCAGAGGTCGCGCGCTCAGCGCCCGATGGCTACACGCTGCTGCATGATGCAACGCCGCTTGCGATCAACCCTTTCCTTATTCGCGTTTCCTTCGATGCGCTCAATGATTTAAAGGCGATCTTCCTGCCCATGCAGGTGCCGATGCTGCTGGTGATGCACCCGAACCAGCCGCCGAAATCCTTGGCCGAGGTCATTGCGCTGGCCAAGGCGCGGCCCGGTTCGCTTGATTGGGCGTCTTCCGGCAATGGTTCGGCGCAGCATCCCGCTTTGGAATTATTCACGCGCGCCGCGGGCATCACGGTGAACCACGTGCCCTATCGCGGTGGAGGACCGGCGCTGACTGATGTGGTGGCCGGGCAGGTCGGTTATTTCTTCAGCAATTCGAATGTATCCTTGCCCTTCGTGCAGGGTGGGCGCGTGCGCGCCGTGGCGCATACCGGGCGTGGGCGCATCGCCGCCTTCCCCGATCTGCCTGCCATTGGCGATACACTTCCGGGCTATGAGGCCTATGAATGGAACTGCATCCTCGCCCCCGCCCGCACGCCTGCCGCCATCATTGAAAGGCTGAATGCCGCATTGAATGAGGTGGTGCAGGACCCGGAGGTCACTTCGCGCTACAGCCAACTTGCCATGGTGGTGCAACCCAATTCCTCAGCCCAAGCAGAGGCGTTTCTGCGCAGCGAGACCGAAAAATGGGGCCGCGTGATTCGCGAAGCTAACATCAAGCTGGAATAGCTGGGCTCTTCACCCCGCCAGGAATTTCTCCGCCGCGCTGGCAAGCACCTGACAGCCCAAGGCCAAATCCTCAACCTTCGTATCTTCCGCCCAATGATGGCTGATGCCGCCAATGGATGGCACGAAGATCATGGATGCGGGCATGAGCCGCGCGATATATTGCGCATCATGGCCCGCCCCTGATGGCATTTGCTGCCAAAGCCCGGGCGCATGCGCCTCCGCCGCCTGTTCCAAAGCCTTCATCATCGCCGGATCGCAAATGGCGGGCGTGGCGCGGCTCATTTGGGTGAGAGTCGCCGGGCATTTTTCGCGGCGATTGTTTTCCTGTACCAAGGCGCGCAGCCCGGCTTCCATGCGTTCCAGCACCGGCACGGAGACATCGCGGAACTGAAACAGCACATCCGCGATGCCGGGGATGATGGAAGGCGCGCCCGGATCAAGGCTGATGCGCCCCGTGGTCCAGGTGCTGCGCGGGCCGCAAATGCGCGGAAATTCCTGATCAATCGCGGCCAGCAGCCGCACTGCGGAAAGCCCGGCATCCTTGCGTTCCGCCATGGTGGTGCCGCCGGCGTGATCCTGCTGACCGTGGAACTGAATGCGCCATTGCCAAATAGCAACAATTCCAGTCACGACACCCACACGCAGCCCGGCATTTTCAAGCTGCGTGCCTTGTTCGATATGCATTTCATAGAAACCCTTAAGCCGCCCGGGTTCCAATTGCATGCGCGGCTTGCCGGCCAGCCCCGCCGCCGCAAGCGCATCACGCAAGGGCGTGCCATCATTGCGGCTGCGGCTGCGATCAATTTCTTCTTCGGTCAGATCACCAATGATGGACCGGCTGCCGAGGAAGCCGCCTTCGAAATGCCCTTCCTCATCCGCGAAAGCCGCGACATCCACGGGCAATCCGGCGCGCGCCAAAGCAACACCGGCCATGACGCCAAGCGCGCCATCCAGCCAGCCCGCGTAATTCTGGCTTTCGATATGGCTGCCCACCAGCAAATGCGGCCCCGGCCCCTTGTGGCGGCCATAGACATTGCCGATTCCGTCAATGCTGGCCTCCAGCCCGCATTCGCGCAGCTTTTCCATCAGCCAATGGCGGCTTTCCATATCCTGCGGCGAATAGGTTGGGCGATGCACGCCGGTCTTGTAGGCGCCGATTTTGCGCAACTCATGAAGATCGGCAAGGAAACGATCGGCGTTGATCTGCACCATGGCGGAAACCCTTGGTTAAGAAATTCTACTTTTGATTAATACCAAGAAACTCTTAGCAGAAAAATCACTCGGCAACCAATCCTGTTAACTGTTCAACAACCAGGAATGGGCTTTTCTTAAGCGCGTCACAACAAACGTGACTCTGAGGAGCGAAAAATCCATGCAAACCAACCGTCGCGTTGCACAAGCCGATTCTGCTTTCACCTGTGTGGCCCTGCTGGAAACCAGCACGGGTGCCGAACTTCACATGCGCGATGCGCGTGGCAAATTGCTCCGCCTGCCGTTGCGGGATGGTGATGCCCTCAGCCACCTTGCCACGCTTGCGGCCTTCAATGGCCCCGGCCGCCCGAATCGCGCCAGGCTGCGGAGCCACTGACAGGGCGGGCTAAAGGGTGAGCCCACCATCCACCACAATGGTCTGCCCGGTCACCATGGCTGCGCCGGCCAGCAGGAATACCATCACCTCTGCCAAATCCGCCGTGGTGCACCGCCGCTTCAGCAGCGCCTTTTCAATGCTGCCGCGGCGCTGTTCTTCGGTCCATTCAATCATCCAAGTCGAATCAACCGCGCCTGGTGCAACCGCATTCACGCGCACTTCCGGCGCCAGCCCGCGCGCGAGGTTCTTGGTCAGGCTCACCACCCCCGCCTTGGTCGCGCCATAGGCCATGGAAGACCCGGCATGATTAAGCCCAGCGATGGAAGCCACACTCACCACCGCGCCACCGGAAGCGCGTAGTGCTGGCGCTGCCGCCTTGGTGCAGCGAAACACGCCAAGCAGATTAACCTGCAAGACCGTGTCCCATAATTCTTCCGTCAGCCGGTCAAATTCATTGGGCGCGATGGTGGTTTTGGTGCCCGGCGTGCCGGCGTTATTCACCAAATAATCCAAACGGCCGAGATCAGCCACCGCCTGTTCAACCATGCGTTTGCAATCCGCCGCATCGCCCACATTGCCTGGTGCTGCAATCACATCCCGCCCCAGGCCGCGCAGCCGCGCGACTTCAGCCGCACCACGCTCATCCCCCGCCAAATGGTTGATGGCGACCTTGCAGCCATTGGCGGCCAGCATTTCCACAGTGGCCAAGCCAATGCCGGAAGCACCCCCCGTCACCAGCGCGGTCTTGCCTTTCAGATCATAGCTTGCGGTCATTGGTCACGCTCCATTCCTGCCAGGGTTCCAATTTCACGCAGCGCCTTGCGCAGCGCGAGGAGACGACGGTCCCGATCTTCGAACAAAGTCGCGGGATCCTTGCCACCCCAATCGTAAAAGCCAGCGCCGGACATCACACCGGTCTTGCCTTCGGCAATCAGCTTGTCCAGCGCTTCACTATGCCCGCGCACCGGCGGCGGTTCATACATGCGATTCTTGAGCGCCAATTGCATCATCGGCAAGCCGGTGAAATCCGCCTTGGCCAGCACCCCCAGAATCGGCAGCCGCAACGCAATGCCATGGATGAGGGACGCATCAATTTCCGCCGCATCCGCCACCCCCTCATCCAGCAGCTTCTGCACTTCAAGCCCAATGGCGGATTGGATGCGATTGGCAATATAGCCGGGGATGAATTTGCGCATCACAATCGGCTTCTTGCCCATATCGGCGCAAAGCTTGCGTACCATCTCCACTGCCGCCGGATCGGTTTCAGGACCCGAAACAATATCCACCAAATCCACCAGATAGGGCGGCGTATACCAATGCGCGATCAGCGTCTTTCTCTGCCGCGCAGCCGGCATCAGCGGAAAGATATCCAGATAGGATGTATTGGACGCAATGATCGCATCCGCCGGCGCCAGCCTGTCCAGTTCCGCATAAAGCAAGCGCTTCACATCGGGGTTTTCCACCACCGCTTCGACAATCAACTCGGCGCCATCAACGCATTCGCGCAAATCCTCATGCCGCATGATGGCCTGCGCCAAATGGGCGGAAGTCCAGCCTTCTGGCGCCTCGCCTGCTTCAGCCAATGTCGCTAAGGCCTTTTCCATCAGGCCCTGTGCGCGGCGCAGGGTTTCGGGGTTATTGTCAGTCAGGCGAACCTGGTGCCCGCCAAGGGCAAAAACCAGCGCCAATGCATGGCCCATGGTGCCGGCGCCAAGAACGGCAACGCGTGTCATACTCATGCTCCTTCCGGCGCCCAGGGTGCGGGCGCGCGTGCTTCAATATCCGTCACCACATCCACCACCACAGTCTCAGGCGATGCCATGGCTTCACGCAAGGCAGGGCCGATATCCTCTGGCCGTTCCACGCGAATGCCATTCAACCCGAAAGAACGCGCGACGGCGGTGAAATCCGTCGGCCCAAAGCGGAGGATTTCCTCAGCTGCGCCAGGGCGATTGCCGGCGCTGCGCTTGAAATTCGGCCAGCCCTGGCCGAAGCCCGAATTATTGTTCACCACCAGCGTCACCGCGATGCCGCGCCGACGTGCCGTTTCAAGCTCCGCCAAGTGATAATAAAGCGCGCCATCGCCAGACCAGCAGACAACTTTCCGATCAGGTGCTGCGCATTTCGCACCAAGTGCGGCCGGGAAAGACCAGCCGAGAGAGCCCGCCGCGCGCAAGTAAGTCTGCCCTGGTTCCAGATCCACCATGGTCGCGGTCCAAATGCCGGAATAGCCCGTATCAGCCACCAGAATCCCATCGGCGGGCAGGGCGGCGGTGATCTCTGCGGCAAGCCGTGCGGGGTCAATGGGTTTGGCATCGCTTGCAAAACGCGGCGCCATTTCCGCGCGCCAGGCCGCCATTTGCGCTTGTGCGGATGCCAGATAAGCACCATCGCGTTTGGGTTTGCCAAGCGCCGCCGCCAGCGCTGCCAGTGCCGCACGCGGATCACCCTGCACCGCAACCGCCGCCGGGTAGGAAAGGTCAAACTCATGCGGGTCCGCATCAATCTGCACCACCGGCGCGCCGGCCACTGGGGTGCGCCAGTAATTCGTCAGCATATCGCCTGTATCGGCGCCAACGAATAGGATCAAATCTGCATCATGCAGAATACGATTGGCCGGCGGCGCGGCATAGGCGCCAGCCACGCCGATATGCAGCGGATGGCGCGTTGAAATCATCCCGCGCGCCCCAAGCGCAGTGGCAACCGGTGCGGCCAGCGCTTCCGCCACCATCAGCACTTCCGCGCTGCAGCCCGAAAGCGCCGCCGCATCACCCGCCACAATCGCAACCTTAGGTGCCGCCAGCAGCGCGCGTGCTGCCGCGTCAATCGCTGCCATATCCGGCCCTGGGCGGTGCAGCGGCATGCGGAAGGCAGAAAGATCAGCGATGGGCGCTGAAACCTTGCCGTTTTCGATCACCTCTGCCTGTAGGCCGAACAAATCAAGATGCACCGGGCGTGGTGGGAGTGCCACGGAAGCCGCAAAAGCCTGGCGCAAGACACGCGGCAGATCGCCCGCATCCGCGACATCTGTCTGCAATTTCGTCACGGTTGAGAAAAGCGGCGCGTGATCCACTTCCTGATAGGCATTGCGGTGCTGATGCGCCGGCACCTTACGCCCGGTCAGCGCAATGATCGGCGCGCGCGACAAAAAGGCATCCTGCAAACCTGCCGCGAGGTTCGCCGCGCCGACCGATTGCGCCGCGACAATCCCCGGCCTTCCCGATACCCGCGCATAGCCATCCGCCATATAGACCGCAGCTTTTTCGGTATGCGCGAGTACCGGCTGCACCCCGGCATCGCCGAGCGCCAAAAGGGTTCGCCGCAAGACGGCATCAACGAAAAACACATGCGTCTGGCCTGAGGCGGCGATGCTGCCGGCCAGCCATTGCGCCCCTGTCATGGTCTCAGCCATGGCGCTTCCCTTCCCTTGCTTTCTGGGTTTAGCCTGCCCGCATCAGCCCGCGCCGACAAGCGGGCGGGGGGAAACAGATGCAGAAATGGCTTCCGGCGCTTGTGGCGCTGCTCTGGGCTTGGGCTGTGCCTGCCATGGCGCAAATCTCACTGGTGGTGAATTTCTCCGCCGGCGGCCCATCGGATATCGTCGCGCGGCTGATGCAAAATGATATGGCAGCCGCACTTGGTCAGCCCGTGGTGGTGCGCAATGTCACCGGCGCCGGGGGGACGATTGGCACGGCGGAAGTTGCCCGCGCACGGCCTGATGGGCAGACCATTCTGCTTTCCCCCATCGGTCCCATCGCCATTCAGCCGCATTTCCGCAGCAATCTGAGCTATAAGCTGGAAAACCTCGCGGCCATTTGTCAGGTCGCTGATAGCCCGGTCATCATGATGACGCCGAAAAATTCTGGCCTCAGGCGCGTGGCCGATGTGATTGCGCGGGCGAAGGCAGAAAATGGCGGCATGCCCTTCGCCTCCACCGGGGCGGGCAGTATTCCGCATATTTCCATGGTGGCGTTGATGCGCGCGGCCAATATTCAAATGAACCACGTGCCCTTTCGTGGTTCTGGTGAGGTGATGCTCGCTTTCCAGCAAGGCCAATTGCAGCTTTTCACTGACCAGACCTTGTTGATCCGCCAATATGATCTGCACCCGATTGCTTTCTTGACCGAAGCGCGCAACCCGGAATTCCCTGAGGTGCCCACCATGCGCGAAGAAGGCCATGACCTGGTCTATACGATCTGGAGCGGGCTTTACGCCCCCGCCGGCACGCCGGAACCTGTCATGGCACGGCTGGAAGCCGCCTGCGAAAGGGCAGTGAAGGCCGAGGGCTTCATTGAAGGCATGAAGCGCGTGGCCCAGCCCATTCTTTATCGCAACCGCGTGGATTTCGCCGCTTTCTCCCGCGCGGAGAGCGAGAAATTCCGCAACCTGATTGAAGCAACCGGCCTGCGTTCCGCGGAATAAGGCCCCCGTTACCGGGGCGGGCCGGTTGCGCGGCGGGCAGCTTCGCGCTACCGCCCCCGCGTGCTGGCTCAACAAACCCCTTTGCGGTTGGATGATTATGATTTCATCCTGCCTGAACATCTGATCGCGCAGGCGCCCATCCGCCCGCGTGATGCGGCGCGCATGCTGGTCGTGCGCCCGGATGGCCTGGAAGATCGCGGCGTGCGGGATTTGCCCGCGCTGCTTGGCCCCGGTGATGTCATGGTGGTGAATGATACGCGCGTGATCCCCGCGCGGCTCCATGCCAGGCGCGGCCAGGCGCGGGTTGAAATCATGCTGAACCGGCATGAGGAAACTGGCATTTGGCATACGCTGATCCGCAATGCGCGCCGGCTCAAGGCCGGGGATGAATTGCAGGTTGAAGGCGCTGAGGATTGCAC
This sequence comes from Roseomonas sp., assembly GCA_020249825.1. Lineage (GTDB taxonomy): Bacteria > Pseudomonadota > Alphaproteobacteria > Acetobacterales > Acetobacteraceae > Neoroseomonas. The sequence continues at coordinate 7,824 of JADCEX010000329.1, forward strand.
CGCGCGTGTACTGGATGATCCCGAAGGCGGCGCCGCGCGGCTTGATTTCGGGCCGGACCAGGCGCGGTTGGCGGCTGCGTTGGAAAAGGCCGGCGAGGTTCCTCTGCCGCCCTATATCAGCCGCCCTGATGGCCCAACGGTTGAGGATACCAGCGATTACCAAACAATCTTTGCCCGCCGCCCCGGCGCTGTCGCGGCACCCACAGCGAGCCTGCATTTCACCGAAGCCCTGCTGGCCGCCTTGGATGCGCGCGGTGTTGCGCGTGTGACCGTGACGCTGCATGTAGGTGCAGGCACCTTCCTGTCGGTGCGCACCGATGATGCGCGGGCCCACAAACTGCACGAAGAATGGGGCGAAATTACCCCAGAAGCCGCCGCACAGTTGAATGCCGCACGCGCGGCGGGCGGGCGCATTATCGCCATCGGCACCACCGCCTTGCGCCTGTTGGAAAGCGCGGTGCAACCGGATGGCAGTATCACACCCTTTCGCGGTCTCACGGATCTGTATCTGCTGCCGGGCCACGTATTCCGCAGCGCCGATGCGCTGATGACGAATTTTCATCTGCCGCGCAGCACGCTGTTCATGCTGGTTTGCGCCTTTGCCGGTGATCAGCGCATGCGCGCGGCCTATGCGCACGCCATCGCGCAACAATATCGCTTCTATTCCTATGGCGATTCATCGCTGCTGTTTCGCGCAGGTGATGCACCATGACACTTTCCTGGCAGCATGAAGGCCAAGATGGCGCGGCGCGTGCGGGTGTTTTGCACACGGCGCATGGCACGGTGCCGACCCCCGTTTTCATGCCTGTTGGCACCGCCGGCACGGTGAAGGCCATGACGGCCGATGCGGTGCGCGCGACCGGTGCGCGCATGGTGCTTGGCAATACCTATCACCTCATGCTGCGCCCTGGCGCGGAGCGTATTGCGCGGCTGGGTGGCCTGCATCGTTTCATGGACTGGCACGGACCAATCCTGACCGATTCCGGCGGCTTTCAGGTCATGTCGCTTTCGGGCTTGCGCAAGATGGATGCGGAAGGCGTCACCTTCCAAAGCCATGTGGATGGATCACGCCATCGCCTGACGCCAGAACGCAGCGTGGAAATCCAGCATCTGCTCGGCGCTGATGTGACCATGTGCTTTGACGAATGCACACCTTTTCCCGCCACACATGAACAGGCCGCGACATCCATGCGGCTTTCCATGCGCTGGGCAGCGCGCAGCCGCGAAGCCTTCGTGCCGCGTGCAGGCCATGGCTTGTTCGGCATTGTGCAGGGTAGCATTTTCCCTGATCTCCGCGCCGAAAGTGTCGCGGCGCTGACTGGTATCGGCTTTGAAGGCTATGCGGTGGGCGGGCTTGCGGTGGGTGAGGGGCAGGAAGCCATGTTCACCACGCTGGAATGCACCACGCCGCTGCTGCCTGCCGATGAGCCGCGCTATCTGATGGGCGTTGGCACACCATCTGATCTGATCGGCGCCGTGCAGCGTGGCATTGATATGTTTGATTGCGTGATGCCAACCCGTTCGGGCCGCACCGGCCGCGCCTATACGCGGGGCGGCGTGATCAATATTCGCAATGCCCGCCATGCCGAAGATAACCGCCCGCTTGATCCCAACTGTGCCTGCCCCGCTTGTAGGGGCCATTCGCGCGCCTATCTGCATCATCTGTTCAAGGCGAATGAAATGCTGGGGCCCATGCTGCTGACGTGGCACAATATTCAATACTACCAGGACCTGATGGCGGAACTCCGCGCCGGTATTCTGGCGGGCGATCTCGCCGGCACTGCTGCGCGCATTGAAGCCGGCTGGCAGGCGGAAAAGGAGAATGCGGCATGAGCGATCTTTCCCATCTGACGCAGCTTGGTCAGGCCGCCCAACAACCGCAAACCCCGGAACAGGCGGTGCTGGAACGTGTGGGCAATCCGCATCCTGGCTTGCGCTATTGCATCCGTTTCACCGCGCCGGAATTCACCTCGCTCTGCCCACTCAC
>JADCEX010000033.1 GCA_020249825.1 Roseomonas sp.
CCGCCCGCCCAAGAAGCCAGGGACGCCCGTGACGCAAGCGACAAAAGCCCAATCATCAAGCGTTTTTGCTGCACCGCAACATTATGCGTGACAACGTCCTGGAAACGCATAGGAGGCATCCGCCCATGCCTGGCTGCCGCAAGCCTTGGCGGACGCGCCGATTTGCGGGTGAGACTGAATGATGATTTGGCGGATTGGCATGTCAGGCATCATGTTTCGAAAACATGACGCATATCAAGATCGTTTATTGTTGGTTAACCGTAACAGGATAAAATTATGCGGCTTTTCAATCGCCTGAATTGATATCTGGATGATGAACCCTCACATAGCAGGCCTGTTTTGAAACCGCGCCGTGGTGGTGCCGGAAAGGGAAAGATTGATGGCTGAAGTCGCGCCAGTTGAGGGGGTCTCTTCGCGGCCATTGCACGCAATTTGCGCCGAGGATCTGCCAGGGTTCCTCGCCGGCCTGCCTGAGGTTTCTGCGGCGTTTCTGCGTGCTTCCGGCTTTGCCGCGAAGCCTGGGGAAATCGCCTTGCTGCCCGGGGAAAACGGATTGGCCGGTGCGGTGATCGGTATCGGAAAGGAAGCGTCGCCTTGGCATTTCGGTGGCGCGGCCTGGTCACTGCCAGCGGGCAGCCGCTGGCATCTTGCCGGGTCCATCCCCAATGCCGCAGATGTCGTTCTGGGTTGGCATTTGGGCGCTTATCGTTGGTTGCATCACAAGCGCCAGGAACGCGCCCCGGCTGAGTTGATTGTCCCTTCCGGCACCGAAAATGCGGTGATGATGGCTGAGGCGATCTGCGCCGCACGGGACCTTATCAATATGCCGGCGGCTGAATTGGGCCCGCAGCAATTGGCGGAAGCTGCGGCCGGCCTGGCACAGCGCCATGGGGGCCGCGCGGAAATCATCACGGGTCAAGCCTTGTTGGATGGCTTTCCATGCATGGCGGCGGTTGGCGCGGGAAGTCCCCGCGCACCGTATTTGGCTATCTTGCATTGGGAAGGTGATGCCAATGGTCCATTGGTAACACTTTGCGGCAAAGGGGTTTGCTTTGATACCGGTGGGCTCGATATCAAGCCTTCTGCCGCCATGCTCCGCATGAAGAAGGATATGGGTGGGGCGGCGATAATGTTGGCCGTTGCAGAAATGGTCATGCGCGCAAGATTGCCGATCCGCCTGCTGGTGCTGATTGGCGCGGTGGAAAATGCTGTGTCCGGTAATGCCATGCGGCCGATGGATGTCTTGCATACGCGCAAGGGACTAAGGGTTGAAATCGGCAATACTGATGCAGAAGGAAGATTGGTCCTGTGTGATCTGTTACAATTTGCAACCGAGCAGCAACCCGCACTGATCCTGGATGCTGCTACACTTACTGGCGCTGCCCGTGTGGCGCTGGGCCCTGACCTGCCTGCTCTTTTCAGTAACGATGATGCTTTGGCTGAAGGGCTTTTGCGTGCCGGACAGGCGGTTCAGGACCCGCTTTGGCGCCTGCCTTTGCATGATGGATATGATTCCTGGCTTGATACGCCCTTCGCCGACCTTAGCAATGTTTCACAAAAGTCCATGGCCGGCGCGGTGACGGCCGCGCTTTTCCTGCGCCGTTTTCTGCCGAAGGGGCAGCCATGGGCGCATATTGATGTCTATGCCTGGAACGATTCAACGCGCCCAGGAAGACCGGAGGGTGGCGAAGCGCAGGCGGCGCGCGCCATGTTTAAAATGTTACAAGATTTTTCAGGGAGATTGTGATATGACATTTCAGTGAAACCTGTGTATGACGATATCAGGTCCAGCTAGTTTATGGCCCTTCAATGAGAATCAGTGGCCGGAAAGGCCGCATTTGTCGCACGGAAAGGAAAATCAAATGGCCAGCAATAATAATGGCTCAGATCACATGATACGCGTTTTGCAGGAAACGATCGTTGCACTTGTGCGCCGGGATGCGCATGATCTTTCCTCTCGCCAACTTGGTGTCATGCTCATCAGCTATCTTTCGGATGGCCCGCATACGGTGCGCGGCCTGGCCGCAAAGCTGAATGTATCCAAGCCGGCGATCACGCGCGCCCTTGATCGTTTGGGTGATCATGATCTTGCCCGGCGCAAGCCTGATCCATCCGATCGGCGGTCGGTACTGGTGCAGCGCACGCCCAAGGGCAATGCGTTCATGCGCGAATTGCGCAATACCATCCTTGCCGCTGATCAGCGCGTGACCGAAGCTGCCAAGGCCGAAGCTGGCCGCAAGTAACTGAACGGACGGCGCCGGGCTTGATTGAGCCCGGCCGCCGCTTCGCTTGACAGGCCAGGGCGACGCTGCTTTGCGCAATCCTCGCGCGGTTTGGACCCTGTCATGACGGATATCGCCTATATAGTCTCAAAAATATTGTGGTTTCCGGCACGGCCGGGACATTTTGCCCTGCTGGTTGGTGCCATTGGGCTTGCCATGATCTGGCGTGGGCTGCGCTCTGGCCGCTGGCTTATCCTGGCCTGTCTTGCGTTCTTTTTCCTGCTTATCGCAACCCCCATCAGCCAATTCATTCTGCTGCCGCTGGAAGATCGCTTTGCGCGCCCGGCTGAGCCGCTCACGCGGGTTGATGGCATCGTTGTGCTGGGTGGCGCGGTGGATCAGAACATTACTGATGAACGCGGCATCCCTGCCATCAATGGCGCCGCGGAACGCATGACAGAAACCGTTGCGCTGGCGCGGCGTTTCCCGGATGCGCGCATCGTCTTCACCGGTGGCCAGGGTTCACTGGTGCATGGCGGGCTGACTGAAGCCGATGTGGCGCGGAAATTCTTTGAAGGCCTCGGCCTTGCGGGGCCGCGCGTGATTTATGAAGCGGCGGCACGCAATACGCATCAGAATGCCGTGCTGACACACGCCCTGGTGCAGCCAAAACCGGATGAGGTTTGGCTGCTGGTCACCTCAGCCAGCCATATGCCGCGCGCCATGGGGGTGTTCCGCAAGGCCGGCTGGCAAGGGATCATCGCCTGGCCAGTGAATTATCGCACCGGCCATACCCTTGCTGTGCTTTACGATGCGCCTTTCCCGGAAAGGCTCGGTCAATTCGAATGGGGTTTTCGGGAATGGCTCGGGCTTATTGCCTATCGGCTTATGGGTCGCACGGATGCGCTTTTGCCGGCGCCTTGAACCGAAAAGTCCGCCATAATCGCGCCTTGGAGTATTGCCAAAAACGTTTAAGTTGGTGCCAAAAGCCCAGCAGGTTTGCGGCGGGCCTTGCTGCCTAGCCGATCCAAGGCTGAGTCTATCATCCTGATTGAGGAGACACTCTGATGCTTCTTCGCCTGTCCATCATCCTTCTGCTGTTTGGCGTTTCTGCCTGCGCGCCGGCGACGAACACAACCGTGGAACGCCAAGCATTGGGCATCCAAGGCACTGTCTATCGCGGCACCATCATCGCCATGCGCCCCGTGGCCGTAAGCGGCGCACGCAGCGGCGTGGGTGCCACGGCCGGTGCTGTTGGCGGGGGCTTCCTGGGGAGCACCATCGGCGGTGATTGGCGCGCGCGGACTGTGGGCGGCGTGGTTGGCGCGCTGGCTGGCGGTGCGGCTGGCGCTGCCATTGAAGAAGGCGCCACGCGTGGTGAGGCGATGGAATTCATCATCCGCCCTGATTCCGGCGGCGAACGCGTGATTACCCAAACCAATGAGCTTGGGCTGCAGGTCGGTGACCGTGTGACGGTGACGGAAACGGACCGCGCACGCATTTCCCGCGAAGTGCCCGGCACCGCACCGCCCCGGCGCTGAAGCCAGCATTGGCCTAAACCCGTGTTTTGGGTTTAGGCTTCCCCTCGGCGCCAGACCATGCGCCGAATGGGGGTATCACCATGGATCTTGTGATCAAGGGCAATTGCGTCGTCACGCCCTATGCCATTGGGCCGGCTGAAATCGGCATAGCGGGCGAGAAAATCGTCGCCATTGCCGCACCGGGTACCCTGCCCATACCGCCTGGTGTGCGGGTGGTGGAAGCGGGCGACAGCATCGTGATGCCGGGCGGGATTGACCCGCATACGCATTGCCTTTGGCCCATCCCTGGGCCGGATGGGAAGATTGATCAAACCCAGGGCGCTTCGGTCGTCGGCAAAGCCGCGCTTTATGGCGGCACCACCAGCATTCTGGATTTCGTGCGCTGGACCCATGGCAAAACCATTGAAGGCGCCATCGCTGAACGCCACGCCGCCTGGAAGGCCGATGGCTGCCCCTGCGATTACGCTTTTCACATCATGGTGGAAGGCGATTTGCCGCCCGATATCCCCGCGCAGTTGGGGGAGGCGATTGAAGCCGGCCACGCCACCACGAAAATCTTCACAACCGACATCACCCCTTCCCGCAAGGGCCGCATGGTTGATTTCGGCGATATCTGGGAAGTTTTCCAGGTGCTCTCCGCCAAGGGCGGGCTTGGCGTGATCCACGCCGAAGACAATGACATTGTCATGCATATGTACGCCAAACTCTTCCGCGAAAACCGCGCCGGATTTGAGAATATGGCTGAGGTGCACAATACGCTTTCGGAAGATCTTTCCTTCCGTCGCGTCATGCGCTTGGCAGAACATGTGCCAGGGACCGCGCTTTATATGATGCATGTCTCCGCCGGCAATGGCGTGCGCGCCATTCGCGATGCGCGCGCCAAGGGCCTGCCGATTTATGGTGAGTCGCTCCATCAATACATGCTCTACACCAGTGAGGATTATAAGCGCCCGAATGGGCAGATCTATCACACCTACCCATCGCTGAAGTCTCAGGCGGATCAGGATGAGCTTTGGGCCGGGGCGCGTGATGGCTCCATTTCCTGTGTTGCGACCGATGAACTTTGCTGTTCCTTGGCAGTGAAAACGCAAGGCAAGCGGGTGGATGACACAACTGGCGGAAATTCAGGTGTGGAGCCTCGTGTCGCGGTGATGTATACGGAAATGGTCGGCAAGCGTGGCTTTACGCTCCGGCAATTCGTGGATGCGGTTTCCACCAATGCGGCGAAGATCATGGGCATGTATCCACGCAAAGGGGCGATTGCTGCGGGTGCGGATGCGGATATCTGCATCCTGGATCCAAAGCTGAAGCGCATGGTGCGCGCGGAAGCGCTTCATGAAAGCGACTATACGCCCTGGGAAGGCCGCCAGGTGGATGCCTGGCCCGCCATGACCATTTTGCGCGGCAAGATCATGGTGGAAAATGATCGCTGGGTCGGTGATGCAACCGGCGGGCAATGGCTGCCGCGGCGCATCCCGCAGGAAATCCGCACCGCGCCCGCCGTATGAACCCACCCGCGCTGCGCGCCCTGATCGCCGATAGCCTGACGCTTTGGGGCGTGGCTGGGCGCGTGGATATTGCAGATGAGGGCGTAAGAATCACCACTGCTGAGTTGGTGCTGCATGTCGCGCAAGCCTTGCCGGAAGAAGCGCCGATGCGCTGGTGGCTGATCAGCGAGGCTCGGCGCCGTCCGGCGGCTTCCATGCTCGGGCTATTGCGCAGCCTGCGTTATGCGCTGAACGCAACCAGTACGGAACCGGCCCGCGCGCGGGTTGCGGCGCCATCGTGATCCCCGTTTCGGTCATCACCGGCTTTCTTGGTAGCGGCAAGACCACGCTGCTGCGTTCTGTGCTGCGTGATCCCGCCTATGCCGGCAGTGCGGTGATCGTCAATGAATGGGGCGATATCGGGCTTGACCATGAATTATTGGAAACATCGGAAGAAAACCTGCTGGGCCTCGCCAATGGGTGCCTTTGCTGTGCGACACGCGGCGATCTCGCGCGCACGCTGCTCGATTTGGCGGCGCGACGCCGATCGGGCGCTGTCACCTATCACCGCGTGCTGATTGAAACATCGGGCCTCGCTGATCCCGCGCCCATTCTGCACACGCTTTTGATGGACCCAAGCATTGCGGAGGACCATCGCGTGGAAGCGGTGGTGACGGTGGTGGATGCGCTGTTGGGTATCGAGACCATCACGCGCCATCCGGAAGCTGAGCAGCAGGCGATGCTCGCGGATCGGCTGCTGCTCAGCAAAACCGATCTTGCGCCCGATACAGTGACCTTGGAAGCAAAGCTTGCGGCGCTTAATCCCGGCGCGCCGATTCTCTGCGCTGTGCAAGGCGCCATTCCACCGGATGCGCTGTTTGCTTCCGCCGCGCGGCCGGGGGCCTTGCAGCATTGGTTGGAAGCCATTGCCACACCTGGCGCGCGCCATAGCGCAGGGGTGGAGACCATTTCCATCCTGCGTGAAGAACCGCTCCCCGCCGTGGTGTTACCGCTATTCCTGGAAGCGCTCGCCGAACATGCCGGGGAGAAATTGCTGCGCATGAAGGGCATCATCCGTGTTGCGGAAGCGCCGGAAAAACCCGCCGTGCTGCATGGCGTGCGCCATGTGCTGCATCCCATTCAATGGCTGGAAGATTGGCCATCGGCAGATCGGCGTTCACGCCTGGTGCTGATTGGCCAGGGCATTCCGCAATGGTGGCCGGCGCGGCTTTTGGAAGCCTTGGAAGAAGAAGCGCGCGCTTAACCTGCGTTGCGTATGGCCGCCCAGATACGTTCCGGCGTTGCCGGCATTTCAATATGGGTAATGCCAAGCGGGCGCAGCGCATCCACCACGGCATTGATCAGTACCGGCAAGGCGCCAACCGTGCCGGCCTCACCAGCGCCTTTCACACCAAGCGGATTGGTCTTGGTTGGCACCGGATTGCTTTTGACCACCATCTCCGGGAAATCCGCCGCGCGCGGCATCAGATAATCCATGAAGCTTGCAGTCAAAAGTTGGCCATTGGCGTCGTAGCGAATATCCTCGCCAAAGACTTGGCCAAGTCCCTGCGCAATGCCGCCATGGATCTGGCCCTTCAGCAGCAACGGGTTGATCACCGTGCCGACATCATCCACCACCACGTAAGCAACGGTCTGCGCCTCTCCGGTATCAGGGTCTATTTCCACCTCCGCGATATGGGAGCCATTGGGGAAAGTGGCATCGCCAGGGCGCGTGATGAGCAAGGCGGAAAGCCCAAGTTCTTCGCCCATCGGCAATTGGCCGGGCATGTAGCTGCGCCGCGCAAGGGCTTCGATGCCAATGCCGCGATCCGTGCCCGCGATGCGGAATTGCCCTTCGCTGAATTCAATATCGGCTTCCGCCGCTTCCAAGAAATGCGCGGCGATCTTCTTGCCGCGCGCGATGATGCGCTGCGCCGCGCCTACCAAGGCGCCACCCGCTGCCATCATGGAACGCGACCCGATGGTACCGCGCCCATGCGTCACGATATCGGTGTCACCATTGATGAAACGGATACGCTCAGCCGGAATGCCGAGGCGTTCTGAGGCGATCTGGCGAAACACCGTTTCATGCCCCTGGCCGTGATTATGGCTGCCCATGAGCAAGGTCACGCTGCCGCCGGAATCGAAGCGGATTTCAGCGGCTTCCTCCAAAGGCCCACGATGCGGCCCGCCCGCACTTTCAATCGCATTGGCAATGCCAATCCCACGCAGCTTGCCGCGCGCCTTGGCCTCCGCACGCCGCGCCTCAAACCCCGCCCAATCCGCGGCTTTCAGGGCAAGCGCCATATTCTTGGGAAAATCGCCGCTGTCATAGGTGTAATCAAGCCCGGTACGAAACGGCATGGCATGAGGCGGAATCAGGTTTTTCTCCCGCAGCGCAATCCGGTCCATGCCGATTTGATCCGCCGCCAGATCAATGATGCGCTCAATCGCATAAATCGCTTCTGGCCGCCCGGCACCGCGATAGGGCGCGGTTGGTTGCGTATGGGTGAAAATGCAGCGCACTTCGGTAAAGATATGCGGCGTGCGGTAAACCCCCGCTAGCCCGCCGACATTATTGGTAGCGGAAACCGGCCCCTGCCAGGCGAGATAGGCGCCAACATTGCACAGCGTATGCACGCGAAAGCCGAGGAAAGTACC
>JADCEX010000330.1 GCA_020249825.1 Roseomonas sp.
ATTACGATGTCCAGCGCGCCGATCAGCCGGACGCCAATTTGCGCGCGCGCTTTCGCACCGATGCCGAAGGGCGTTTCCATTTCTGGACGCTGACGCCCACTTCCTATCCGGTGCCGGATGATGGCCCGGTTGGGGAGCTGCTGCGCGCCACGGGCCGCCACCCGATGCGCCCCGCGCATGTGCATTTCATGATTGCGGCGCCTGGGCATGAAACCCTGGTGACGCATGTTTTTGTCGCGGGCGATCCCTATTTGGATAGTGATGCGGTTTTTGGCGTGAAGCAGGAATTGATCGCCGAATTCACGCAATACCCGCTGGGCGAGGGGCCTGATGGCAAGGTGATGAATGCCACCTGGCGCAAGCTTGAATATGATTTTGCCTTGAAGCGAAATGACTGAGACATAGCGCGGGCTGACAGGCTGCTGGAATTCGTAGCTCAATCTCCGCATTTGTGATTCACGGTCGTCACATTTGGTTGAGGTTGCGATGCGTGGTAATGACGCTGTGGCTGGTTCCTTGGTCAGCTATATTGATCTTGAAAAACGACTGCGCCCTGAGCAACCGCTTCGGGTTATTCGCGGCCTGGTGAATAGAGCAGATCACGGTCAGATGGAATCATCTGAATGGGTGAGGATGCTCGAAAAACAAATATGTAGAACGAGTTGCGTGAGCTCATGTGAACGCAACATGCTCCAAGGTGGACTAGCAGTTCACCTTGGTGATGGCGGCTTACAACCTGGTTCACCTGCCGAAGCTGCTGGTGGTGGCGGCATGACACCGGGAGACTGTATCGCGGGTGGCGGCAGGGCCAAAACGCCGTTACTCAAAGCGCCAGTTTGGACTCATGGGTGCTGATGCCGGTCCGATAGGCGGGGTAGAAACGAGCAAAGAGGTCGCAGCAGGGCCCTTGTAAACTGATCCCGAGGCCCCGCACCAAACGCGAAATTGATTTCGATCATGGAATGCGCGCACAAGCCCTGCCAGGAAACACCCATCAGGCAGAAGCCTTCTGCCGGTGAAAGGGGCTGTCATGTTCTCATCCGCTTGGTTTTCGCGGCGTATCCTGGCGCTGATTGGCACTATGGCGCTGGCCGGCTGCACCGTTGCGGCGGTTGAAGGCCTCAATATTGCGCGCGATCAGGCCGCCTATGCCGCTCATATTGATGCGGCGCGCGCCGGCCATCCGGCTGCGCAGTATCAGGTTGGCAATGCGCTTTGCTGTTCACTGACCGAAGGCCCCGGCCCCTTCTACAATACGCCAGAAGCGGTTGCCTGGCTGTGCCGTTCCGCAGCACAGGATTACGGCCCGGCCGCCTTTCGCCTGGGTGAGATCTATTCCGGCACCACGGTCAAGGGCGTGCGCCTGGCGCGGGAGGCAACGGGCCTTGTGACCGGCCATACCACCAACCGCCCAGTCGCCTATGGCTGGATGAGCCGCGCGGCCACGCTGAACCAGCCGCATGCCGCGCAAAAGCGCGATGAGATTTGGCAGGCCATGAACGCGGCAGAGCGTGAGCGGGCGCAGCAAATGGCCAATGGCCAGGCGCCGCTTTTTTGTACATGGCAGGAAGTGGGCCGCGCCAGGTGAAGCAAGGCGCGCAGCCTACCCCAAAATCAGGCGCCGCCGGCATGACCGCGCGTGAGGTGATTGAATGCCCCCATTGCGGAGAGGCAACGCAGGTGAACCGCCTGCCCCAGGGTGAGGCCTTTTGTTCCTGCGCAGCGCAAAAGCCCTTGCCTAAAGCAGGCGATGCCGCGGATAAGGAAAGTCAAAGCAACAGGAAAAACTGATGATCTTGCCGAAAATGGCCTGCGGGCTTGCCGTGATGCGCTTGGGTGGCGTGGCGGCCATGGGGGTTGCGGGGCTGGCTGGCCTTGGCGCGCTTGGCCTTGGTGCGGCCTATTTGCTGCGTCAACGCATGAAGCAAAGCACGGATTGGGCGGAAGACTCCCGCGCGCCGGTCGCTGACCTGCCACCTGATCCGGAATAAGGTTTTTTACAGTCGCCAGCCGCTATGCATGGCGACAATGCCGCCCGATAGGTTGCGATAGGAAACACGCTCCAGCCCAGCGCGTCGCATCATGCCGGCAAGGGTTTCCTGATCCGGGAACATGCGAATGCTCTCGGCCAAATATTCATAGGAAGCGCGATCCTTTGCCACATATTCACCGATCACCGGCAGCGCCTTGAAGGACCAGGCATCATAGAGCGCATCAAGCGCCGCGACCTCAAGCTTCGAGAATTCCAGGCAATGAAACCGTCCGCCGGGGCGGAGCACGCGCCGCGCTTCGGCCAATACCGCATCCTTGTCGGTACAGTTGCGGAGCCCAAAGGCGATGGATACGCGTTCCACACTGCGATCAGGCAGCGGAATGCGCTCCGCATCCACGCACATGAAGGAAAGCCCGCTGACCAACCCACGTGTCAGGGCGCGGCCCTGCGCCACTTCCAGCATGGCGGGGTTTACATCCGTCAGGATCACCCGCCCCGCGCCGCGTTCGAGTGCGAGGAAGGAGATATCGCCCGTGCCCCCCGCAAGGTCGAGCAGCGTATCATGCGGCCCGGCGCCGATGGCATTCACAAAAATGCGCTTCCAGACACGATGCACGCCAAGCGACATCAGATCATTCATCACGTCATAATTGGGGGCGACGCTTTCAAACACGGCGCGCACCATGCCGGCCTTTTCGGCCTTGGGGATTTTGCGGTAACCGAAATCGGTCTCGGGGGCGGCGGTGTCGTTCATGGCGTCAACATAGGCGCCAATCGGCGGAAAGGGGAGGGGCAATGCCCGAATTGCCGGAAGTGGAAACCGTGATGCGCGGCCTTCAGGCCGTGCTGGAGCATGAGCGCATCGCCTGGGCCGAGACGCGGCGCGATGGCATGCGCTTTCCCTTCCCGCCGCGGCTGGCGGACCGGCTGCGCGGGCGGCGGGTTCTGGGGTTTCGTCGGCGCGCGAAATATATCCTGATGCGGCTGGAAGGCGGCGAAAGCCTGCTGATCCATCTTGGCATGTCAGGGCGCATGGTGGCGCGGCGGGAAGGTGCGCCGGTGGTGCCTCGGCAAGGCAAGCAGGGCGTCTTTTCCGACGCACGCGGCCATAACGCGCCCCCCGAGGCGCATGAGCATCTCGCCTTCGGGACGGAGGGCGGCTGGCATATCGGCTTTGTGGACCCGCGCCGCTTCGGGAGCGTTGATCTGGTGGCAACCGAGGCCGAGGATAAGCACAAGCTTTTGGCCGGCCTTGGCCCGGAACCGCTTGGGCCGGAAATCACCCCTGCCTGGCTTTCGGCGGCGCTGGCGGGCAAGCGCACCCCGATCAAGGCCGCATTGTTGGATCAGAGGGTGATCGCTGGGCTTGGCAATATCTATGTCTGTGAGGCGCTCTATCGTGCCGGCATTTCGCCGCGCCGTTCCGCCCATACGGTGGCGGGGACGCGGGCGGGCCGGCTCGCCCCCGCCATCAAGGCGGTGTTGCAGGAGGCGATTGCCGCCGGCGGGTCCAGTCTGCGTGATTACGTCCAGGCCGATGGCGAGATCGGGCGCTTTCAGGAGAATTTCGCCGTCTATGGCCGGGAAGGGGAAGCCTGCCCCGCCTGCCACGGCCAACCGGAATGTCCGGGGATCAAGCGCATTGTGCAATCTGGCCGGTCGAGCTTTTTCTGCCCGCTTCGGCAGCGCTAAGCCTGTGCTAGAAGCCTATCCACAACAACAGATGAAGGAGAACCGCCATGGCCCCTGAAATGATCCTGGTTGAAACCCACGGCAAGACCGGGCTGATCCGGCTGAACCGGCCGCAGGCGCTGAATGCGCTTTGTGATCAATTGATGATCGAACTCGGCACTGCCTTGCGCGCCTTTGACAAGGACCCGGCGATTGCCGCCATTGTCATCACCGGCAACGAAAAGGCTTTCGCTGCTGGCGCAGACATCAAGGAAATGAAGGAACGCGATTTCCCCGGCGTCTATTTCAATGATTTCATCGGCGCCAATTGGGAAACGGTGCTGGAAATCCAAAAGCCCGTGATCGCCGCCGTGGCTGGCTTTGCACTGGGCGGTGGCTGCGAATTGGCCATGATGTGTGATCTCATCATTGCGGCCGACACGGCGCGCTTCGGCCAGCCGGAAATCAATCTGGGCATTATCCCCGGTGCGGGCGGCACACAGCGGCTCACGCGCGCCATCGGCAAATCCAAGGCCATGGAAATGATCCTGACCGCGCGCATGATGAATGCCGAGGAAGCGGAACGCGCCAATCTGGTCTGCCGCGTGGTGCCTGCCGCGGATTTGATCGCGGAAGCGCTGAAGATTGGTGAGAGGATCGCATCCCTCTCAGCGCCTTCGGTTGCCATGGCGAAGGAAGCGGTGAATGCCGCCTTTGAAAGCAGCTTGACAGAGGGCGTGCGCACCGAACGCCGGCTATTCCTGTCGCTGTTTGCAACGGCGGATCAGAAGGAAGGCATGGCAGCCTTCGCCGAAAAGCGGAAGGCCGCTTTCACGAATCGGTAAAGGCTTTTGCCCCCTGTCCCGCGGGCGCGGGGCAGGGGGCAGAACCTGTGATTGAAATGAAGTAAAAGATATTTTTACCCCAAGTTTTATTTGGTAAATTTCGATAGATAAATTTACTTTAAAAACAATTCCCTCAGAATTTTCTTCAGAATTTCTTATTTTTCACGATTTTTCGCTGGCAATATTTTTTAACCCGTATTAGCCTTCGGTTAACCAAGTGGAGACCGGAGCAATGAGCGCATCCACCATCACCCTCACCGAAGAACCCAAGGCAGTGGAGGTTTTTGCCTTCCCGCAGCGCCCGCAGGATCGCTTGCGCATCGCGCTGCATAAGCTTGATGAAGCGCTGCGCGCCCAGGCGCGCGCCACCTCCGATTTCCGCTCTGCGATGGGTGAATTGAAGTCCAAGGTCGGCGGCATGCAGGACGGGATGGCTACCTATCGTGATGCTTTGGACCGCACGGCGACTGAAATTGATCGCGCGGTGAAGAAGGCCAAGGAATTGCAGGAAACAGCCCGCCGCATGGCGCCACACGGCTGAAGCGACAAAGGGCGGGTTTCAGACCCGCCCATACTTGTTACAGCTTCACACTTTCCCAGACCCAGCCGCGCTTGGCGTGATCCGCCTTTTGCCAGGCTTCGATCTGGTCCTTCAGGCGCAGCGTCAGCGCAATATCATCTAGCCCTTCCAGCATTGCGTCGCGCTTGCGCGCATCAATGCTGAAGGGGATTTCAGCGCCTTCCGGCGTAATCACCACCTGGCGCACAAGATCAATCGCGGTATGGCGCGCGCCTTGGCTTGCTTCGGTCTCGGCGGCGATTTGATTCACCACCGCCTCGGGCAGGGCAATCGGCAGCAAGCCGTTCTGGAAGCAGTTATTGTGGAAAATATCGCCGAAGCTTGGCGCGATCACGCAGCGAATGCCCGCCCCCATCAGCGCCCAAACGGCACCTTCGCGTGATGAACCGCAGCCGAAATTGGCGCCCGCCAGCAGAATGGGTGCTTCCCGATAGGGCGCCTTGTTCAGCACGAAATCCGGATTTTCCGAACCATCCGGCAGGAGGCGCAAATTCTCGAAGGCATAGGGACCAAGCCCGGTGCGGCCGGTGCCGACCAGGCGCTGGATGCGGATGATCAAATCCGTATCCACATTGGCGCGCATCAAGGGCGCTGCGGGGCCGGAGAGTTTGGTGAATTTTTCCATGATACCTGCCCCCTTTTATGCCGCGAATTGCCGCACATCTGCGATCTCACCTGCCAAAGCCGCTGCCGCCGCCATGGCCGGAGAGGCCAAATGCGTCCGCGCCCCCGGCCCCTGGCGGCCCACGAAATTTCGGTTTGATGTGGAAACGCAGCGCGCGCCAGGCGGCACGGCTTCGCCATTCGCGGCCACACATAGCGCGCAGCCGGGTTCGCGCCATTCAAAGCCGGCGGCGGTGAAGGCCGCATCCAGCCCTTCGGTTTCGGCTTCCTTCTTCACGCGTTCCGATCCCGGCACCACCCAGGCCGTGACATGCGGCGCCACCTTGCGCCCGCGCAGCACGGCGGCGGCCGCGCGCAAATCCTCGATCCGAGAATTGGTGCAGGAACCGATGAAAACCCAATCAATCTTGGTGCCCGCAATCGGCTGACCGGGCTTCAGGTCCATATAGGCCAAGGCCGCTTCATAAGCAGCGCGACGAATGGGATCGGGCGCTGAGGCAGGGTCCGGCACGCGGCCTGTCACCGGCAGCACCTGTTCCGGGCTGGTGCCCCAGGTGATCTGCGGCGCGATCTCGGCCATGGCAATCACCAGATCGGAATCGAAGACCGCATCCGCATCACTTGGCAGGCTGCGCCAATGCGGCAGCGCCGCATCCCATGCCGCGCCCTTGGGCGCGAAGCGCCGGCCAGCGAGCCATTCGTAAGTCACATCATCGGGTGCGACCATGCCCATCTTCGCACCCATTTCAATGGAAAGATTGCACAGCGTCAGCCGCCCTTCCACCGAAAGCGCGCGCACCGCGGAGCCGGCATATTCCACGGCATAGCCTGTGCCAGCACCGGTGCCGAAACGGCCAATGGCATGCAGGATCATATCCTTGGGTGTCACGCCGGCAGGGGCCGCGCCTTCAAAGCGAATGCGCATGCGCTTTGGTTTTTTCTGCGGCAGGGTTTGCGTGGCCAGCACATGGCGCAATTCCGATGCGCCAATGCCAAAGGCGAGCGCGCCTAGCCCGCCATTGGTGCAGGTATGGCTATCACCACACACCAGCGTGGTGCCGGGCAGCACAATGCCAAGCTCTGGCCCCATCACATGCACAATGCCATTGCCATCCTGCCCAAGATCGAAAAGCCGCACACCGGTTTCGGCGGCACGCTTGCGCAAGCCTGCAATAAGCTCACCACCCTTGGGGAAGCTTTCCGCCGTGCGGCCAGGCGTTGTTGCCACCGCATGATCAGGGGTTGCGAAGACAAGCTCAGGATGCGGCACGGCATAGCCTGCTTCGCCCACTTCACGCAGCGCCCGCCCACCCGAGAGATCATGCAGCAGCACCCGGTCGCAATGCAGCAGCGACCAGCCTGAACCGAGCTCCGCAATCACATGCGGGTCCCAAATCTTGTCGAATAGCGTCGCGGCCATGTGCTTCCCCTGAATGCTTGACGGCGGCACCGCTGGCGCCGCACCGTCTGCCCCTATCACGCCGCGCCAAAGATGCGCGGTCAAGCGGGCGGAGGAATAAGATGGCGCGGATCACGCGGCGCGGGCTGGCAGGCTTGGGAATGGCTGCGCCTTTTCTGGCGCGGCAGGCCTGGGCGCAGGGCAGCTATCCGGATCGGCCCGTGCGCATGATTGTGCCCTACAGCGCGGGCGGTGTCGCGGATACGATTGCGCGCATCATTCAGCCGAAAGTGGCGGAACATCTCGGCCAATCCTTCATTATCGAAAACCGCACCGGCGCATCGGGTTCGATTGGCGCCATGGCCGTGGCGCAAAGCCCCGCTGATGGGCACACCTTCCTGTTCGAAGGCGCGACCTTCGCGACCCTGCCGCTGGTGAGCCGGAGCCTGCCAATTGACTATACCACCGCCTTCATTCCCGTCGTGCAGGTGACGACGCAGCCCTATATGCTTGGCGTGCGCGCGGGCTTTCCGGCGCGTGATCTGGCCGGGTTTGTCGCGGAAGCGAAACGTCGCCCGGGCGAGATCACCTATGGCACGCCGGGGGTCGCGCATATCGGCCATTTCATGGGCGAATTGCTGCAATTGATGGCCGGCATCAAGCTGGAACATATCCCCTATCGCGGCGGCGCCGATGTGGCGCGCGACTTGGCCGGTGGGCGGCTGGATGCGGGCCTGATTTCTTTTTCCAGCCTGAAACCCGCCGTGGAGCGTGGCACGACCTTGCTGGCGAGCACAGCAGCCGAAAGGCAGGCCAGCCTGCGGCAAATTCCCGTAATTGCCGAGACCTATCCCGGCTATGATCTGGTGTCCTGGACGGGATGTTTTGCGCCGGCCGGCACGCCGGAAGCGGCGCAAAATCGTTTTGTCTCGGCCATTCATCACGCGCTGAAGGACCCTGCCATTCAGGCGCGCTTGGAAGCAACCGGGGCGGATCCCGTGATCTCCTCACCCGCCGCCTATCAGGCGGTGATTGCGAAGGACCGGGAAGTCGCGCGGCGCATTGTTGCGGCGACCGGGCTTTCCGTCGGCTGAGAGGCCCCTATCCCCGAAACCACTTTGAATGCCTGTTGTTGGAGTAGCCGATGAACCCCTTTCCTGATCTGCAATCCTTCAAGGTCAGTATCACCGATCACGTGGCAACCGTGATGATCGCGCGCCCGCCGGTGAATGCGCAAAACAGCGCCTTTCGCGATGAAATCACGCGCATCTTCGACACCTTCCACGAAATGCCGGAAGTGCGCGCGGTGGTGCTGACCGGCGAGGGGCGGAATTTCTCGGCCGGGGCGGATTTGAAGGACAGGCCGGATGTAACACTGCAAGGCGCCTTCCCGCGCCATAACCGGCTGGTGCGCGCGGGGTTTGATTGCGTGATGGAATGCAGCAAGCCGGTGATTGCGGCGGTGAATGGCGCTGCGATTGGCGCGGGCTGCGTGCTGGCTTTGGTGTGCGATATTATCGTGGTGGCAGAAGATAGCTTCATGTCCATGACGGAAGTGGAAGTGGGGCTTGCTGGCGGTGTGCGCCATGTGCTGCGCCATTTTGGCCAATCCAATGCGCGGTTGATGCTCTATACCGCGCGGCGTTTTTATGGGCCTGATCTTTATCGCATGAATGTCGCTTCCGCCTGTGTGCCGCAGGATCAATTGCTGGCGACCGCACAGGGGATGGCCGCCGAGATCGCCTCCAAGGTGCCGCTTGCGGTGGAGGCAGCGAAGCGCGGCTTTACGCTCACGGAATATCTGCCGCTGTCTGAGGGCTATCGCTACGAACAGACGCAAACGGCAGCGCTGTCACGCACGGAAGACACGCGCGAAGCGCAGCGCGCTTTTGCTGAAAAACGCAAGCCGGTCTTCAAGGGGCGGTAGCCTTTCACGAAGGTTTGCGCGCTGCCTCATCCATCAGGATTTGTTGGCGGCGCGCTTCTTCCCGCGCTGCCTCAGCCGCGCGATTGTCGCGGAGCTTTTCCACCACGCGTTCGGCGGCGCGTGCATCGGCCAGCATTTGCCGCTGCCGATCGGTTTCCTGGCGCGCGCGTTCCTTTTCCGCCTCGGCCGCAGCGCGATCATCCAGCGCCTTCTGGATAAAGGCACCGAGCTGCGGGTTCAGCCCTTCCGAACTTTCCTGCCGCAGCGCCTGTTTGGCGGCATGCAGGGCTTGTTCTGCGGCGGCTTCGGCGGCCAGCCTTTCAGCCAAGGCGCGGCGTTCCGCCTGGGCTTCCAGGCGGCGGAGCTTTTGCAGGGTTGCCAGCGGGTCCTTGGCCATGACGCTGTAGGTAAAGCGTAACGCCTGGCCTTCCAAGCCCCAAAACGCGTGACGGTATTCGACGCCATGCGCGGTTTCGGGCATGATGGCGCAGCATCAGGGAATACCGCATGACCCGCCATGTATTGCATGTGCGTCTTGCCGAGACGCTCTATCGCATCGAACGCCCTTGGGGCGATGTGCCCATGGGTGTGGGTGCGCCTTCCGATGTGGCCTGCGATGCGGATGGCAATGTCTATTGCCAGCTGCGGCAAGACCCCTATGCGGATGCGGCGGGCCCCGCCGTTGTGGTGCTTTCCCCCGATGGCAAGCGCATCGCTGCCTGGGGCGGTGATGACGTGGCGGATGGGCATATGCTGTCCGTCCATCCCGATGGGCGCGTTTTTGTCGTGGATCGCGATGCGCAGGAAATCATCATCTTTGATCGCCACGGCAAAAGGCTGGGCGGGCTTGGCAAGCGGCACAAACCGGGCGAGCCCTTCAACGCGCCTTGCGATGTCGCCTTTGGGCCGGATGGATCCATTTATGTCGCGGATGGTTATGGCGCTTCGGTTGTGCATCGTTTCAGCGCGGATGGCACGCCCATGGGCCATTGGGGGCGGCCTGGGTCTGGGCCTGGCGAATTTTCCACGCCGCATTCCGTGTGGGTGCTGCCCGATGGCCGCGTGACCGTGGCGGATCGGGAAAATAATCGCGTGCAGGTTTTTACCGGTGATGGCGAATGGCTCGCAGAATGGGGCGATCATCACAAGCCCATGTCGGTGCATGGTGGGCCGGGGGGCACGCTTTACGTCACGGACCAGGTGCCGCGGCTTTCGCTATTGGCGCAGGATGGCACGCTGCTTGGGCGCTGCCGCCCGGTATTGAATGGCGCGCATGGCATGTGGCTTTCGCCCGATGGCAGCATATTCTTGTCGGAACAAAACCCGCCGCGCCTGACGCGGCTTGTGCCCGTGGCGGGCTGAGGGGGAAACCATGCTGGAACATGTCGGCGGCATTGACCATTGCGTTGTGCTGGTCAGGGATTTGGACAAGGCGGCCGAGACTTTTGCGCGCGCCGGCTTCACGGTGGCGCCGCGTGGTGTGCATTCGGTGCATATGGGCACCGGCAATAATTGCGTGATGCTGGAGAAGGATTATTTCGAAATCCTGGGCGTGCTGAACCCTACCGAAGCCAATGCGAAATGGCGCGCCGTGCTGGAATCCCGCGAAGGCATGACCGCGATTGCCATGCGCGCGCATGATGCAGAAAAAGGCGCGGCAGAGGTCGCGGCGCGTGGCATCCCGACCATGCCGGTGATGCGCTTCGGCAGGCCCGTTGATATGCCTGATGGGTCGCGCACGGAAACGCGTTTCAATACCTTTCACTTGGTTGATCCTGTCGCACCTGGTTTGCGCATTTTTGCCTGCCAGCACCTCACCCCTGGCGCGACCTGGGTGCCTGGCACCATGACCCATGCCAATACCGCAAAAGGCTTGACGGGGATTGAGGTTTTGGCCGCTGATCCCGCTGCGGTTGCCGCTTCCATCGGCAAATTGCTGGATAGCTTGCCTGAGGCGATCACCGATGGCCTTTGGCAGGTGCGCACTGAAGCCGCGCCTATTCTGGTGCTGAATCGCGCTGCCCTTGCTGCGCGTTATGGCGCGCTTGACCTTGCTGGCTTGCCGGAAGCAGGGCCGGTGACGCTTGGCATTACGGTGGCTGACCTGGCGGCAGCGCAAGCCTGCCTGGTCAAGGCCGGCCTGCCCTTCACCGCCATTCCCGGCGGCGGCCTTGCCGCGGCGCCAGCGGCAGCGCATGGCGTTGTGCTGGCCTTCCGTGCGGGGTGATGCAGCCATGCCTTCCATGAACAAATTGCACCGGATTGTCTTGGTGCTAGTGGTGATCACGGCGCTGGTGCAGGTGCTGCGCGCGCTTTTTTGAAAGGAACGACGCCATGCGCGTTGGGGTGATTGGTTTGGGCAGCATGGGCATGGGTGCCGCGCTCAGCGCATTGCGTGCGGGGCTGGACGTGACAGGCTGCGATCCGCGCGCGGCAGCGCGGGATGAATTCATCGCTGCCGGCGGGGCTGCCGTTGCGAAGGCGAGCGATTTGCCAACGGGGATGGAAGCGCTGGTGGTGTTGGTGGTGAATGCCGCGCAAACCGAAGCCGCTGTTTTCGGCAACGAAGGTGCGGCACCGCGCATGGCGAAAGGTGCGGTCATTATCTCCTCCGCCACCATGGCGCCGGATGCGGCGCGGGCCTTGGCGGCCAAGGCGGAAGCTTTGGGCTTGCTATACCTGGATGCGCCCGTCTCCGGTGGGGCTGTGAAGGCGCGTGCCGGTGAAATGACCGTCATGGGCGCGGGCAGTGAAGCCGCCTTCGCCAAAGCCACGCCTGTGTTTGATGCGATTGCAACCAAAGTCTGGCGGCTGGGTCACGAGATCGGCATCGGCGCCACGGTGAAGGTGGTGCATCAATTGCTGGCCGGCGTGCATATCGCCGCGGCGGCCGAGGCGATGGCGCTTGGCATTCGCGCCGGTGCTGATCCGCAAGCGCTCTATGATGTGGTGACGAGTGCGGCGGGCAATTCCTGGATGTTTGAAAACCGCATGGCGCGCGTGCTGATCGGCGATGACGCGCCGCGCAGCGCGGTTGATATTTTTGTCAAAGACCTCGGCCTGGTGAATGAGATGGCGCGCGGTCTGAATTTTCCGGTGCCCTTGGCCGCGCAAGCGCAACAGCTTTTCACCGCCGCGCGCGCCATGGGGCAGGGGGGTGCCGATGATGGGTTCGTCATTCGTGTGTGGCAGGCCATCACGGGGATTGAATTGCCGGGGGATGGGAAAAAGGGCTAACGCGCGCCGTCACGCCGCCAGCACCGCCTCAACCGCAGCCGATACCGCAAAAAGATGCCGATCAGCGCCATGCGCGCCGGTCAGCATCAGCCCGACCGGTGCCTCGCCTGGCGCATGACAAGGCAAGCTGATTGAGCAACGATCAAGGAAATTGCCAACGCTTGTATTGCGCAGCAGCAGCATATTGATGCGGTTGTATTCCTTCTCATCCTCCACCTCCGCGATGGCGGGGGGCACAAGCGGGCAGGTTGGGCAGATCAGCGCATCAAATGGTGCGGTACGCGGCGCCACACTTACGATAATGCGCGCGCGCGCATTGACCAGGTCAACATAATCCGCCGCCGACATGCCCTCTCCACGGCGGATGCGTTTCAAAATGCGCGGGTCGTAGCCATCGGCTTTCTCGGCAATCAGGCGGCGATGCCAGGCCAGAGCCTCGCTTGCCGGGAAACCGCCAGCAGCGGTCACTTGGGGAATCTCCGCCAATTCCGGCAGATCAATTTCGATGATGCGCGCGCCAGCAAGTGCAAGCTTGCGCAAGGCCATTTCGAAAGCGGCGGCGACATGGCCATCCATGCCATCGGTCAAATAGGTGCCGCGCGGCAGGGCAAAGGTAAGGCTTTGCATCGCGGGTGGGGCAGGGGGTGTGGGCGCTTCTTCGCCCGCCATGAAGCCATCAATCAGCGCACAATCCGCAACCGAGCGCGCCAAAGGTCCAGCGGAATCAAGCGAAGGCGACAAAGGCAAAATGCCCGTAATCGGCACCCGCTTTGCCGTCGGCTTCCAGCCGACAACACCGCAAAGCGCCGCAGGGATCCGGCAGGAACCGCCCGTATCCGTGCCAAGCCCGACAAAGCCCATGCCATCCGCCACCGCCACACCAGCGCCGGAGGAAGAACCCCCCGGCAGGCGCCCGGTGGCGCGATCCCAGGGGCTTTTCGGTGTGCCGTAATGCGGGTTCACGCCAAGGCCGGAAAAGGCGAATTCCACCATATTGGTGCGGCCAAGCACGACAAACCCCGCGCGGCGCAGGCGTTGCACCGTTGGCGCATCCAGCTTCGCCGGGCCGCTGCCCTTCAGCACCACCGAACCGGAACGCGATGTGATGCCCGCTTCGCCATATAAATCCTTGACGCTGATTGGAATGCCGGCATAGGGGCTTGGCGCGCGGCCCGCCTTGCGCAAAGCATCCATGGCATTTGCTGTAGCGCGTGCCGTTTCCGCGTGAACCACCATGAAGGCGCGGGCACCCTCACCAGCGGGATCGGCGATGCGCGCCAAGGCTGCTTCGACCAAAGCTGTGGCGCTGGTGCGCCCGGCGGCAAGCGCGGCGGCGGCTTCAATCACGGTTGTTGGCATGGGGCGGTATCCGGTGTTGAGAAGGGTTGCGGCGGAAATCATGGCCGGAAGCGCGGCCAAGGCCAATCCCTGCCCAGTTGGAGCCCTTTTGCATTGACGGGCGCGCGCCCATCCGGTCAGGATCAGCCATTCACACCCAATAACAGGGCGGCCAGGACCGCCCGGCTGGAGGAGACATCATGTCCTTGCTTTCAAAACCCCGTCGCGGCGGCTTGCTTGGTGCCGTGGCCGCGGCTGCGCTTTCGCTCATGGCTTTCGCGCCGGCGCAGGTTTCGGCGCAGGAATGGCGCGGCTGGAATATCCACGCCGCTGACTATCCCAATGGCCGCGGCATGGATCGCTTTGCGGAGCTGGTGGGCCAGCGCACCAATAACCGCATTCGCCTGCGCACCTTCCATTCCGCGCAGCTTGGCCAGCAGGATGAAGCCATTCAGCAGATGCGCCTTGGCACGATTGATTTCGCCAATTTCAATTTGTCGCCTTTGAACAATTTGGCACCTTCCACCGCGATCCTGACTCTGCCCTTCCTGTTCCGCGATGTTGGCCATAGCCACCGCGTGGTGGATGGCGCGATTGGGGAGGATATCGCGCGCGATCTGGAAGCGATCGGGCTCATCACCCTTGCCTGGTATGATGCGGGGGCGCGCAGCCTTTATACGGTGCGCCCGGTGCGCACACCCGCCGATGTGCGGGGCATGAAGATCCGTGTGCAGACATCGGATCTTTGGATTGACATCATGCGCGCCATGGGTGCCAACCCAACGCCGCTGCCCTTTGGTGAGGTCTTTACCAGCCTGCAATCAGGCGTGATTGATGGCGCGGAAAACAATTGGCCATCCTATGAAAGCACGCGGCATTTCGAAGTGGCGAAATTCTACACCACCACGGAACATTCCAATGTGCCGGAAATCCTGGCCGTCAGCCGCCAGCGCTGGCAGCGCTTGAATGAGGCTGAGCGCGCCATTCTGCGCGATGCGGCGCGGGAAAGTGCCGTGCTGCAACGCCAGCTTTGGGCCGAGCGCGAAAAATCTTCACGCGATCGCGTGGTCGCTGGTGGTGTTACCGTGATTGAGGTTGCGGATCGTGGCCCATGGCAGGCACTGATGGAACCGGTATATGCCAAATACGCATCGGCCCCGCGCATGGCGGATCTGCTCAAGCGTATTCGTGAAACGCGGTGAGCTTGAATGAAACGCGGCGGCGCGGCGATTTGCCCGCGCCGCTTGCGGTTTTTGCGCGCATCTTGGATGTGCTGGCGGGCGTGACCGTTGCACTTGCGGGCACGGCTTTGGTTGCGCTGGTGGTGATGATGGGTTGGTTGGTTTTTGGCCGTTATGTGCTGAATGATACGCCAACCTGGATCGAACGCGGTGCTACACTCGCCATTCTGTGCATCGCCATGCCAGTGGCGGCGGTGGGTGTGCGGGAACGCTTTCATCTTTCCGTGCTTGGCTTGCGCGAAGCCTTGCCGGGTGCGGCGCAGCGCTGGATTGCGGTGGGTTGTGATGCGCTGGTCGGTCTGTTCGGTCTTGGCATGGCGATCTGGTCCTGGGAATTGGTGGAAATGGTGCGGAATTTCCGCATCCCCTTGCTTGGCATCAGCCAGGGTTGGACTTATGCGCCCATGGTGCTCGGCGGCGCGCTGATGGCGTTATTCGCCGTGGAACAGGTATTGCGCGATATCTTTGTGCCAGAGGCGCCGGAAAAACGCGGCCCTGCTGCGGCCTTTTTGGAATAGGCAGATGGAACCTGGGCTTTTTCTGATTTTCGCGGTTTTCGCCTTGGGTGTCATGGCCGGTGTGCCGGTCGCCTTTTGCCTTGGCATCGCCGCTGTTGTGGGCTTCATCTATGAAGGGCTGAACCCCGCCGTTGCCTTTCAGCAAATGGCGAGTGGCATGAGCATCTTCTCCCTGCTCGCCATTCCCTTTTTCATTTTCGCGGGCGAGATCATGCTCCATGGCGGCATTGCGCGCCGCCTGGTGGCGCTGGCTTCCGCCTGTGTTGGTTGGATGCGTGGCGGCTTGGGCATGGTGGATGTTTCAACCTCCATGCTGTTTGGCGGAATTTCGGGCTCGGCGGTCGCCGATACTTCGGCCACCGGCACCATCCTGATCCCAGCGATGAAGGCCAAGGGTTATGGGGTGGATTACGCGGTATCACTCACCGTCACCAGCAGCATCGCCGGCATTCTGATTCCGCCCAGCCATAATATGATTCTCTATTCGCTGGCAGCGGGTGGTGGCATTTCCGTGAGTGCCCTTTTCATCGCGGGCATTGTGCCTGGCATTACCATGTGCCTTTTCCTTGGCATCGCAGCCTATGTCATGGCTGTGCGGCGCGGCTACCCTTCCGAAGGCTGGGCCGGGTTTCGGCATTTGTTCTGGACCTTCATTGATGCGCTGCCCGGGCTGCTGACGGCGGTGATCATTCTGGGTGGTGTGCTGTCTGGCGTTTTCACGGTCACGGAAAGTGCGGCCTTTGGTGCCATTTGGGCGCTGGTGGTGACATTGCTGGTCTATCGCAACCTCTCCTGGCCAGATTTTCTGATTGCGGTGAAGGCCAGTGTGCGCACCACATCGGTGGTGTTTCTGCTGGTCGGTACGGCAACCGCTTTTGCCTGGCTGCTCGCGATGTATCGCCTGCCGGAATTGCTGACGGAAGGGATGCTCGCCATCAGCGCCAATCCCATCGTGATCCTGCTGCTGATCAATGTCTGTCTTCTGCTGCTGGGATGCGTGATGGATATGGCGGCCTTGATTCTGATTACGACGCCCATTTTTCTGCCGGTAGTGACCGCGATTGGCGTTGATCCGGTGCAATTCGGCATGGTGATGATGATGAACCTCGGCCTGGGGCTGACCACACCACCGGTTGGTGCGGTGCTGTTTGTGGGCTGCGCCATAGGGCGAATACCCATGGAACAGGTCATGCGCACCATCTGGCCCTTTTATGGCGCCATATTGCTCGCGCTGGTGCTCACTACCTATTGGCCGGCGGTATCGCTCACCCTGCCGCGCCTGCTGCTTGGCTACGGAGGTTAAGGCATGATTGCGCCCGCAAAACCCGTGCTGCTCACTGGCGCTTCTGGCGCGCTTGGCCGGCACCTCACGCAAAGTCTTGGCGCATTTGGCTGGACGTTGCGCCTCACGGATATCGCCCCCTTCCCTGATCCGCTGCCGCCAAGCGCGCGCTTCGTGCAGGCGGATTTGAATGATGGTGTCGCGCTGCTCCGTCAGGCGGAAGGCTGCGGCGCCATTCTGCATTTCGGCGGCGTGAGTATTGAGCGCCCGTTTGAGGAAATCCTCGGCCCCAATCTGCGCGGGCTGTATCATGTTTATGAAGCGGCGCGGCGCGAAGGGGCGCGGGTGATCTTTGCCAGTTCCAACCACACCATCGGCTTTCATGAACGCCCAAGCGGCAATGATGCGAAGCTGGATGCAGATTGTGCCTTCCGCCCTGATGGCTACTACGGAATCTCCAAAGTCTATGGCGAGATGATGGGGCGGATGTATTGGGACAAGCATGGGGTTGAGAACATCAACCTTCGCATCGGTTCCTGCCAGCCAAAGCCCTTGGATCGGCGCATGCTGTCCACCTGGCTGTCCTACCCAGATCTTACGCGCTTGATTGAATGCTGTGTGCTCGCGGAAAGGGTGGGTCACGCGGTAATCTGGGGGCAATCCAATAACCCGACCGCCTATTGGGGAGAGGATCATCGCGCGCGCATCGGTTGGGCACCGCAAGATAACGCGGAAACCTGGCGGGCGGCGCTTGAAGGCATCACCGCCGATCCGGTTTCAGAACGCTATCAAGGCGGCGCTTATACCGCGATTGAGTATTCCCGCAACGCGCCATCGCCGCGGGATCACTTCGCGCCGGAATGAAGCTCCAGCACGGTGATTGGCAGGCGCTGATCTGCCCGGAACAGGGTGCTGCTTTCGCAAGCCTGCAATGGCGTGGGCGTGATGTTCTGGTGCCAACACCTGAAGCTGCGCGCCATCCCGGCGCTTATGGCGCCTTCTGGATGCTGCCCTGGGCCAATCGGCTTGATGGCGGGCGCATCGCCGGACATGCCATGCCGATCAATCGCGCCGCGGAGGCCACCGCCATTCATGGGCTGGCGCGCGATCTGCCTTGGGAGGTGATAAGCGCCACCCTGGATCACGCGGTACTGAAACAACGCCTGAACGTCGCGCCTTTCGACTACGCGGTAC
>JADCEX010000331.1 GCA_020249825.1 Roseomonas sp.
GCGATGATTTGCGCAATCATCAGCAGCTTGGCTTTTCCCTGCCGCGCGTTGATTCCATTGCGCGCCGGCTGATCGAGGATTGGTTGGCATCATGAAAACAGCGGCGGCATTTCTGGTGGCCTTGGCGGTGGCGGGCTGCGCCAGCCAATCGCGCGAAGATATCTTCCCGCCCGATACCAGCGAAGACGCCGCGGCCTGCCGGGAAGAAGCCCGGCGTGACCCGGCGCTCAGGGATTTGCGGCACAGCATTTTCATCGGCTTTCAGGCGCAGGAAGAACGCGTGCGCAATGAAATCATCGCAACGCAGCGCCGGACCTATTTTGATTGCATGGCGTTGCGTGGCCATGCGCGGCAGGGCGGGGTGGAGAGAGTCAGGCGCTAAAGATCGCGTAGTTGCGCATTATCGAAATCCGGCCGCCTTGCGCGGGCCAGCGCGCCGCGCAGCGCCTCAGCCAATTCCGCCTTTTCCGGCGCGGAGAGATGCCGGCCTATTTCCAGGGTTCGGCCGCGGCTTTTGATCCAGAGCCGCCCGCCGCGTGGCGCGGCCTCATCCCATTCCACCTTGGCCCAATAGGCATCCAGAACGCTGCGCACCACGCGGCCGCGATGATCCACATGGCGGATGGAAAGCCCGGCATCGGTGAGCAGCACCATTTCACTGACGCGGCGCGACGCCCGCGCATGCCATAGCAGCGCCGCCAACGCGGCACCCACTTCCAACCCGATAAAGGGCAGCACCGGCCAGGCGCCAAGGGCGAAGAAGATACCCGCCGGAATCGCCGCCGCCAGAATCAACAGCCCCGCCAGCACCCGAAAGCCCCGCACCGTAAAGCTCTGCGGTGGGGTGGAGATCGCTTCGAACAGAACGGTTTCTCTGGGGGGTGTCATCGGGGCCTAATTTAGGTCAAAATGGTGTCGAAACACCATGCCCAAAGCCAAGCCCGATCACGGTTCTGCCCGCGCGCCCCGCCGCGCCCGCCTGATGGCGCGCGACCAGGCCGGCGCATTCCTCCGCGCCCTGGCCCAAGGCAATCCCGCGCCGGAGACCGAGCTTTTCTACCAGGATCACTTCTCCCTGCTGGTGGCGGTGGTCCTTTCGGCACAAACCACCGATGCGGCAGTGAATAAATGCACGCCCGCGCTATTTGCCGCCGCGCCCACACCTGCCGCCATGGCGGCGCTGGGCGCGGAAGGCATCGGCCCCTTCATCCGCCGCATCGGGCTATGGCAGGCCAAGGCGCACAATGTGGCGGCGCTGGCGGCGCAGCTGGTGGAACGCCATGGCGGGCAGGTGCCGAATGACCGCGCCGCGCTGGAAGCCCTGCCCGGTGTGGGGCGGAAAACCGCCAATGTCGTGCTGAATGTGGCCTTTGGGCAGAATACCATGGCGGTGGATACGCATATCTTTCGCCTCGGCAACCGCACCGGCCTGGCGCCCGGCAAGACCACGCGCGCGGTGGAAGAGGGCTTGGTCAAGCGCTGCCCGCCAGAATTGCTGCGCGATGCGCATCACTGGCTGATTCTGCATGGGCGCTACATCTGCAAGGCGCGGGCGCCGGAATGCTGGCGCTGCCCGGCGCGGGGCATGTGCAATTACCGGGATAAGGTGCTGGCGCCGCCGGTCTAAATTCGATAGCGCGCTATCTATTTGCATCCTAGGCATTCCGGGATTAGTCTTTTGGCATGCCCGATGGGTCAGATCTTTCCCAAGCGCGTTGGCGGCTTGGTGTTGCCATTGCCCAGATCGCGCGGCGTTGGCGCGTGCGGTTGGATCAGCGCATCCTGCCCTTTGGCCTGACGGAATCCCGCTGGCTGGTGCTGCTCAGCCTCGCCCGGCGCGGTGATGGCGTGACGCAAAAGGATTTGGCCAAGCGGTTGGCGGTGGAAGGCCCCACCATGGTGCGCACGCTGGATTGGCTGGAAGCGCAAGGCTTTGTGGAACGCCGCGCCGCGCCGGGGGACCGCCGCGCCAAGACCATCCACCTGACCGAAGCCGCGCGCCCTGTGCTCCAACAGATTGAAGCCGAAGCCGCTGCGGTGCGCGCCGAAATCCTGGAAGGCATCCCCGAGGAAGATTTGGCCATGTGCCTTGCCGTGCTTGATCGCGTGGCGCAGGGCCTCGCGCGTACCGAAGGGGGTGCGTGATGGATATCGGCCCCACCAAAACATCCCCGGTGGCCGCCCGCCCCAATACTGCGCTGAAGCGGTTGCGTTTGGCCGCTGCATTGACTGCCGGCCTGGCGCTGGTGGCCGGCGCCGGGCATTGGATTTATCGGCATTTCACGCATGTGATTGTGGATGATGCGCGCATCGCCGCCGATATGATTGCGCTCGCCAGCCGCGTGCCGGGTTGGGTGATGGAATTGCCGGTGATTGCCGGCGATGAGCCGCGGCAAGGTGCGTTGCTGATCCGTATTGATAGCCGCGATTCAGCGCTGACCTTGCAGGAATTGGATGCGCGTTTGGCAAGCATCGCAACGCGCCGGGCAGAACTTGATGCGCGCATCACCATGGTGGATCGCCTGACCAGCAGCCAGGAAGATGCAACCCGCGCCAAGCTGGAAGCCGCGCGCGCCGCGCTACCCGCCGCAGAGGCAGACCGCGTTTTCGCCGCCAGCGAATATGAACGCGCCAATATGCTGATCGGCACGGGCAGCGCCACACGCCAGCGCCACGACCAAACGCGCGCCTTGCTGGAATCTGCCACGCAACGCGTGCTGGCAGTCGCTGCCGATATCCGCACCGCGGAGGCGCAATTGGCCAATGCCGGTGCGGCGCGGGAGGAAATGGGCGTGCTCCGCCATCAGCGCGCTGCCTTGGAACCACAGGAACGTGAAATCTCCGCGCAGCGCCAACGTATTGCGATTGATATTGAAGACCGCACCATCCGCATGCCCTTTGATGGCGTGGTGGACCGCGTTTTTGTGGACCCCGGCGAATACGTCACGCCCGGCCAGCGCGTGATGCTGGTGCATGACCCGCGCCGCGTGCGCGTGGAAGCCAATGTGAAGGAAACCGAGATTCGCTATTTCCGCCCCGGGCGTGAAGTGCGCGTGACGGTGGATGCCTATCCAGGCCGCGTTTTCACCGGGCGCGTGGAACGCGTGGGCGCTGCCGCCACCAGCGAATTTGCCCTGCTGCCAAGCCCCAACCCTTCCGGCAATTTCACCAAAATCACGCAGCGCCTGCCGGTGAGGATTGCCTTGGAGGATTTACCCGCTGGCGGCGCGCTTCGCCCAGGGATGATGGTGGTGGTGGAAACCCCCGCCCGTGAGTGAGGCCACCGCCGGCGCGCCTGTACCATCCCGCGCTTCCTGGGCGGGGCCAGAAATGGCGGTGCTGGCGGCGCGCTTTGGCGATTCCTATCGCTGGATGGTGACCATCCCGGCGATGATCGGCACGATTGCGACAATCCTTTCCTCCACCATTTCCAATGTAGCTTTGCCCGAAATCATGGGCGCCTATGGCATGGGGCAGGATCACGCGCAGTTGGTTTCAACGGCGTTTCTGGCTTCCGTTACCGGTACCATGTTGCTCAATGGCTGGCTGGTGGATCGCTTTGGCTTTCGACTGACCTATGCGGCGGCGATGCTGATTTTCATCTTCGGTTCCCTGCTATCGGGCTTCGCGCCGGACGAAGGCATGCTGATCGTCGGGCGAGTCATGCAAGGTGCGGCGGCCGGCATGGTGCAGCCCTTGGGTATGCAGATCATTTTCATGGTCTATCCACCGGAAAAGCGCGGCTCTGCCATGGGGCTTTATGCGGTGGGTGTGGTGCTGGCCCCGGCGCTTGGCCCCGCCTTTGGTGGCTTGCTGGTGGATGGCTTTGGCTGGCGATCGGTTTTCTTCCTCGCGATTCCCTTTGCACTGATTGGGTTGATTCTGGGGCTGATCCTGATGCCAGGTCCTCAGCGCAGCGGCACCAAACGCCGCTTCGATGCGCCAGGCTTTCTGCTGCTGATCACGGCACTTTTCGCGCTGCTCACCGGGCTTTCCAGTGGGCAGCGCGAAGGCTGGCAATCCGATGCCGTGGTGACAGAGCTTTCCATCGCCGCCGCCGCCGCCATTGCCTTTGTCTGGTGGGAATGGCGCAGCCCCAACGCCATGCT
Organism: Roseomonas sp.; assembly: GCA_020249825.1. Classification (GTDB taxonomy): domain Bacteria; phylum Pseudomonadota; class Alphaproteobacteria; order Acetobacterales; family Acetobacteraceae; genus Neoroseomonas. The sequence goes on from JADCEX010000331.1 coordinate 4,110, forward strand.
CAATCCGCGGCTATTTACTGTGCGCGGCTTTGCCTGTTCTTCCTTGGTGGCGCTGGTTTATGGCGCGACGCTGTTTGGCTCAGTCTATCTGCTGCCGCTATTCGTGCAAACGGTGCAGGGCTATTCCGCCACGCGCGCAGGGCTTGTGCTGATGCCGGCGGGCTTGGCGCTGCTGCTGGTATTCCCAATCGCGGGACGCATCGCGGATAAGACAGAGCCCTGGCTGCCGATTGGCATTGGGCTGGTGCTATTCGCCTATTCCACCTGGCTGATGGTGGATGTCGGCACGGATACGCCGTTTTGGACCTTGGCGATTTGGATTCTGATTGGCCGGATTGGCTTTGGCATTGCCATGCCCAGCATGAATGCCGGCGCGCTGAGGTCACTGCCGCCGCAATGGGTCGGGCAGGGCTCGGGCGCCATCAATTTCGCGCGGCAATTTGGCGGGGCGATGGGGGTGAATTTGCTGTCCATCTATCTGGAACGCCACACGCAGCTTTATGCCCAGGCCTTGAACGCCACCCTGGAAGGGCGTGGCAATACCGCCGATTGGATACGTGATGCCGAAAGGCTGCTCGCGCAGGAAGGTTTTGCGGATGGCATCCGCCAGGCATTGGCGCAGGATTATCTGGGGCGTGTGGTGCTGACCCAGGCGAATATGCTCGCCTTTCGCGATACCTTCACCGTGCTGGTGCTGATTTGTGTGCTGGCGCTTGGCGTGGTGGCAGTGATGCGGGGTTCCAAGCGCCCCGGCTGATCTTGCCGCTTCGGCGCGGGCGTTCCATCTTGCCGCAATCTGGAAAGGAATGCCCCATGGAAGCGCCCGTAATTGTTGAAATCACCGATGATATCGCGCTCGTCACGCTGAACCGGCCCGATTCGCGCAATCCGCTGGATCCCGAAACCCAGGACGCCTTGATCGCCACCTTCATGAAGCTGGATGCCGAAGCCAAGGCGCGGGTTGCGATCCTGACCGGCGCGGGCAGTGCCTTTTGCGCCGGCGGCAATGTGCGCCGCATGGGCGAAGCGGCGAGTGGTTCAACGGAACGTACCCCTGCCCAGGCGCGCGGCTATTATCGCCATGGCATTCAGCGCCTGCCGCGCATGTTCGAACAATTGGAAATACCCGTGATTGCGGCGGTGAATGGCCCAGCCATGGGCGCGGGGTGTGACCTTGCCTGCATGTGCGATTTGCGCATCGCCGGCCAATCCGCGCGCTTCGCTGAAAGCTTTGTGAAGCTTGGCATCATCCCGGGAGACGGCGGCGCCTGGCTGCTGCCGCGCGTGGTGGGCTTTGCCAAGGCGGCTGAGATGTCGCTGACGGGCGACGCGCTTTCAGCCGATCAGGCGCTGGCTTATGGGCTGGTGTCTCAGGTAGTGCCGGATGCAGAATTGCTGGATGCGGCCCGCGCGCTGGCGCGGCGCATCGCGGCCAACCCGCCGCAAGCCGTGCGCATGGCGCGGCGCCTGCTGCGGGAAGCCTGGAACAATCGGCTTGATTCCGTGCTTGAGATGTCTTCCGCCATGCAGGCCGTGGCGCATACCACGGAAGACCATAAGGAAGCGCTGGCGGCAATGCGTGAAAAGCGCAAGCCGACCTACAAGGGCGCCTGATCCTTGTTCGCGCCAGGGCTGCTTTCCGGGCGGCGCGCGCTGATCACCGGTGGTGGCACCGGGCTCGGGCGCGCCATTGCGCGGCGCTATCTGCAATTGGGCGCGCGCGTCGCGATTTGTGGGCGGCGTCTAGCAGTTTTGCAGGAAACCGCCGCAGCGCTGCGTGCGGAAATTCCCGGCGCTGATATTGCCGTGCATGGCTGCGATATTCGTGATGCTGCTACTGTGGAAGCGATGCTCGATGCCGTCTTTGCCGAAGGCGCGCCGGATATTCTGGTGAATAACGCAGCGGCGAATTTCCTGGCGCAGACGCATCGGCTTTCAGCGCGCGCCTTGGATGCGGTGCTGGCCACCACCCTGCATGGTGCGGCTTATTGCACCATGGGCGTCGGGCGGCGTTGGATTGAGGCAGGGCAACCCGGCGTGGTGCTGTCTATCCTGACGCTTTCCGCCTTGCAGGGCGCGGCTTTCACTGTGCCTTCCGCCATGGCCAAGGCCGGTGTTTTGGCGATGACAAAAAGCCTCGCCGTGGAATGGGGCCGGCATGGCATTCGGCTTGTGGCCATTGCGCCCGGCACTTTCCCGACCGAAGCCGCAGTGGCGCGGCTGCGTCCCGGTGGGCTTGATCACGCCGATGTGCCGCTGAACCGCGCCGGACGGCATGAGGAACTCACTGACCTTGCCGCCTATCTTGTTTCGGAAAATGCGGGCTATATCACCGGCGAATGCGTGGTGATTGATGGCGGGCGGCGTTACCTCGGCGGCGCGCGGGCTGGCGTGCCAGAGATGCTCGGCTGGGATGATGCCGCCTGGGAAAGACAGCGCGAAAAGACACCGAAGAAATGACCGAAGCTTTCACTGAAATTCTCTACAGCGTCGCGGATCGCGTCGCCACTATTACGCTCAATCGGCCAGAACGCATGAATGCCTGGTCAAGCGTGATGGAAGCCGAAACCCGCGCGGCTTTTGCGCTGGCGGTGGCGGATGAGAACGTGCGCGCCATTGTGCTGACCGCAACTGGCAAAGGGTTTTGCGTGGGCGCCGATGTGTCTGCCATTGCCACACGCGGCGCAGAACGCCCGACCTATGCAGGGGTGACACCGCCGCCCGGCGATGCGCCCCCCACCGAGGATTTCGCGCGGCGCTATTCCTATATGCTCAATATCGGCAAGCCCGTGATTGCGGGCATCAATGGCGCTGTGGCGGGTGTTGGGCTTTGCCTGACGCTGTTTTGCGACATTCGTTTCATGGCGGCAGGGGCGAAGCTCTCAACGGCTTTTGCGCGGCGCGGTCTGGTCGCGGAACATGGCAGCGCCTGGATGCTGCCGCGCCTGATCGGGCCGATGAATGCGGCTGATCTTTTGCTCTCAGGCCGCAGCATTACGGCGGAAGAAGCCGCCGGCATGGGCTTGGTGCGCGTGCTGCCGGCGGATGGTTTCCATGATGCCGTGCAGGCTTATGCGGCTGACCTTGCGAATAACTGCTCGCCCCGTTCCATGCGCGTGATCAAGCGGCAAATGACACTCGCACCGTTTCAAAACCTGTCAGAAGCAGTGGAACTGGCCGAGGTGGAACAGGACGCCACACGCGGCACGGAAGACCGGCGCGAGGGGGTGGCGGCGTTTCTCGAAAAACGCAAACCGAATTTCACGGGGCGCTAATCAGTAAGCGATTGGTCTTTTCCAGCGCGGCAACCAAGGCTTGGAATTCGCGCGAGAAGACATCCCGCGCCGTGCCATTCTGCGCCAGATCATCGCCAATCTCACCAATACTGCGCTTGCCATCAATGCGTGACAGGATCGCACTTGCCAAACGCGGCAAGGGCACAGGCACGGTCAGGCCATCAAAGCTCACGCGCAGCACGCCATCGCGCGGCAGGCTGGCCGCCAGCTTCGCGCCATCCAATTCGCGCAAGCAGGGAATGGCCGCAGGATCATCCCAGGGCGCGGTGACCGCGGGCGCATCGGCGCGCACGCAATAGGCGATATGTACGCCCATATTGCCGGTGATTGCCTCGGCCAAAGCGGCGCGCTGCACCACATCCATCGCCTCAATACGCGGGCGCAGCTTGGGGTCGGAGATATAGGAAAGCGGGTCGTAACGCAGCGGTTCCACCAGGCACACAATGCGCAACCCCGCCGCCGTGATCAGCGCATTGAAGGCCGGCACGGTGAAGGCGACATCGCGCGGATTGAGCAGCAAATCATACAGCCCGGCATCGCCGCCCTTTTCATGATCCGTGATCCAGGGATTGCGGCGCAGCCACGCGGTTTCCGGCATTTGCCGCCATAGCCGTTTGGCCACTTCTACCCGCGCCGCCGGTGCCTCATCGGGCGGCGCCAGCAAGCGCAGCGCATCCTGCGCCATATAGACGCCCGTGCGACCATGCGGCGCATAGACCATCAGCCCCAAGCCGCCGCCGGGCGCCAACACGGAAACCAGCGCCTTCAAGCCTTCCAACGGATTGGGCAGATGATGCAGCACGCCGCAGCAATCAATATAATCAAACGGCCCGAGCCCACTGCCCGGCAGATCAAGCAAGGACCCTTCCTGGAACACCACATTGCCAAGCTTGCGCGCTGCTACCCGCGCTTCCGCCACGCGCCGCGCCGCGGCTGAACGGTCAAACCAAGTGACATCCCCCGCGCGCCCAGCATTCGTCATTTGCTGCGCCAGCATCACGGTCGCATCGCCACTGCCGCCCCCGGCGACCAGGGCGCGGAGCAGCTGGCTGGCCGGCCGGCGGGCGCCGAAAATCCAATGATCCACTTCGCGCAAATGGCTCGGGCTGCCGATGATCAGGCGCTTGGCCTCATCCCGCGGATCCCGCTGCGGATAGGGATAGGCATCATATTGCGCGGCAAGCGCGGCATCGGCGGCGTCTTTCATCGCACCTATCTACCAAGCCCAGGGAAAGCGGAAAGCCCGTTCACGCTTCGCGTCCCAGCAATTCCTTGAGCAATTCAACCGTGCGTGCCGGCTGTTCCTGTTGCACCCAATGCCCCGCACCCGGCACCAGATGCGCCGCCGCCATGCGGGTGCAGGCAATGCCCTGCATACGCTCAAAGGCACCGGGTGCTTGAAATACGCCCCAATCGGATGCGCCGGCGATGAAGACCGAAGGCACATCAATGCTGCGCCCGGCAAATAGCGCCAAATCAGCATTCACTTCCGGCGCAAAGCGCGTGCGATACCAATTGAGCCCGCCCTGAAATCCGGTGCGGCCATATTCTTCGGCATAAACGGCCATTTCCGCTTCCGTCAGCCAGGCGCAGCGCGCGATATCAGCCGCACTTGGCATTTCATGCGCCACTGTCTCCGGCATCGTCTCGGCCCGGTCCATGACGTAATAGGTCGGCAGTTTCGCCATTTCCTCGGCAGACCAATCGCGCAGCTTATGCGGTTTATTCGCGGCCCAATCGGCGCTTTTGTGGTGGTAATAGGCACGCAGAAAGGCATGCAGCCCCTGCGCCGCGCCCATCATGTCCGCATTGGCCGGGCGCGTGGCGTAATAGGCGTGATAGTGTTTGCGCGGGCGCGGCAGCGCGGCCAAAGCCTCATCCAGCCCAGGCATGGCGGAAGAACCGCTGGGGTGCTGACCGGGCTTTGGCCAATCCGGCCCGCCGGCGAAAGGCGCGCTCATCAGCGCCACGCGGCGAAACACATCAGGGCGGGTCAGCGCGCACCAGGCGGCGACGGGTGAGCCGAAATCATGCCCAATCACCGCCGCCACTTCCCGGTAGCCAAGCGCGGCTACCACCCCCAGCGCGTCACGTACCAGATTGGTCAGGCGAAATGGCGCCAGCGGCGCGTCATAATCCGCACTCCAGCCCGTAGTGCGCCCATAGCCGCGCTGATCCGGCGCGACAACGTGATAGCCCAGTGCCGCCAAGGGCAGCATCACATGCCGCCAGGAATAGGCAAGTTCGGGAAAGCCATGCAGCAGCAAAAGACACGGCCGGCCCGGCGTTTCATGCCCGGCTTCCAGCATATGAACGCGCAACCCATTGATGCCCTCCAGAAAGCGAGAGCGGATGCCTTGCGGCAGGGTTGGCGTGGCAAGCGGTTCCATGGTGGTGTTTCCTTCTTTCACTCCATCCCGCCTGAAGCGCGCCCCACAATCAAGCCCTGCATTGACGCGCGGCCCGGCTGGCGAGACTTTGGCGCCATGCAGGATGGTATCCCCTGGTCGTCCGACCTTTTGACTCTGGCGCAGCGCTTCGGCCCGCGCATCGCCGTTACTGATGGCAGCGCCACCATTACCTATGCCGCGCTATCGGCCCGCGCCCATGGTCTGGCGCGGCGCTTGATTGCGGAAGGCTTCCAGCCCGGCCAGCCGGTCGCGACCTTCGTGCCCAATGGCTGCGATGCGCCCTGGGTCAGTTATGGCCTGACCATGGCCGGCGTGGCGGAAACGCCGTGCAATACGGGCTCCACCGATACGGAACTTGGCTGGTTCGCCACGCTCACCGGCTTCAAGCGGATTATCGCGCCGCAGGCATCATGTGCGCGGCTGGCGGGGCTTGGCTTTGAACCCCTCGCGCTGGAAGACATTGCCCCGGATGAAAGCGGGGCGCCGCTGCCCCCAGTGCCATCCGATGCCTGGGGGCGGATCATTTTCACCTCTGGCACCACAGGCAAGCCCAAGGCTATTCTGCACAGCCATGGCGGGCGATACCTTGCCAATATCCTGCAACGCGCCGTTTTGCCCTTCACGCCGGAACCGGGGGAGCATGTGCTGCTGATGACACCCTTCACCCATGGCGCGGCGCTGATCACCTATGCCTGGCTTGATCATGGTGGCGAGGTTGTTTTGCAGGATGGTGTGCGGGCGGAACGCATCGCACCGGTTCTGGCGGCGCCCCGGCTTTCGGCGATTTTCGCCCCACCCACAGTGCTGGCCAAATTGCTGGCGCTGTTTCCGGGGCAGGCCGTGCCGGGGCTCAAAGTCATTTTCTGCGGCACGCAGACGCTCACGCGCGATCTTTACGCCCGCGCCGCGGCGCAATTCGGCCCGGTGGTGCGCGTGACCTACGGCATGAGCGAATGCTTCAACCCCATCACCGTGCTGGAAGGCCCGGATGTGGCGGCGGCGATGGACGAAGCCGAGGATGGCCTAGGCGCGAACCTCGGCTGGCCGGCGACGGGGGTCGAGATCGCCATTCGGGATGAGGCCGGCGCGCCCCTGCCCCCAGGCGCATCCGGCGATATCTGGCTGCGCGCCCGGCATATGAATATCGGCATGATCGGGCCGGGTGGCTTCGTGCCCCGGCCGGCCGGCGCCTGGCATCGCACCGGGGATTTGGGCGCGATTGATGCGCGCGGGCGGCTGCGGTTGGCGGGTCGGGCGTCGGATGTCATGAAAACCGGCGGCTATCGCGTCCATCCCGCCGAGATTGAGACCACTTTGGAACCCGCCGCGCAGGGCCGCGCGATTTGCGTTTTGGGCCTGCCCTCCGATTATTGGGGGGAGGTCATTATCGCGGTGGCCGAAGGCCTGGCGGAGGGGTGGGAGCAAGCCGCCCTGCCGCTGGCCGAGGATTTGGCCAAGCATAAGCGCCCGCGCGCCTGGCTCACGCTGCCTGAACTGCCGCGCAATGCGCAGGGCAAGGTGGTGCGTGCCAGGGTACGGGAAGCGGTGCTGGCGCGCTGGTGGCTGGAAGATGGGCCGCATCCACAGTTGATTCCTGCCCCTGCTGGAAAGGATGAGTAAATCATGGTGATTGAGGGCCTCGCCCCCTTCTATGCCTGGACCAAGGCGCTGCATTTGATCAGCGTTTTCGCCTGGATGGCGGGGCTTTTCTACCTGCCCCGGCTTTACGTCTATCACACGCAACAGGCGCCTGGTTCCGCGCAGGTGGCGCTGTTCAAGATCATGGAACGGCGCCTGCTGCGCGCCATTATGAACCCGGCGATGATTGCCGCCTGGGTCTTTGGGCTTTTGTTGATTCTCACCCCGGGGGTGGTGGATTGGCGCGCCGGCTGGTGGCACGGCAAGCTTTTAGGGCTTTTGGGCATGACTGCCTTTCACATGGATCTGGCCCGCGCCCGGCGGCTTTTCGCCGAAGACCGCAATACCCGCAGCGAAAGGGGCTGGCGCATTGCCAATGAAGTGCCAACCCTGCTGCTGATCCTGATTGTCATCATGGTGATCGTGAAGCCCTTCTGACCACCCGTTGACGGAGAGCCCACGACTCCATAAGTAAGAAGTCCTTCCTTTCGCGGCCCCGGCGATTCCTGATCGGCGCTGCCGCATTTCCCTTCTACCCGTTAACGGGACATTCATGGGTGCGCCGCCTTCTGCGGTTTGCATCCGGCAACATCGGTCAAGCCGCCCTTGGGGCGTGCGACGCCGCGGTTCGGGTCCCGCTTACTCAAGCCTCACGGAACGCCAAGGCACAAAATGCATCTTTCAGAACTTAAGGCGAAAAGCCCCGCGGACCTCCTCGCATTCGCTGAGGAATTGCAAATCGAAAACGCGTCATCGCTGCGCAAGCAGGATATGATGTTCGCGATCCTGAAGACCTTCGCGGATAATGAACAGGCGATTTTTGGCGAAGGCACGCTTGAAATCCTTGCCGATGGTTTCGGCTATCTGCGCAGCCCGCAAGCGAATTTTCTGCCCGGGCCGGATGACATCTATGTCTCCCCCGCCCAGGTGCGCCGCTTCGGCTTGCGCACCGGCGATACGGTGGAAGGCCAGATCAGGGCGCCCAAGGATGGGGAGCGTTATTTCTCCCTCCTCAAGGTCAATGCGATCAATTTCGAAGACCCGGAAAGCCTGCGGCACCGGATCAATTTCGATAACCTGACGCCGCTTTATCCGAACCGTCGCCTCAAGATGGAAAATCCTGAGATTGAAAGCGTTGCCAAAGGGCCAACCAAGGACAATACGCATCGCGTCATTGATTTGATATCGCCGATCGGGATGGGCCAGCGCGCCTTGATTGTGGCGCCGCCGCGCACGGGTAAGACCGTGATGCTGCAGAATATCGCCAAATCCATCACGGCGAATAACCCCGAAGTCTTCCTGATGGTGCTGCTGATTGACGAACGGCCCGAGGAAGTGACCGACATGGCCCGCACTGTGCGTGGTGAGGTTGTGGCCAGCACCTTTGACGAACCGGCGACGCGCCA
>JADCEX010000332.1 GCA_020249825.1 Roseomonas sp.
GCCAGCCAATCATACAAGAACGCCTTGGACAGCAGGGCGAAAATGCCAACGCCAATTTCAGCCAGCGCAAAGCCGATCAGCGCGCGTGCCGGCGTTATACGATCGGCGATCTTGGCGCCAATGATCGAACCAATGCCAAGCCCGGCCAGGAAGGCGCCCACGACAAGAGCTGCAGAAATCGTGTCAGAGCCGGCAAAAATGCCGAGCATCCGCTGCCAGACGATCTGGCACAGCAGCGCAGCAAAGCCCGACGCAAAAAAGGCAACGGCCAAACGAGGCATGACCGGAAAGCTCCCCCAGAAGCGGCTTCTCAGCACCGCCTTGATGTTTCTGGCGGCAAATTACGGCGAAATTACCGCATGACAAGTGCCCCATCTTGCCCGAAGCCGCCCCTCGGCGCAGGCTGCGCCCAGAAACGCCAAGTGGAGAGTCGGCAATGAATGGTGCGGAAAGCCTGGTCCATACACTCATAGGTAGTGGGGTTGATGTTTGTTTCTCCAATCCAGGCACAAGTGAAATGCATTTCGTGGCCGCCTTGGACCGGATTCCGGGCATGCGCTGCGTGCTGGGCCTGCAGGAAAATGTCGTGACCGGCATGGCGGATGGCTATTGGCGCATGGCGGAAAAGCCGGCCTGCACGCTGCTCCATTGCGGGCCTGGCCTCGCTAACGGCTTGGCCAATCTGCATAATGCGCGCCGGGCGCGGTCTGGCATTGTGAATATCACGGGTGATCACGCCACCTATCACCGCCCCTATGACGCGCCGCTGACCGCCGATACGGAAGGCTTTGCCCGCGGCGTTTCCGCCTGGGTGCGGACTTCAACCGATTCAACCAAGGTGGGCGCCGATGCGGCGGTGGCCGTGCAGGCGGCGCGCACCTCGCCCGGCCAAATCGCGACGCTGATCCTGCCCGCCGATACCGCCTGGAATGATGGTGGCGTGGTGGCGGCTGCCCTGCCGGTGCCATCGGTGCCTGAGGCCGACCCGCATGCCATTCGCAACGCCGCGCGCATCCTGCGTGAGAAGAAGAATGTGCTGATCCTGCTGGGTGGCCCCAGCCTGCGTGAGGGCGCGCAGTTGCACGCCTATCGTATCGCTGAGGCAACCGGCGCGCGGCTGATGGCGGAAGGGTCCAATGGTCGCACCCAGCGTGGGCGCGGGCGCATCGCGCTTGAACGCGTGCCCTATTACGTGGACCAGGCGGTGGATGCGCTGAAATGGGTGGAGCATCTGATCCTGGTGAATGCCAAGGCGCCGGTCGGCTTTTTTGGCTATCCGGGCAAGCCTTCGCTGCATTACCCGCCCAATGCCGAAGTGCATGTGCTGACGCGCTACGAACATAATGCCGAAGTGGCTTTGGCTGCGCTGGCCGAGGAACTGGGCGCGCCCGCCATCGCCATCCCTGATCGCGGCCCGCGCCCGGAAGTGGTGCGCGGAGCACCAACACCGGAAGGGCTCGCGCGCGTACTCGGCGCGCTGATGCCGGAAGGGGCGATCATTGCGGATGAGAGCGTTTCCTATGGCCGCGGCTTCTTCCCCGAAACCCATAACGCGCCGCCGCATGATTGGTTGCAGATCACGGGTGGCGCCATTGGCTGCGGCATGCCTTTGGCGACGGGTGCCGCCGTTGGCGGCGGAGGCCGGCGCGTGATCAATATGCAGGCCGATGGTTCGGCCATGTATACGGTGCAATCGCTTTGGACTCAGGCACGCGAAAAGCTGCCCGTGACAACCGTGATCATTTCCAATCGTAAATACGCCATCCTGCTTGGCGAATACCGCAATGTCGGCGCCAATCCGGGGCGTACCGCGATGGATATGATGGACCTCGGCAATCCTGATATTGGCTGGGTTAAGATGGCGGAAAGCATGGGTGTGGAAGCCGCGCAGGCAACCACGCTTGATCAGGTCGCGGATCTCATGAGCCAAAGCTTCGCGCGCCCTGGCCCCTTCCTTATTGAATTGGTGGTGTGAAGATGGATATGCAACTTGCCGGCAAGCGTGTGCTTGTCACGGGTGGATCAAAAGGCATTGGGCTTGCTTGCGCGGAAGCCTTCGCGCGGGAAGGCTGCGATGTGGTGCTTTCCGCGCGCGATGCGGCGGCGCTTTCCGCCGCCGCCGATAAGGTGCGCGCTTTGGCACAGGTGCGCGTTGAAACCCTGGCCGCCGATCTTTCGCGTGTCGAGGAACGCGAAAGGCTGCACGCGGCTTTTCCGGATATTGATGTGCTGGTGAATAATGCCGGCGCAATTCCATCCGGGCGCTTGCAGGATATTTCCATCCAGCGCTGGCAGGAAGCCTGGAGCCTGAAGGTGTTTGGCTACATACACCTGTGTCAGCTCTATCTGCCGGCGATGGAAGCGCGGAAGGCCGGCGCGGTGGTGAATATCATCGGCATGGCCGGGCGTTCACCCAAGGCCGGCTATATTTGCGGCGGCGCGGGCAATGCATCCTTGATTGCCTTCACGCAAGCCTTGGGTGCCGCGACGCAGGCCAATGGCGTGAAGGTTGTCGGCATCAATCCCGCTGTCACCAAGACCGATCGCATGATCACCCAGGCGCGCGTCAATGCGAAGCTGAAATTCGGCGATGAGGAACGCTGGGCGGAAACCATCACCGGCCTGCCCTTCAACCGCCCGATCGAATCAAGCGAGATTGCTGACCTTGCCGTATTCCTGGCGAGCCCACGCGGCGTTTACGTGAATGGCACGGTGGTGGATGTGGATGGCGGGGGAATGTGGCGCGGTTGATGCGTTACGCCCGCGCGGGCAAGTGCATTTCTGCCTTGCCAAGTGCCGCCAGCGCCGTCGCCACGATATGCGGCGCATTGAGCCCCGCCTGATCATATTGCTTGCGCGGCGCATCATGATCAATGAAGGTATCCGGCAGGCACATGGGGCGGATTTTCAGCCCACGATCCATCAGCCCGCGCGTCGCCAGATGATGCATGACAATGCCGCTGAAGCCGAGCATGGAGCCTTCTTCAATCGTGATCAGCACTTCATGCTCACGCGCGAGTCGCTCCAACAGGGCGGTATCAAGCGGCTTGGCGAAGCGCGCATCGGCGACGGTGCAGGAAAGCCCATGGGTCGCCAATTCATCAGCCGCCTTCAGGCATTCCTGCAAGCGCGCGCCATAGGACAGGATGGCAATCGCGCTTCCTTCGCGCAGCACGCGGCCCTTGCCGATTTCCAGCACCGAACCGCGCTTGGGCAATTCCAGACCAAAGCCCTCGCCGCGCGGATAGCGTAGCCCGCTTGGCCGATCATCAATCGCAGCACTGGTGGCGACCATATGCATCAGCTCCACCTCATCAGCGGCGGCCATCAGCACCATATTGGGCAGGCAGCCGAGATAGGCGATATCGAAAGACCCAGCATGGGTCGCGCCATCCGCACCCACCAGCCCGGCGCGGTCCATGCCGAAGCGCACCGGCAAGGATTGCAGCGCCACATCATGCATGATCTGGTCATAGGCGCGCTGCAAAAAGGTGGAATAGATCGCACAAAAGGGCTTGAGGCCCTCGGTCGCAAGCCCCGCCGCAAAAGTCACCGCATGCTGTTCGGCGATGCCGACATCAAAACTCCGGCGCGGGAATTTCTTGGCGAATGAATCAAGCCCGGTGCCGGATGGCATGGCGGCATTGATGGCGACAATGCGTTCATCGGCTTCTGCTTCCGCGATCAGCGCATTGGCAAAGACCTTGGTGAAGGAAGGCGGGCCGGGCGGCGCCTTGGCCTGTTCACCGGTGACGACATTGAATTTCACCACGCCGTGATATTTGTCGGGCGCGGATTCCGCCGGCGCATAACCCTTGCCCTTTTGCGTCACCACATGCAGCAGGATCGGGCCTTGCTGATCCCGATCACGCAGATTGCGCAGAATGGGCAGCAAATGGTCCAGATCATGCCCGTCCACGGGACCGACGTAGTAGAAACCCAATTCTTCAAACAGCGTGCCGCCCGTCAGCAGCCCGCGCGCATATTCATCGGCGCGCCGCGCCGCGCGTTCCAACGGAGCAGGAAAACGCTTGGCCAGCCGCGCCATCATGTCACGCAGCGACAGGAAGGGGCGGGATGAAATCAGCTTGGACAGATAGGCACTCATCGCGCCCACGGGGGGTGCGATGGACATGTCATTATCGTTCAGAATGACAATCAGATTGGCCTTGGATGCGCCGGCATTATTCATGGCTTCATAGGCCATGCCCGCACTCATCGCGCCATCGCCGATCACGGCGATCACATGGCGATCCTTGCCCTGCAATTGGCTGCCAATCGCCATGCCAAGCCCGGCGGAAATGCTGGTCGAGGAATGCGCGGCACCGAAGGGGTCGTATTCGCTCTCACTCCGTTTGGTGAAGCCGGAAAGCCCGCCACCCTGACGCAGCGTGCGGATACGGTCGCGCCGCCCGGTCAGGATCTTGTGCGGATAGGCCTGATGCCCGACATCCCAGATCAGCCGGTCATGCGGCGTATCGAAAATCGCATGCACCGCGACAGTCAGTTCAACCACGCCAAGTGATGCGCCAAGATGCCCGCCGGTGACGGACACCGCATCAATCGTCTCGGCGCGCAATTCTTCGGCCAGGCGCTTCAATTGTTCGCCCGAGAAATTCCGCATATCGCTTGGGATCGAAACGCGATCGAGCAGCGGCGTGACAGGACGGTTCATTCAGCTTCTCCGCGCGATGGTATAATCCGCAAGCGCGCGCAAATGCGCCGCCGCTTCCCCGAAAGCATCCAGATGATCCTGCGCCTGGGCGGCAAGCCGTTCCGCTTGCAGCCTAGCGCGTTCAAGTCCCAAGAGCCCGACCAAGGTGGCCTTGCCCGCATCCGCATCCTTGCCGGTGCGCTTGCCGGTTTCCTCAGCCGATGCGGTCGCATCCAGCACATCATCGGCAATCTGAAAGGCAGCGCCCAGATCGCGGCCATAGGCGGAGAGCGCATGGCGCAACTGGATCGGCGCCTTGCCAAGAATGGCGCCGGCTTCGGCGGAAAATTCAATCAGCTTGCCGGTCTTCAGCAATTGCAGCCGGCCGATTTCCGCTTCTTCCAAAGGCCTGCCGGCTTCTTCCGCCAGCATATCCAGCATTTGCCCGCCACACATGCCGCGCGCCCCGGCGGCGCGCGCCAAGGCGCGGCAAAGCTCGGCGCGCACAGCGGGGTCGGCGTGGGTGTCAGCTTCGCTCAGCACCAGAAAAGCCTGGGTTTGCAGCGCATCGCCCGCCAACACGGCGGTTGCTTCATCAAAGGCGCGATGCAGGGTCGGTTTGCCGCGGCGCAGATCATCATCATCCATGCAGGGCAGATCATCATGCACCAGCGAATAGGCATGCAGCATTTCAATCGCCGCCGCCACGCGCAAGGCCGCTTCGCGTGCCACGCCGAATTGCGCCGCGCCTTCCAGCACCAGAAAACCGCGCAGCCTTTTGCCGCCGCCCATGCTGGCATAGCGCATCGCTTCAAACAGCCGCGCTTCATCGCCTTCCGGCGGTGGGATTAGCGCATCAAGCGCGCGATCAATCTCGGCAGCCGCCGATGCCATCGCGGTAGCAAGGGCCTTGGCGGGATCGGGTGAAGCGGCGGACATGCGGCGCGCTATTCCACGTCTCGCAAGGATGGCCCGGCCGGGCCATCTACAATGGCTTGGATTTTCTGCTCCGCTTCCGCGAGCTTCGCCTCACAATGGCGCTTCAGCGCCGCGCCGCGCTGATACGCGGTGACGGAGGCTTCCAAGGCGCCCTTGCCGCTTTCCAATTCCCGCACAATTCCCTCAAGCTCCGCGAGCGCTTGCTCGAAGGAAAGGGCGGCGATGTCTGGCGGCGGGGCCACCGCCGCATCATTGAGTGTACGAGCCATACTGTCAGCCTAGCCTGACAGAAGTCGATATGTCTATTCCGGTTCGATGCCCGCGGTGCGAATTGCTGAGGTCCAACGCTGCGTCTCGGCCTTCACAAAGGCCGCAGCCTCTTCGGGGGTGGAGGTTGAAACCACCATGCCGAAGCCGGATGACAGTCTTTCCCGCAAATCCGCCTGTTCCCCGGCGCGGCGGACGGCGGCATTCAGGCGGGAAACCGCAATGGCCGGCGTGCCGGCGGGCACGAAAAGCCCGAACCAGGCGGTGATTTGATAGCCGGGCAGGTTCCCGGCTTCGGCCACCGTTGGAATCTCCGGCAGCATGGCGGAACGCTGGGGCGAGGTAATGCCGAGGATGCGCAGCTTCCCTTCCCGCGCTTGCGGCAGGATAACCAATTGATCCGCCACAAAAAGATCAACGCGCCCCGCGAGCAAATCCTGCACCGCGAGCGGCGAGGACCGATAGGGCACACGCAGCATTTTGGCGCCGGCCATATGGGCCATGAGTTCGGTCGAGACCTGCTGGGACGAAGACGCGGAGGCATAGGTAATGCCCTCGGGCTTGGCTTTCGCCTCGGCCAGCAATTCCGCCAGGTTCTGCCAGCGCGATTCGGCCCGCACCGCGACAAGCAGCGGCACGGAACCAAGGGTCGAGACCGGGATAAAGGCGGTGTCCACATCAAAGGGCACGCGCTTGAACAGGGCGCCTGCGGCGGCATTGGTGGAATTGGTGCCGATCAGCACGGTCAGGCCATCGGGCGTGGCGCGGGCTACGGCTTCTGCCCCGATCAGCCCATTGGCCCCGGCGCGGTTTTCCACCACCACATTCTGGCCGAGGGTATCGCGCATTTTCTCGGTAAAGACGCGCGCGACGGTATCGGTGGCCGAACCGGGGGCGAAGGGCACAATGGCGCGCACCGGGCCGGGCGGCCATTCCTGCGCGGCGGCAAGGCGTGGCGCTAAAGACGCGGCGGGCAGGGCGGCGAGAAGATGACGACGGCGCATGGCGGACCTCTTTGTTTTGTAATGTGAGATTTGGGGGCGCTGGGCGGCGCTCTGCAAGGGCTAATTCAGCATCAAGGCCTGGACATGGGCGGCCACTGAGGAACCAAGGGCATCAAGATCATAGCCGCCCTCCAGCACTGAAACCACGCGCCCCGCAGCATGGCGCGCGGCAACCGCGCAAAGTTCTGCCGTGATCCAGGTGAAATCCGCCTCCGTCAGCCGCAACTGCGCCAAGGGAGCGGCCATATGCGCGTCAAACCCCGCTGAGATGATCAGCAGATCAGGCGCGAAGGCATCCAAAGCGGGCAGCAACAACTTCTCCCACACGGCGCGAAACGCCGCGCCATCGGCGCCGGGCGGTAGCGTCGCGTTGAAGATATTGCCCACACCCCGTTCCTGCGGCGTGCC
>JADCEX010000333.1 GCA_020249825.1 Roseomonas sp.
ACAGAGAAGGCATCAGCAGCACAAGCCGGGAGGCAAAGCCCACCGCGCCTTCAAGCTTGCCGATCAGCATGGTGGCGAAGCCCATGAAGGACACGATCTCCCCCACCGTTGCCTGGCCACGCAGATGCAGCCAGGTGCCCAGCATGAAGATCATGATCACGCAAATGGTGGAAGCGGCTGAGGTCATGACGGAAACTACCGCCCACCAATTCAGCACCGGGAATTGATGCGCGATCACCTGGCGGATGATATCGCTGAAGAGCCGCGCTTCACTGGAAAGCCGCGTGAAGGATTGCACCACCATCACATTGGAAAGCGCATCCTGCGCGCTGCCGGCCAATTGCGTATGCAGCGATTCCACCTTGCGCTGCGCACTTTCCGTGCGGCGAATGACAAAGGCGGCCAGGCTGCCGAAAATCACCACCAGGCCAATCAGCAAAAGCCCGAGCCGCCAATTGAGCATCAGGGTCAGTGGCAAAAGCACAATGGCGGAGATGAAGGTTGTCAGATGCTCTCGGAAAAAGGACAACCAAAGCCCGAAGAGGTTATCGGCGCCCACAAGCATAATCTTCATCAGCCGGCCCGATTGCGTATCCCCATGGAAGGATAGCGGCAGGGACAGCACATGCTGGAAGTAATCATGCATGATTTTAAGGCGATTGCGATGCGCCATGCGGTCCGCGAAAAGTGCGACGGTGACGTTGGCGCCGATGGCCGAAAGCCCAACCGCGCCCCAGATGATCAGCAGCGCCAAAGCTTCCGCCCAAACGGCCGATTCCTGCATCCGGTCTGACCGCGCGAGCAGATCAATCACCCGCCCGAACAGCACCGGTTCCAGGAATTGCAGCCCGGCAATGGCAAGCGCCGCCAAGGCAAGCCCAATCGCGACCGCGCGGTCCGCGGCCAGCAGCCTGAGCACCCTTCCGTAAAGCCGCAAAAACTCCATCGCCCCCGCCGCCTTTGAACCGGCTGCATCATAGGGTGCAAATCGGGGAAGCCAAAACCGGGGCGGAAATGGGTTGATCTGGCGGGGTTCACGGGCCACTTTGGCGCTTAATCGAACTTCCGGGAGGCAAAGACCATGATCACCCGCCGCAGCCTGGGCGCGCTAACGCTCGGCGCCGCCCTTCCCCTGCCTGCCTTGGCGCAGGGGCTATCGAACCGCCCCATTCGCCTGGTCATCCCCTTCACCCCCGCCGGCACCACGGATTTGGTGGGGCGGGTCACGGCGGAGCGCCTTTCGGCAAGGCTCGGCCAACAGGTGGTGGTGGATAATCGCCCCGGCGCTTCGGGCAATGTCGGCGGGGAATTCGTCGCGCGGTCGGAACCGGATGGCCATACGCTGCTGCTGACCACCATCGGCACGGGGGCGATCAATTTTGCCGTTTTCGGCAATCGCATGCCCTTCAAGCCAGAGGATTTGGCCGCCGTCGGCCTGATGTGCCGCGTGCCCAATGTGCTGATGGCGGCCAATCGCATGCCGATCCGCACGCTTGCCGACATGACGCGGGAGGCAAGGGCCAAGCCCGGTGGGCTGAATTACGGCACCGCCGGCATCGCCACTTCCCCCCATGTGGTGATTGAGCAAATCCGTCTGGCGCAGGGGATCCAGATCACCCATGTGCCCTTCCGCGGTTCCGCCCCAATGCTGACCGAAATGGTCGCGGAACGGATTGAGCTTGGCATGGACAATATCCCATCGGCGCTTGCTTTCATTCGTGATGGAAAAATCCGCGCCATTGGCGTGACGGGCGCAGAGCGGAGCGCCGTGCTGCCGGATGTGCCGACGATTGCCGAGCAAGGCATGCCAGGTTTTGAAGCGACCGCCTGGTTCGGCGTGCTGGCGCCCGGCGCCACACCGGCCCCGATCATTGCTCGGCTGGGTGCAGAATTGGACGCGATTGGCAAGGAAGCGGAATTCCGCGCCCGCATCGCGGCCTTTGGCGCTGATCCGCCGCGGCTGACCCCCGATGGCGGGTCCAGCCCGGAAAGCTTCGCGGCCTTCATGCGCGCGGAAGTGACGCGCTGGGCCGATGTGGTGCGCCAAGCCGATATTCGTGTGGAATAGAAGGAGCAGAACATGACCAAGAACAACGCCCTTTTGGGCCGCCGCATTATCCTGGCCGGCATGGCCGGCGCCCTTGCCGCACCTGGCATTGCCCGCGCCCAGGCCTTCCCGACGCGCCCCGTGCGGCTGGTGATCCCCTTCCCGCCCGCCGGCACCACCGATATCTCCGGACGCATCATGGCCGAGCGCCTGGCCGCGCGCATCGGCCAGCCCGTGATTGTCGAAAACCGTGCCGGGGCCACGGGAAATCTCGGCGCTGAAGTTGTCGCGCGGTCGGAGCCCGATGGCTATACGTTGCTGATGTGCACCATTTCCACCGCCGCGATCAATTACTCGCTCTGGGGTGCGCGCATGACGACCAAGCCAGAGGATCTGGCCGCGGTTGGCCTCGTGATCCGGGTGCCGAATGTGATTTTCGTGACGGCCAATTCGCCCTATCGCACCGTGAGTGACCTGATCGCGGGCGCCAAGGCCAATCCGGGCCGGCTGAATTACGGCAGCAGCGGTTCGGGTGGTTCGCCGCATATGACCATGGAAATGTTCAAGCTGCGCAGCGGCACGGATATCACCCATGTGCCGTTCCGAGGTGCAGGACCGATGCTGGTGGAAGTGGTGGCCGGGCGCCTGGAAGCCGGCTGCGACAATATGCCAAGCTGCATCGGCCATATTCGCGATGGTCGGCTGCGCGCGCTGGCGGTGACAAGCAATGTACGCTCTGCCGCGCTGCCGGATGTGCCGACCCTGGCCGAAGCCGGCATTCGTGATTTTGAGGCGACCGCCTGGTTCGGCGTGCAAGCGCCAGCCCGCACGCCACGCCCGATCATTGAAAGGCTGGGCGCCGAGCTTGATGCGATTACGCGCGACCCAGGGTATCTGGCGCGTATTGCGGAGCTTGGCGGCGCACCGCCTGCGCTGACGCCAGCCGGCGGCACCAGCCCCGAGACGTTTGAGGCCTTCATCCGCAGCGAAATCACCAAATGGGCTGAGGTGGTGCGGGTTTCCGGCGCGACGGTGGATTGAAACTGTCTCAATGCTTGATGGGCCAGGCGCGGCAAGGGGGCCATTACCAGGCCCCCGCCCAGCCATCCCGCCTGGGATCGGATGCCGCCATGCGCACGCCGTTTTCCAGCACGCGAATGGCCTCCACACTGCAAGGCCCTTCCAGATCGGGCACGGTTTTCACGCGATGCCCGCGCGCTTGAAGTGCGGCGATCACCTCGGCGCCCATACCGGCTTCGATGGTCAGCAAATCCTCCCCGCCATGGGGGTAATTGCTTTCCTGTCCGGGTTGGGAGGATGTCCAGCGCGGCGCCTCCAGCGCCTGTTGCGGGTCCATACCGAAATCGGCGCAGGCCACCAGCACCTGCGTATTCACCTGCACCTGATTATCCGCGCCAGGCGTGCCGAAAATCAGCCAGGGCTTGCCCGCCTTCATCAGCATGGGCGCATTCATGGTGTGGCGCACGCGCTTGCCGGGCGCCAGTGCATTCGCGTGGCCTTCATCCAAATGCCAATAGCTCATGCGGTTATTGAATAGGATACCGGTTTGCGCGCCCGTCACGCCGGAACCGAAGCTGGAATTGATGGACTGAATCGCAGAAACCGCATTGCCATCGGAATCGACCACGCAGAAATAGGTGGTGTCGGACTCTCGTGCAGGGCGCACCGGCAGATGCGCCGCACGATCCGTGATGGCGGCGGCATGCGCGCCGGCGCATTCGCGCGATAGCAGCATATCAAGCGGCGGGTTCACCGCGCCCGCATAAGCCTCCCGGTCAAGGAAGGCGCGTTTCTTCGCTTCCACCATCAGATGAATCAAGGCCGCGCTGCCCCAGCCAAGCGCGGCCAGATCAAAGCGGTCCAAGATGCGCGCCATCTGCGCCATGGCGAAGCCCATGGAATTGGGCGGCGTCTGGCGCAGTTCAAAACCACGATAGGGCACGGCGATGGGCGGCGCGATGATCGGCGCCACCCCCGCCAAGTCAGCCGCGCGCACCAGGGCGCCGGCCTTTTCCAGATCAGCGGCCAGCATGGCTGCCAGCCTTCCCCGATAGAAATCGGAAGGCCCAGCTGAGGCCAGGCGTTGCAGCGTTGCCGCCAAGGCAGGCTGCACCAGCAAATTCCCCAAAGCCGGCGGCTTACCCTCCGGCAGAAATAACGCGGCACTCAGCGGATCGGGGGAAAGCCGCGCGCGGTTTTCACCCGCGAAATGGCGCAAGGCATGGGTGGCCGCGAAGCCATCCCGCGCTGCTTCAATCGCAGGGCCAAATAGCGCGCCCCAGGGCTTGCTGCCCTCTGCCCCATGCAGCGCCGCAAGCCCCGCCACCATGCCGGGCGTTTGGATGGAAAGCGCGCCATGCACGGGAATGCCGCCCGCCGCGCGATAATGCGTGATGGTCGCCGCCGCCGGTGCCGCGCCAGTGCCGTTATAGGTGGTACTGGCGCCGGTTTTCGCATTCCAGGCGTGGTAGAAACCATCGCCGCCCAGCCCCGACATATGCGGTTCCACCACACCCAAGGTCACCGCAATTGCAACCGCCGCATCAGCTGCATTGCCGCCCACGCGCAGTATGTCCATCCCCGCTGCGGTCGCGACGGGATGATTGCTCGCCACCGCCCCGCGTCGGCCCATGATCAAGGGGCGCCGCGCGCGAATGCCTTCATAAGCCATCGCTCAGCCCCCCAGATTCATGCGCGAGACAATCGGCGCCCAGCGCGTCACTTCCGCCTGCACATGCGCGGCTGCGGCGGCAGGTGAAGGATCAGGCCAGGTTTCCACACCCGCCGCTGCCAGGCGCTGCTTCACGGCGGGGTCCGCCACCGCGCGCAACGCTGCCTCTCGGATTGGAGCGAGTGCTTCTTCCGGTGTGCCGGGCTTGGCAAACAATACCTGCCAAGCCGTGACTTCATAGCCAGGCACACCCACCTGCGCGAGCGCCGGCAGCCCAGGCACAAGGTCCGATGGTGTGGCGGAACTCACGGCCAAGCCCCGCACGCGCCCATCGCGCATCAGCGGCATCAGCAGGGTTGGGCTATCAATGGTCAGGTTCATCCGCCCCGCGAGCAAATCCTGCACCGCATTGGCCGCGGTGCGATAGGGCACGATGGTAAAGTTGGTACCGGAAAGCTGGCGGAACAATTCTCCCGCCAGATGATTCGTGGCGCCGGGATTGGTGGCGCCGTAATTCGCTTCCTCCTTCTTTTGCGAAAGCCAAGCGAGCAAAGATGCCACATCCCGCGCCGGCACATCCGGATGCACCGCCAGCACAAAGGGCTGCCGCCCCACCAGCGCAAGCGGAATGAAATCCGTCACGGGGTCATGGGGGAAGTTCGGGTAAATCGCCCGCATCACCGGGTGGTTATTCGTGCCAATGAAAATCGTATTGCCATCGGCGGGCAGGCGATGAAACGCCGCCGCACCCACGGTGCTGCCCGCGCCCGCGATGTTTTCTGGCACCACCGGGCGGCCAAGCTGGGTTTGCAAGGCATCCGCCAAAATGCGTCCCACCACATCGGTCACGCCACCAACGCCCACGGGGATGATCATGCGAAGCGGCCGCGCCTGGGCAAACGCCGTGGCCGCCAAGCCAAGCGCAGCAGCGGTCAGAAGGGAACGACGCAGCATCGGAAAACCCCTTTTCTTCATATCTGCTGAAGCCTAGCCCGGCTTGCGCCTTCTGCCACCCCCGTTCGCGGGGCTTGGCGCGCGGGCAAGAGGGCTTCATGATCACGCCAATAACGCGGGAGAGGCGGGCCATGGCCAGCATTGTTCTGATTCACGGGGCCTATCAGGGCGGTTGGATTTGGCGCTTTGTCGCCGAACGGCTGCGCTCAGCCGGGCATGATGTGCATGCGCCAACGCTGGATGGCTGCGCGGAACGCCAAGCGCAGATGCGTGCAGGCATTGATACCGAAAGCCATGGCCAGGAAATCGCCGAATATCTTTACTACCATGATTTGCGCGATGCGGTGCTGGTGGGCACCTCGGCTGGCGGCATGGTGATGGCGGCGGCGGCAGAACGCGCGCGTGAACGCATTGGGCGCCTGGTTTTCGCCGATGCGCTGGCGCTGATGGATGGCGAGAAGATCAGGGACATCGTCACCCGTCCCGCCGCCATCAATACGGATATCGCGCTTGGCCCGGGCCGAGAGGATGCGCTGAACCGGCTATTCCTTGGCATGGAAAGGGGTTTGGCCGAATGGGCGGCGGATCGCATGACGCTGCACCCGATCAACACCTTCACCCAGCCGGTGAAATTGCCAAGCTTCTGGCAGCAAAGCTGGAAGGCGACGGTGATTTATTGCCCGCAAGCGCAAAACCCCGGCGAGGCGCATCAGCGCCGCTGCGCCGAAAAGCTTGGCGCCAGCTGGCATGTGATTGACACCGGCCATTACCCCATGCTGACGACGCCGGATGAGCTTGCGCGTATCATCATCTCCGGCTGAACCCTACGACCTTGCTGTCATTGGTGGCGGCATCAATGGTGCCGGCATTGCGCGTGATGCCGCAGGCCGTGGGCTTTCCGTTGTGCTGTTCGAAAAGGGCGATCTGGGCGGCGGCACTTCGGCCAATTCCACCAAGCTGATCCATGGTGGCTTGCGCTATCTGGAACATTACGAATTTCGCCTGGTGCGGGAAGCGCTGATTGAACGCGAAATCCTGCTGGGCATCGCACCACATATCATCTGGCCATTGCGCTTTGTGCTGCCGCATCATCAGGGCCTCAGGCCCGCCTGGCTGCTGCGGCTTGGGTTATTTTTGTATGATCATCTGGGCGGGCGGAAGACGCTGCCACCAACCATGCGCGTTGATTTGACAAGCTCTCCGTTGGGCGCGCCGCTCAGCCCTGGGCATCGCATCGGCTTTGAATATTCCGATTGCTGGGTGGAGGATTCGCGCCTGGTGCTGCTGAATGCCAAGGATGCGGCGGAACGTGGTGCGGCCATTCATCCGCGCATGGCGGTGACTGCCGCGCGGCGCGACGGCGCGCTGTGGCACATCACCGCTGAGGGCCGCGATGGGCAGGCCGAATTTCACGCCCGCGCCTTGGTCAATGCCGCTGGCCCCTTTGTGGGCGTGGTGCAGGGGCTGGTGATGGGCAGCAATCAGCCGGCACGGCTCAGGCTGGTGAAGGGTAGCCACATCGTGCTGCCGCGGCTTTATGATCACGACCGCGCCTATATTTTCCAGAATGCCGATGGCCGCATCATTTTTGCCATTCCTTATGAGCAAAACTTCACCCTGATTGGCACTACCGATGAGGATCACGCTGATCCCAACGAAGCGCCGCGCATTTCAGAATCTGAGATCAGCTATCTCTGCGCCGCCGCATCGGGCTATTTCCGCGCGCCCGTCAGGCGGGAAGATATTGTCTGGACCTATTCGGGCCTGCGCCCGCTTTATGATGATGGCGCCAGCAAGGCGCAGGAAGCCACGCGCGATTACGTGCTGAAGCTGGATGCGACGGCGGCCCAGGCGCCGCTGCTGACGATTTTCGGCGGCAAGATCACCACCTACCGCAAACTGGCGGAAGCGGCGCTGGCGGAACTGCGCCTGCGGCCCCAAAAGGCGGGCTGGACTGCCCGCGCGCCGCTCCCCGGCGGGGATTTCGCCCCGGATGGATTCGCGGCCCTGCTGGCCGGGTTCCAGCGCGAATTCCCGCAGCTGCCGGGGGCGCTCTGCGCCCGGTTGCTCCGCGCCTATGGCACCCGCGCCTGGCGGATTTTCACCCCTGGCCAGGACCCCGGCCCGCCGATTGGCGCTGATTTGCACGCGGCGGAGCTGGATTATCTGCGGAGGGAGGAATGGGCCGAATCGGCAGAAGATGTGCTTTGGCGCCGCAGCAAGCTTGGGCTGCGCTTCGATGCCGAGGCACGGGATAGGCTGGCCCGAATTATGGCCTCCTAGCCGGGCCAACGGCCCAAGTAACGCCGCCCGTCGGTGCGGGGGTGAAAGTCACGGTTAAAGGCAGTTTCGCTTCGCATTGCATAACGGTCCAAACCTCGGTCCATGGTCCCCCGGTTCTTTCCGGCATTTTGTTCACTTCCATGTTTATAACCCGTCCGGGCGCGCTACAACCGCTTGGGCGCCCTGCCACGGCTGCGGAAATGACGCCCGGCAGCGTATCACGCTGTAGGGCCGGGTCTGCAAGGGAAGCGCCAGGCAGGAGCTGTCCGATACGTAAATAATTGTTTTCTAGTACAGCAATAAAGTTCCTTCGGACCGGCACATCGCAACGTATACGCCAGCGTTCAAGCCAGGATATCGCGCCCGGTCTCACAGGATATGGAACCACTAACTCAAGTGAGACCACAGGATCAGCGGGGCAATTAAAACCAGGAATTTCCCGAGCGGAGGAGAGCACGGCAGTGGCCCGAGTGCTACGGAATTCATCAGAAAAGATGCGCTGAGCCATGGCAGCACCGAAAGCCTGTGTCGCGGGACCGGCATCGGCACTGATGTAGGCGGGACGTTGCGACGGCTGCGCGGCGGCTGTTAGAGGAAAAAACTGCAGCTCAGCAAGTGCTACGGTTAAGACAATTTGCAAGGAACGCCAAACAGCGAGCACCATTGAACCAAGCCCTCCACCGTTTTCCGCCGAAACCAAAAAACGCACATATGCCTTAGACAAAGCCAAAAATGGTAATTCCAAACGTTTTTCACCGTCAAGGCACCTTTGGCCGGGTTGGTTGGTCTCCGGATCCGGCAGAACCGCATGTTTGGGAGGCGAGATGGCCGCAGCGCGCCTCCTTCGCTCATGCCGTCAGCCCGGAAATGAATACAAAAGCCTGCATAATTCGGCACAGCTGGGACATAACTGAACGGGTCCAGGTCGTTTGCGCTTAGATTTTCTGGCAAAGCGCGCCGCCGACATCGGGAAAAAGTGTAGCGGCCCGAAACACAAGCTTCGCGAAACCGTCTTTTACCTGTAATAGAGGCTCAGTATCGGGCAACGATCGCCAACATCGAGGGAGCGAGAACATGAATCGTCGTCACATTCTGCTGGGAACATCGGGGCTGCTTGCGGCCCCCTTCATTGCACCATCGGTTCGTGCCCAGGGCCGCACCGAAATCCAGTTCTGGTACGGGCTGGGCGGCGCGCTGGGTGAGCGCGTTGCCGAACAGGTCACGCGCTTCAATGAAAGCCAATCGCGCTTTCGCGTGAATGCCAATTTCCGTGGCTCCTACGTGGAAGTCATGACAGGCGCCATCGCCGCCTGGCGCGCCGGCACGCCGCCGCATATCGCGCAGGTGTTTGAAGTTGGCACCGCCACCATGATGGCTGCTGGCCCTGCGATTCGCCCGACCCATGAATTACTCGGCGAAGTGGGCATTACGCTGGACCCGAAGCGCTATCTGGCCGGTGTGCGCGGCTATTATTCGGATACGCAAGGCCGCCTGGTTTCCATGCCGCATAACTCATCCTCGGCGGTCATGTGGATCAATCTGGAGGCTTTCGAAAAGGCCGGGCTTTCCACCACCGATCTGCCGAAAACCTGGGCGCAAATCCGCGCCGCCGCGCAGCGCATCAAGGCGACGAATGCCGCGGAAATTCCGATCAGCACCGCGTGGCCGACCTGGGTGATGTTTGAACAAATGTCATCCATGCATGATGTGGGCCTTGCCACCAAGGCCAATGGCTTTGAAGGCCTGGATGCGGAAATGAACCTTGGCGCGCCAATTTTCACCAAGCACACCAATATGTTGCTGGAAATGCAGCGTGAAGGGCTGTTCGTCTATGGCGGGCGCGATGCCGATGGCTTCGCGAGCTTCCCTGCCGGCAAGGCCGCCATGTCCTTCAATTCCTCGGCCGGTCGGGCACAGGTGCAGCGCGAAGCCAAGTTCCGCTGGGCTTCCGTGATGCTGCCCTATCATGCGGATGTGCTGCAATCCCCGCGCAATGGCGTGATTGGCGGCGCCAGCCTTTGGACGCTGACCGCGCGCAACCGCACGGCGGAAGAATATCGCGGTGTGGCGGAATTCTACCGCTTCATTTCAGATGTTGAGCAAGACAAGTGGTGGCACCATGTCACTGGCTATGTACCGCTGACGCTGGCAGCTTATGAGGCTTCGCGGGCTGAGGGCTTCTATACCCAGAACCCGGGTACGGACGCCGCCATTATCCAATTGTCGCGTGCGGAACCCACACCAAATAGCCAGGGCTTCCGCCTGGGCGGCTTTGTGGAAATCCGCAACATCATCCAGGAAGAGCTGGAGCGTGGCTTCCAAGGGCAGCAGAATACTGAAACGCTGCTAGCCAATGCCAATCGCCGCGCGAATGTGGTGCTGCGTAATTTTGAACGTGCCAATCGCCGTTAATCGCGTATCGGGGCCGCCTTCACGGCGGCCCCATCTTTTTGGTTGAGGCCCCATGCAGCGCAAGGCGATTTTCAACAATAAGTTGCTGCCCTATCTGCTGCTGGCACCGCAGCTTGCCATTACCTTTGTCTTCTTCTTCTGGCCCGCGGGGGAAGCCATTTGGTATTCCTTCATTCGCCAGGATGCCTTTGGCATTTCCAAGCAATTCGTCTGGTTTGAGAATTTCACCGATCTTTTTGCGGACCCGCTTTACCTTCAGGTCATCATCAATACGCTGATCTTCTCAGTTGCCGTTACCGTGCTTGCCATGGGTTTGGCGCTTGGCCTCGCGGTGCTGGCGGATCGGCATATTCGTGGCAAGGATGGCTATCGCACGCTGCTGATTTGGCCCTATGCGGTGGCGCCGGCCATAGCCGCCATTCTTTATATTTTCCTGTTCCACCCGGATATCGGGCTGATTGGCCGCGCGTTGAAAGCCGCAGGCGTTGCCTGGAATTATACGCTGAATGGCAATCAGGCCATGCTGGTGGTGGTGCTGGCTGCGGCCTGGAAGCAGGTTTCCTACAACTTCCTGTTCTTCCTGGCCGGGCTGCAATCCATCCCGCGCAGCGTGCTGGAAGCCGCCGCCATTGATGGCGCTTCGCCCCTGCATCGCTTCCGCACGGTGATCTTTCCGCTGCTGTCACCCACCACCTTCTTCCTGCTGGTGATCAACATTACCTACGCCTTCTTCGACACTTTCGGCATTATTGATGCGCTGACCAAGGGCGGGCCGGGCAATGCCACGCAAACCCTGATCTACCGCGCCTATATTGATGGGCGGGTCAATCTGGATCTCGGCTCCTCCTCCGCGCAATCCGTGGTGCTGATGATTGCGGTGATGGCACTCACACTCGTGCAATTCCGCTTCATCGAACGCAAGGTTCACTACTGATGGCCGAGCCACGCAACAGCATCGCCGCCCCCATGGGCATGGCCGGCAGTAATCCCCGGGCGGATATGCTCACGCATATCATTCTGGTGCTTGGCGTGCTGCTTTTCGCGCTGCCCATCTGGATTGTGCTGATGGGTTCCACCCATGATGCCGGCACTATCGGCCGCGGCGATGTGCCGCTTTTGCCCGGCGCGGAAGCTGCCGCGAATTACGGCGCGGTCTGGAACCAGGGGAACAAGCAGCGCGCCGGCGTGCCGGTTTCGACCATGATGTTCAATAGCGCGATTATGGCGCTGC
Organism: Roseomonas sp.; assembly: GCA_020249825.1. Classification (GTDB taxonomy): domain Bacteria; phylum Pseudomonadota; class Alphaproteobacteria; order Acetobacterales; family Acetobacteraceae; genus Neoroseomonas. The sequence goes on from JADCEX010000333.1 coordinate 11,620, forward strand.
TGATCACCTTCGGTAAAATCGTGATTTCCGTCATCTCTGCCTATGCGGTCGCCTTCTTTTCCTTCCCTGGCCGCATGTTGTTCTTCTGGGCGATTTTCATCACGCTCATGCTGCCGGTTGAGGTGCGCATCTTCCCGACCTTTCAGGTGGTATCCGATCTTGGTCTGGTGAATACCTATGCCGGGCTGATTGTGCCGCTGATCGCTTCCGCGACGGCCACGCTGCTGTTCCGCCAATTCTTCCTGACCATCCCGGATGAATTGGTGGAAGCCGCCAAGATGGATGGCGCCGGCCCGATCCGGTTCTTCAAGGATGTGGTGCTGCCGCTATCCGCCACGAATATCGCGGCACTTTTCGTTATTCTATTCGTCTATGGCTGGAACCAATATCTTTGGCCGCTGCTGGTGACGACCTCCACCGATGTGGAAACCATCATGATAGGCATTGTAAAAATGCTGGGCTCCCAGGGGGATACGGAATGGCATTTGGTCATGGCGACCACGGTGCTCGCTTTGCTGCCGCCCGTTGCCATTGTGATCCTGATGCAGCGCTGGTTCGTCAAAGGCTTGGTCGAGACCGAGAAATGAGAAACCCCCATGGCTGAACTCAAGCTTTCCGGCATTGTCAAAAGCTTCGGCGCGGGGCGCGTGCTGCATGGCATTGATCTTGCCGTGCAGGATGGGGAGATGATTGTAATGGTCGGCGCTTCCGGCTGCGGCAAATCAACCTTGCTGCGCATCGTGGCGGGGCTCGAACGCAGCACGGGTGGCACGGTGCT
>JADCEX010000334.1 GCA_020249825.1 Roseomonas sp.
CCACCAATCCCAGCCGCGTGCAAAACCGCCAATTGGTGACGGATACACTGACGCCCGTGATGAAATCCAAAACCACGGCGGAATGGATTGAGGCTTTGGAAGCACTCAAGATCGGCTGTGGGCCGATCAATACGCTGGAACAGGTTTTCGCCGATCCCCATGTGCAAGCGCGGGAGATGGTGGTGGAAATGGCGCATGGCAGTGGTGAGACGGTGAAGGTGATTGCCAATCCCGTGAAACTTTCCGCGACCCCGCCAAGCTATCGCAGCGCGCCACCCGTTTTGGGTGAGCACACGCAGGATGTGCTGACTTCCGTGCTGAAGATGAGCGCTGCCGATATCGCCACGCTCAAGGAAAAGGGTATCGTGTGACGCCGCTTCCGGCCGAGGCACGTGCCGGAGCACTCCGCTGGCTTTCGCCGGCGGGCTTCTTCACGCTGCGTTGGTTGGAATGGGGGCCGGTGACTGGTGCCCCGGTCGTTTGCGTGCATGGGCTCACGCGTTCGGGCCGGGATTTTGATGCGCTGGCGCGCGCGCTCGCCGCTTCAGGGCGTCGGGTTTTTTGCCCTGATCTGCCGGGGCGCGGGGCATCTGATTGGTTGCCCAATCCTGCGCTCTATCAACCGCCCATCTATTCGCAGGCTTTGGCGCATTTGCTGGCGCGCATGGATGGCCCGGTGGATTGGGTGGGTACGTCCTTGGGTGGCATTTGCGGCATGGGCATTGCCGCCACGCCGGGCAATGTGATCCGCCGCATGGTGCTGAATGATATCGGCGCTGTCATCCCTGCTGCCGCCGTTCAGCGCATTCGCGACTACATCAATCGCCCCACCCCCGCCTTTGCCGATATCACCGCGCTTGAAGCATATTTGCGCGATGTGCATGCGCCCTTCGGCAAGCTTGGCGATGCTGAATGGCGCCATTTGGCCGAAACCTCTGCCAGGCGCGATGCGCATGGCGCGCTCAAGCTGCATTATGATCCTGCCATCACGCAGGCCTTCAGCGCGGGCGATACCGCCGATATTGATCTTTCGCCATTTTGGACCGCCATCGCCATTCCCGTGCTGATTTTGCGCGGTGTCACCAGCGATATCCTGCCCGCTACTATCGCGGCCGAGATGGCGCGCAAGCCAGATGCGCGGCTGCATGAAATTGCCGATGCCGGCCATGCACCAGCGCTGATGGCGGCTGATCAGATCGCCGCCATCATGGATTTCCTGAACAGGCCATGAGCGACGAAGCCTCGCCCCCACGCAAGGAAGGGCTGATCGGCTTTGTGGTGGCGCTGTGGGATGGGCTTTACAGCTTTGTCTTTCGCGTGGTGCCTTTGTTATTGGCGGCGGCCTTTGTGCTGTTGTTGCTGCGCGAAATGCGGCGGCAGGATATTGAAATCGCGCCCATCCAGGTCCCGGTCCGGCTGGCGGAAGCGGGGCTTTCGCCAGATGTGGTGGCGCTGCGCCTGCTTGATCAGGTTGTGCTGGTGCAGAATACCGTCACGGCTGAAAGGCTGGGTCAGCAGCGCCTGGAATTGGCCGGCGATCAGCCGGATTTCAATGTGCCAATCGCGGGGCTTTCGCTGCGCGCATTGGCGACATTGCTGCGCAGCGTTTTCGGTACGCCCAGCCGGCGCATCACCGGTGAGATTGTGTTGGAAAAGGAACAGTTGAAGCTCCGTCTTCGGCTTGCGGGGCATGGGCTGATTGCCGATATTGATGGCGTGCCGGCCGATGCGGTGGATCAATTGCTGGCACGTGCGGCGCCGGAGATTTGGCGCGTGATTCAGCCAAGGCTTTACGCTTGGCATGTGGCGCAGCATGAACCGGATCAGGCCATTGTGCGCGACAAGCTGCGTGCCCTGCTGCGCAGCGCGGGCGGCGATGCCGCCACCGAAACCACTGCGCGCGGCCTGATGGGGCGGAGCTATTTGCGCGAAGGCCGTGCGCGCGATGCCTTCGATGTTGCTGAAATCATGATTAACGCCAATCCTGATCAAGGCGCGGCCTGGTATCTACGCGGCGTCGCGCAATTTCGTCTGGGGCGCGTGGAAGCAGCGCTTGAGGATTATCGCCGCGCGCAACAACTCGACCCCCGCGCGGTATGGGTGCATGTCGCCCTGGCGGAGGTCTACACACAGGCTGGGCGATTGGATGATGCACTCGGTGAAATCCGCAAGGCGCTCGCGGTGCAACCGCGCGACCCCTGGGCGCTTTTGCATGAAGGCAATGTGCTGTTGGCGATGAACCGGACGCGCGAAGCGATGCTCGCGACACGGCGCGGGCTGGATCAGGACCCGAATAGTGCCGATCTGCGCCATTTGCTCGGGCGTGTTTGGCTGAAGCTCGGCAATACGGTGGAAGCAGCCAATGCCTTTCAGCAGGCCATGCGTTTAGCGCCCGCCATGGCGGAACCCGTGCTGGATCTCGCTGAATTGCAGATCAGCACTGGAAAAATAACCGAGGCGCGCAATGCCCTGACCGCGCTGCTGGCGCGTGAGGATCTGCCGGCACTACAGCGTGCGCGGGCCGAAGCGCTGATGGCCCGCTGAACAATAACGCCAGGAGTTTGCAGCCATGTATGATGTGATCGTGGTCGGCGCAGGTTCGTCAGGGGCCACCTTGGCCGCGCGGCTTTCGGAAGATTCGCATCGGCGCGTTCTGCTCCTGGAAGCGGGGCGTGATTGGCGCGCGGCGGAAGCGCCGGCTGCTTTACGCAGCCCAAATATCGTGCCCTTCATGCATGACCCCGCGCATCAGGCCGCCTGGCAATGGCCTGGGCTGATGACGCGCCGCACCCGCGCGCAGGCACCGAAATTCTATTGGCGCGGCAGGGCGCTTGGTGGTTCTTCCGCGGTCAATGCGCAAATCGCCATCCGCGGCGTGCCAGCCGCTTTCGATGCCTGGGCTGAGGCAGGGTGTGAGGGTTGGTCAGCCGCCGATGTCATGCCGATTTTTGACGCCATCGAAGATGATGCGAATTACGGCGTACCCGGCAAGCGCCAGGGCGGCCCCATCCCGGTTTGGCGCATGCCGGAAGAAAACTGGGGCGCAGTTGATTGCGCGCTGCGCGATGCCGCGCGCCTCGCGGGCTATCCCGTGAAGCCCGATTTGAATGCGCCGGAAGGCGAAGGGCTTTCCTGCAACCCGATCAATCTGCGCCACGGCTTGCGCGTCACCACCAATGATGGCTATCTGGAACCGGCACGTGGGCGCGCGAACCTGACCATTCGCGGTGATGCGCTGGTGGACCGCGTGATCTTCGA
>JADCEX010000335.1 GCA_020249825.1 Roseomonas sp.
ACGCAACTCGCTCTAGCTCGTTGTTTTTCGAGCATATTCACCCGTTCAGATGATTCCATCTGAACGCGATCTGCTTGTTTTATGACTCTGGCCCAAAGACGGTTTCAGGCCAGGAAGCTGCCAAGGCTTGGGGCTTCAGCCCCCGCTCAGCCAAAGTGCTACTTCCGCCGCGCCCCAGGCGAGGGCCAGCAATAGCGTGAAATCGCGCATGGCGCTGCGCACTACCTCAAACCCTGCACGGCGCGGCCGAAAGCGCACACGTACCGGGCGTTGCGGGATGATGAGGGAGGGGTCTTGGTAAAGGGTGCTGCTCATGCGCAGGATAAGAACAAAACAAGAACAAATTGGCAAGCGAATAATGCGACTGAGAGGCAAAATTTTTTAACCTATTGTTTTCAGATGGTTTCTGGCGGTTTGGCGGCGCCATCCCCAAGCGGGCGCTGCATCAGCACGCTATCCACCCAGCGCCCATGCTTCCAGCCTGCTGCCTTAAGGATCCCGGCCGGGCTGAAGCCTGCGCGGCGATGGAGCGCCATGGACGCCGCATTGCCGCTATCGCCAATCACCGCAATCATTTGCCGAAACCCCGCCGCCGTGCAGCGCGTGATCACTTCCTCCATCAGCGCCAAGCCAACCCCGCGCCGTCCCGCGCCCGGCGCGACATAGACCGAATTTTCGACCGAAAAGCGATAGGCCGGGCGAGAGCGATAGGCGCTGGCATAGGCATAGCCGAGCACACCCTCCGGCGCCTCGGCCACCAGATAGGGAAAGCCCGCCGCTAGCACGGCGTCCCGACGGCGGGCCATTTCGCTGTCTTCGGGCGGTTCAATCTCAAAGCTGGCTAACCCATGCGTCACCCAATGGGCATAAAGGGCGGTGATGGTCGGGACATCGCCCGCCCGGCTGTCGCGGATCAGGAAAGGCTTCATGCTTTGGGCCTATAGGTGAAACGAGGGTACGGCGCAGTCAGCCGCGCATACCGCATGCCTGATCCATGGCGCCGAATCGGGCTATGATGCCCCGGCATTGGAACAAGCCGGACGCAGCCCCAGATAAGCCGCGCCTGAGGAAGGAGAGCTTCGTGTCGCAGCCCCCCGATTCGCCCTTGCGGCGCCGTCTGCTCGTGTTGCGCTTGGCTGGAACTGGGCTGGCCCTGCCGGCAGGCAGCGCCTTGGCGCAGGGGCGGAAGGCGCCGGCGCCCGCAGAACCTGATTTGCCGGGCAAGAACCAAGCGCCCGCGCCGCCGCGACGCAGTGGCGAAACCGATGCCGATCCAGGGGATGAACCGGGCAATGGGCGCGGCGCAGCGCGCGGTGGGCGCTCGCTTGAAGCAACCGATGCGGACCCGAGCGATGAGCCAGGGCGCGGAAGGGGTGGCAGTGGTGTGACTGACGCCGACCCTGGCGATATGCCGGGCAGGGGGCGTGGCGGTGGGCGCCAGCTTGGCCCGAGCGATGCCGATCCGGGTGACCCGGCAGGGCGGGGACGCGGCGCCGCACCACCGCAACTCAGAACCGGCAGGATCGCAAAAAAAGCCTGAGCCTGACTTGGCTTCAGATCTTCAGTTCCTGGAGTGATTCTTCCACTTCCTGGAAGCTTGGCATCAGGTCCGTCGGCACCATCTTGCGCCCGGTTTCCACCGCCACTTGCGGCGCATTGCCATGCAAATGCGCAACCAGCACGGCGCGGATCACTTCATAATACTTCGCCTCTTCCTCAATCACGGCCTTGAGGCGTGAAGCGAAAGGCCCGACCAGACCATAGGCGAGCAAGACACCAAGGAAGGTACCCACAAGCGCGCTGCCAATCATTTTGCCGAGGATGGCCGGCGGTTGGTCAATGGATGCCATGGTCTTGATCACGCCCATCACGGCGGCGACGATCCCAAGCGCGGGCAGCGCATCAGCAACCTGCTGCAACGCATGGGCGCTGTGCAATTCCTCTTCCTTCATTTTTTTCAATTCGCGCGCCATCACATCTTCAATCTGATGCGGGTCATCAGCATTCATGCCGACCATGCGAAGGTAATCGCAAATGATCGCAACCGTGTGCCGATCCTTCAGGATAGTCGGGAATTTCTGAAAGGCTGCGCTTTCCTCGGGCTTTTCGATATGGGGTTCAATCGCCATCGGCCCCTTGGTCTGCGCCAGTCGTACCAGCCAGAACAGCAGGCTCAGCAATTCCATATAGTCCTTGCGCTTGTACTTGCCGCCCTTCAGGATTTTGCCGAGGCCACCGAAGATATGCTTAACCTCAGAGAGGCTGTTCGCCATCAGCAAAGCGCCGAAGGCTGCGCCGCCGATGATGGCGAATTCAAACGGCAGCGCCAGCAGGATGATGTCCATCTTGCCGCCGGCGGCGATGTAGCCGCCGAAGACGCAGACCAGGAGAAAGATAAAGCCGGCGATCGAAATCATGGGCGTGGCGTCTCCGGCGCCTGGCGGATCAGCGTGATGGAAACACGGCGATTGGCAGCCGCGGTTGGCTGTTCTGGGATCAACAGGTCACGTTCCGCATGGCCTGTCAGATTTCTGATACGATTATCGGCAACTCCTGAGTCAATCAGCAGGCGCCGCGTGACATTGGCGCGTTCGGTGGACAGGTCCCAATTGCTCCGTTCGCCCCCGCCGCGGAAGGGTGTGGCATCCGTATGGCCCGCAATGCTGATCGGGTTCGGCAGACGTTGGATCACCTGCGCCACGCGCTGCAGCAAGGCGCGCGCGCGATCATTGGGGGCGGCACCACCCAACGCGAACATTGGCTGGCGTTCCGCATCCACCAATTGGATGCGCATGCCTTCTGGCGTTTGCTCAATCAGCAATTGGCGGCCGAGATCGGCAAGGGCAGGATCGGCACGTACCGCTTCACGGATTTGTTCGGCGGCGGCTTCAAAAGCCTCACGTTCGCGCCTGGCCAATTCCTGGCGCAACTCTAATTCGCCCACATTTTCCGGCCTCTGTTCGGGGGAGGGCTCGGCCGCTGG
>JADCEX010000336.1 GCA_020249825.1 Roseomonas sp.
CTCCCCGATGCCAGGCTGCGCGCCGCAGCTGAAGGGCTGGCCCGGACCACGGAAGCGGGAATTTCCGAACAAGGTCGCGATGAAGAGGCTGGTCAAGCGCTGGCGACTGCCTATTTGGATGCGGTGGGCTGGGTGCTGGGGGGTGCTCTTCTCGCGCGGGCGGCTGCGGCAGATGGCGCGGCCTATGGGGCGGTGGCGGATTTCTATCTGCGGCGGCTTCTCCCGCGTGCTGGGGCGCGCTTCGCGGAAATTGAGGGGGCGATGGCGGCTTGACGTCGCTCGACTCCCTTGGCCGGCTTGGTTTGTAATTGCCTTTGGACATTTGCTACCGTTAAGAAGTAAAGACAGATCGCCGGATGAACGCTTCACCTCCCTCCCTTTCGCAAACCCGCCGCCATGTCGCCGTGATCGGCGCCGGACCCGGGGGGCTGGCGGCCGCCATGCTGCTGGCCTCATCCGGCGTGCGGGTCACGGTGTTTGAAAAGGATGGCGTGGTTGGCGGGCGCACGCGCACCGTCACGGCGCCCGGCGGCTATCGCTTCGATATTGGGCCGACCTTCTTCCTGTATCCGCGCATCCTGGCGGAAATCTTCGAAGCCTGTGGCGCGCGGCTTGAGGATGAGGTGGATTTGATCCGCCTTGATCCGCAATATCGGCTGATCTTCGAAGGTGCCAATCCCGTCACGATAGATGCGTCGCCCGATCTGGCGCGCATGGAAGCGGAAGTGGCCAAGATCAACCCTGCCGATGCGCCAGGCGTGCGCAGCTTCATGGCGGAAAACCGCGTGAAGCTGGAAGCCTTCCGCCCCGTGCTGGAACGGCCTTTCCATGGCGTGATGACCTATCTGGCGCCGGAAGTGATGAATGGGCTCAAGCATCTGCGGCCCTGGTTGTCGCTGGATCAGGAATTGCAAAGACACTTCTCTGATCCGCGCACCCGCTTGGCGTTTTCCTTCCAGTCCAAATACCTCGGCATGAGTCCCTTCCGTTGCCCGAGCATGTTCTCCATCCTGTCCTTCCTGGAATATGAACATGGCGTGTTTCACCCGCGCGGCGGCTGCGGTGTGGTGTCTGAAGCCATGGCGCGGGTGGCCGAGAGTGTCGGCGTGGATATCCGCCTGAACACCAAGGTTGATCGCATTGTCTTTGAAGGCCGCCGCGCCGTTGGTGTTGAAGCAGGCGGGCGGTTGCATGCCGCGGATGCGGTGGTGGTGAATGCGGATTTCGCCCATGCCATTCCGGGGTTGATGGAAGAAGAACAGCGCCCACAATGGCCGGATAAGAAAATCGCCGAGGCGCGATATTCCTGTTCCACCTTCATGCTTTATCTTGGCATTGAAGGGCCACTTGATCTGGCGCATCACTCGGTTCTGCTGGCCGAAGATTACGAGAATAATCTCGCACAAATCGAATCAGGCATTATTCCGCAAAATCCATCGCTTTATGTGCAAGCGGCGGCAGGGACTGATCCGTCACTGGCCCCGCCTGGGCATTCCACGCTTTATATGTTGGTGCCGGTGCCGAATTTGCTGGGCGGCGCTGATTGGGCAGCAGAAGCGCCGCGCTATCGGCGACTTGCTTTGGATAGGCTGAAGGCGCTGGGCCTGCATGATATCGAAAGCCGCATTCGGTACGAGAAAATCCTCTCGCCGCAAGGCTGGCAGGATGATTATGCGGTTGGCTATGGGGCGACCTTCAATCTTGCGCATAATGTGCGCCAGATGATGCATTTCCGCCCGCGCAATCGCTTCGGTAAGGCGCGGGGCGTGTATCTGGTGGGCGGCGGCACGCATCCTGGCAGTGGGCTACCGGTGATTTACGAAGGTGCGCGCATCAGCACGGATTTATTGTTGCAGGATTTGGGCATGACGCGGAGTGAGCGCAGCCCGCGCCATATGCGTGCCAGCGCTGGAGCATTTTCAAGCCAAGTGGGATCACTTGGCGGCTCGGAAAATGCGACCAAACATTCGGCTGGTGAGTGAGAAGGAGAGGGCGCGATGGGTGCCAAGGTAGTAGTCATTGGCAGCGGTTTAGGCGGGCTTGCAGCCGCCGCCACCGCGCAGGCGCGTGGGCATCAGGTCACGGTCCTTGAGCGTAATGCCTGGCTGGGCGGCAAGGCGGCGGTTTTGAACCTGCCATCGCCGGATGGGCGGGGCAATTTCCGCTTCGATATGGGCCCCACCATCCTGACCGTGCCGCGCGTGCTGCGCCGTATCTTCGCCGAAGCGGGACGCAATCAGCAAAAGGAAATGCCGCTGATCCGGCTTGATCCGCAATGGCGCTGCTTTTTTGATGGCAGCAAGCAGATTGATCTGATCGAAAACGTGCAGGATATGGCGCGGCTGATGGATGAATTCGCCCCCGGCGGGCCGAATGGCGCGGGGTATGAACGCTTCCAGCGCGTGGCCCGCCATCTGCACAAGGTTTCCGAGAAATTCTTCTTCTGGAAGCCGGTGGAAGGCATTGGTGACACGCTGAACCTTGGCGACAACTTCAAGCCGGATGTGCTGCGGGATGTGATGGCGCTGCGCATGGGCCAGACGGTGGCGAAAGTCATTCGCGGCCATGTGCCGAATGAGCAATTGGCGCAGATGCTGGATCACTTCACGCAATATGTTGGGTCCAGCCCTTATCTGGCGCCGGCGGTGCTGTGCAGCATTGGCGATATGCAGGCATCTGAAGGTGTTTGGTATCCGGTGGGCGGCACGCGCGCCACGGCTGAGGGCCTCGCAAACCTCGCGGCCTCGCTTGGGGCTGATCTGCGCACGAATGCCGAGGTGACGGATATTGAAATCGTGAATGGCGCGGTGCGCAGTGTCACGGCGAATGGCGAACGCATTGCCTGTGATGCGCTGATTTCGAACATGGATGCGATCCGCACCTATACTGAATTGGTGAAGGGCAATGCGTCTCAGCGCTATGCCAAGAAATATGAACCCGCCTGTTCTGGTGTGGTGCTGTATCTGGGTCTCAATCGCCGTTACGAACATTTGGCGCATCATGATTTCGTCTTCTCCCGTGATGCGGAAGAAGAATTTGATGCCATCTATCGTAAGGGCGAACCGGCGCCGGACCCGACGGCCTATCTGGCCGCGCCTTCGGGCACTGATCCTTCGGTGGCACCGGAAGGTGGCGAAGCGCTTTATGTGCTGGTGCACACGCCTTATCTGCGATCGCATCATGATTGGTCGAAGATGTTCCCGGCCTATCGCCAGAAAATCCTGGATAAGCTGAAGCGCACGGCGGGCATGGAAGATATCGAAAGCCGCATTGTCTGCGAAAGCCAATTGACGCCAGTGGATATCCATAACCGCTACAAGGTGTTGAATGGCGCGATTTATGGCCTGGCATCTCACGGTTCCTTCACCGGCGCCTTTAAGCCGAGCAATCGCAGCAAGGCGATCAAGGGGCTTTATCTGGCCGGCGGTGCCGCGCATCCCGGCCCTGGCATGCCCATGGTGATGATGTCCGGCTGGATCGCTGCTGATGCTTTGGACCGTGATCTTGGCGGGCGCGGCATGTCGCCCGAAGCGGAATTGGCCGGCCGGCGAGAGGCCGAGCTTCCCGCCGCGGCGGAATGACGACAGGCCAGGCAAAACAAGTGCCTGACCCGGTGGCGCTGCGTTCAGCGCGCCATCTGGATTTTTTCGATTTCATGTTCACGCGGTTCTTCCGCAAACACATGCGCGCGCTGCGCGTGGCGCGCTGGGGCTTGCCTGAATTGCCGGCGGGCAAGCCCGTGGTGATTTTCGCCAATCACCCTTCCTGGTGGGATGGGGTTGCTTTCATGCTGCTCTATCGTCGGCTTTTGCCGCATCGGCCGCTCTTTACGCCGATGGATGCGAAGGCCATTGAGAAATATCGCTTCATGACGCGGCTTGGCGTATTTGGCATTGAAACCGGCTCGGCACGCGGTTCCGTGGCGTTTTTGCGCGTCGTGGAAAAGGTTCTGGCTGATCCTGCGCATATCCTCTGGATCAATGCGCCAGGGCGTTTCAGTGACCCGCGCGAAAGGCCCGTGCCGATTGCGCCTGGCATGATCCGCCTGCCGGAAATCGCCCCCGATGCGGTGTTTGTGCCACTCGCGCTGGATTATCCTTTCTGGAGTGAGCGTAAGGCGGAGATGCTGGCTGCTTTCGGCGCGCCGATCCCTGCTGCGACGCTGCTGGAAGCGCCGCGTGAAGCCCGCAGCGCAATGCTGTCTGACGCTTTGGCGGGCGTGATGGAAAAGCTCAGCACGGATGCCATCGCGCGTGATCCTGCCGCCTTTCAGACCCTGGTGCAGGGGCGCGAAGGCATGGGCGGCATTTATCAAGCCTGGCGCCGCGCCAAGGCGCTGCTGCGCGGCGAACGCTTCGACCCCCGACATGAACAACGCGCGGAGACTGCGCCATGACAGAATTCCTGCCCTGGATTGCGCTTGCCCTGGCGCTGTTTCCTGTGGGTTTCGCGATTGATAACCTGCGCCGCATGGCCAAAGCGCGCGGGCCGGCGCCCAAGGATGCGCTGGTTTCTATTCTGATACCGGCGCGGAACGAAGAAGCGCATATCGCCGCCTGCCTGGATGCCGCGTTGGCGCAACAAGGTGTCGCGATTGAAGTGCTGGTGATGGATGATGGGTCAACCGATCGCACGGCAGCGATTGTCGGCGCCTATGCCGCGCGGGATGCGCGCGTGCGTTTGCTGTCCTGCCCGCCACTACCGCAAGGCTGGACCGGCAAGGTGCATGCCTGTGCGCGGTTGGCGGAAGCGGCGCAGGGGACGCATTTCCTGTTCATTGATGCCGATGTGCGGCTGGCGCGCGAAGCCGCTTCGGCGATGTGTGGCCATGCCGCGCGGCAGACGCTGGCGATGGTGACAGGCGTGCCGCGTCAGATCATTGGCTCATTGGGTGAAGCACTCACGGTGCCTATGATCAATCTGTTGCTGATCGGCTATCTGCCTGGTGGCGGGCGGGCCGAGACAGAACGCGCGGAGCTTGGCGCCGCTTGCGGGCAATTGATTCTGTTTGAGCGTGGCGCTTACGAATCTATTGGTGGGCATGGCGCCATTCGCACGCTGCTGCATGACGGCTTGCAGCTTTCGCGCAAGCTACGCGGCGCTGGTTTCCGTACCGAAATGGTGGAAGGTGTGACACTTGCGGAATGCCGCATGTATGATGGGCTGCGTTCAAGCTGGAATGGCTTCATCAAGAATGCGCATGAAGGCATGGCCACACCTGTTGGTCTGCCCATCTGGACCACGCTTTTGGCCGGCGCGCATATCTGGCCGTTCTTTCTGCTGCCGGAATGGCAGGCGGGGCTTGCCATCCTGCTGGTGTTCGGGTTGCGCGCCGTTATTACCTTCAGAACGCGTGAAGCTTGGTGGACGGTGCCGCTGCATCCCTTGGCCGTATTGGTTGGCCTCGCCATTCAATGGACTGCGCTGGTGCGCGTACTGATTGGCCGCCCCGCCGGCTGGAAGGGCCGCGCCTATTCCGCCAGTGGCGCGGCATGAAGGCTGAAAGCGCTGCTTCCCGCGCGCCAACACGTGACGCGGGGTCTGAGAATTTCCCTGTCGCGTCCCGGCTTTTGGCGCCGGAGATCCGCCCGAAGGTGCTAGGCTTTTATCGCTTTGTGCGCACTGCGGATGATATCGCCGATGATCCCGCGCTAAGCCCGGATGAAAAGCTGCACCGCCTGGCCGCGCTTGAATCCGCGCTGGATGATCCTGCCACTGATGAACCCGCCGCCATCGGGCTGCATCGCGCGGGCAGTGGCACGGATGAGGCGCGGTTGATGCTCTCCGCCTTTCGGCAGGATGCCACGCAAACTCGCTATACCGATTGGGCGGCTTTGGAAGATTACTGCGCGCGGTCAGCCAATCCTGTTGGACGGATGTTGCTGCGCCTGCATGATGAAGCGAAGCCTGAAGCCATCGCAGCGGCGGATGCGCTTTGCACCGCGCTGCAAATCCTGAATCATGTGCAGGATCTGGTGCCGGATCGGCGCGATATTGGGCGCGTTTATTTGCCGGAATCCTGGATGGCATTGGCGGGTGGTGAGGCAGGTTTCTTCGACCCCACTAATACCGAAGCGCGCCGTGCCGTTCTCGATTCTGCGCTGGATCGGGTTGAGGAAAGGCTGGATGCCGCCGCTGCGCTGCCGCGGTTGCTCTCGGCCAAGCGTCTTGCGCGCGAAAGCGCAGTCACCATCGCACTTGCGCGGCGGCTGCTGGCACGGCTGCGGGCGGCGGACCCGGTGCTGGGGCGGGTCGCGTTATCGCGGCTTGATTTTCTGCATGGCTTTCGCGCGGCACTCGGCACAGGCCCAAGCGATGCGGCTTTGGTCAGCGCGCGCGTCGGGCGCGCGGGGTCTTCCTTTGCGCGCGGCATGTCGGCGCTGAAGGGCGAAAGGCGTCGCGCGCTTTGGGCGGTATATGCTTTTTGCCGTGCGGTGGATGACATCGCTGATGGCGCAATGCCGGAAGCCGAAAAGCGCCGCTTCCTGGCCGATTGGCGCGGCAAGCTGACTGCGCCGGATTGTGCTCTGTCGCGCGAATTGGCGCTGGCGCGCGCAACCTTCGCGCTCCCAATCGAAGAATGCGAAGCGATGATCGCGGGGATGGAAACCGATTCCACACCCAGCCTACGCATCGCCGATACCGAAGCGCTGAACCTTTATTGCCGCCGCGTCGCCGGCAGTGTCGGCGCCATGGCGGTGCGGATTTTCGATGCGCCGGAAGCCGCCGATTTTGGCCTCGCTCTGGGACGCACGCTGCAATTGGTGAATATCCTGCGCGATTTGGATGAGGATGCAACGCGCGATCGTGTTTATCTGCCGCTTGATCTGCTGGCTGCGGAAGGCGTGGCCGATGCACCGGCCGCAACGCTGATTGCAAGCCCAGGCTTCGCCCGCGCCGCGGCGCATTTGGCGCAGCAGGCCGAGGCAGGTTTTGCGCAAGCGGCAGCGGAACTACGCCATCTGGATCAACGCGCACTTTTGCCGGCGCGTATCATGATGTGGGGCTATCAGCGCCTGTTTGAACGCCTGATGGCGCGCGGCTTCGGCCTACCTCGGCCACGCCCGCGCCTGACGCGTGGTGAGAAGCTGCGCATGGCGGCCTATGCCATGGGGATCATGCCCATGCCGCAAGCAAGCCCCAGCCGCGCGTGAACCAGAACGCTACCTGCCATGTGATTGGCGCCGGGGTTGCGGGGCTCGTGGCTGCGCTGCGTCTGGCGCAATCCGGACGCCGCGTGATGCTGCATGAAGCGACCCCTGTCGCCGGCGGGCGCTGTCGCGCTCTGCCCGATGGCACGGATAACGGCACCCATGCGCTGATGGGCGCCAATCGTGCCGCCTTGCGCTTTCTGTCTGATATCGGCGCGCGCGAGGGCTGGGTGGAGGCCGAACCGGGAGGCCTACCGGTTTTCGATTTGGCTGATGGCAGCGCCAGGCGCATCGCTGCCAGCCCGCTCGCCTGGCGCGACCCTTACAAACGCCCGCCGGGCTTGAGTGCGGGCGCCATCGCCGCGCTGCTCCGCCTTGCCTTGCCGATTGGGGATAGGCCTGTCGCGGAAGCCATGGCCGCGCATCCCGTGTTGTATCGTGCGCTGATCGAACCGCTCACCGTGGCAGCGCTGAATACGCCGGGGCATGAGGCATCTTCCGCGCGGCTTGGCGTGGTGCTGCGCCGGCTGGGGCGGCCCGCTGCTGGTGCGTTGCTCGTGGCGCGCGAAGGGCTGGGGCCAGACCTCATCAACCCTGCCTTGCGCGCTCTGGAACAGGCGGGCGCCACTATTCGCTTCGGTGCCAGGCTCCGCGCCATGACAGAAGCGGAAGGGCGCATCATTGCGCTGCATTTTGGTGATGACAGCATCGCGCTGGAAGGGCGTGATGCCATTGTGCTGGCGCTGCCGCCTTGGGAGGTGGCGCGGCTGATCCCAAAACTCCGCGTGCCGGAACGCCATGCGCCGATTCTCAATCTGCATTTCGCGCATGAAACGGCGGGGCCGGTGCGCTTCATTGGCGTGCTGGGCGGCCTCACGCAATGGGTGCTGGTGCGGCCAGGTGGCGTGAGTGTCACCGTCAGCGCAGCAGATGCGGAGGTGGAAGAACAGGCGCCTGATCTTGCGCCGCGTGCTTGGGCGGAAATTCGTGCTGCTGCCAAGGCTTTCAGCCTCCAGGGGGATTGGCCAGAAGCGCCGCCCGCGATGCGCGCCGTGAAGGAACGCCGCGCCACGCCGCGCCATGCGGTCGGCATGCCGCCACAACCACCGCGACAGGTGCATCGCAATCTGGTGCTGGCCGGGGATTGGACCTGGCCGCGCCTGCCCGCCACCATTGAAGCTGCGGTGCTTTCTGGCGAAGCCGCCGCGAAGGCTGTGCCCACATGACCCCCGCTGAAGCCCTTGCCGCCTTGCGCGCCGCTGAAGCGCGTGATGGCGCGCCCAATCTCAAGCAACGTCGCGTGCTATTGGCAGCGCTGGCGCGTACCGTGATGGCGCGCTCGCATGAAATCATGGCGGTGCTCGATGCCGAATATGAAGGCCGCGCACCGATTGAAACCCTGCTCGCGGATGTGCTGCTGGTTGCGGATATGGCGCGTTATGCGCGGCGCAATTTGTGGCATTGGATGCGCCCGCGCCGCGTGACGGTCCCCTATCCCTTCTGGCCGGCGCGCGCGCGGGAAGAATTCGTCCCGAAAGGCGTGGTCGGCATCATGGCGCCGTGGAATTACCCGGTGCAATTGGCACTGCTGCCGGCGATTGATGCCATTGCCGCCGGCAATCGTGTGTGCGTGAAACCATCGGAAGCGCTGCCGCGCACCGCCGCGCTGATTGCCGATATCCTGCGCGAAGCCTGGGGCGATAATATTGCGCTTTGCGTGCAAGGCGGCGCTGACATCGGCGCGGATTTCGCGGCGCAGCCCTGGGATCATCTGGTCTTCACCGGCAGTACCGCGACTGGGCGGAAGATCATGGCCGCCGCCGCGCCGAACCTCACGCCAGTCACGCTGGAACTGGGCGGCAAATGCCCGGTGCTGGTGTTGCCGGGCGCGGACCTAAAACGCGCCGCGCGCGATATTCTGGCGGGCAAGGCCTTCAATGCGGGGCAGACCTGTGTGGCGCCGGATACGGTGCTGCTGGTTGGCCACAAAAGGGAAGCCTTCATGGCGGCCTGCAAGGCTACCGGCATCGGCCTGCCCGATACGGGTGTGATCAATGCCGCCCAGATCGCGCGGTTGCAAAGGCTGATGGCGGGTGCATCCTTGACCCCATTGGCTGAGGACGGCCCGGGGCGCCGCATGGCGCTGCGCCTGGCAGAGGCCCCGTCGGATGCGGCGATCTGCCATGAGGAAATCTTCGGCCCAATACTACTTCTGCGCGAAGAAGAATCTCTCAAGACAGCACTCGCTTGGGTTGCAGAACGCCCCTCGCCGCTGGCCATCTATCTGTTTGGAGCAACGTCTGAGGAAGAAAAGCAGATCGCTGCTACGGCGCGGGGCAGCGCCATCATCGCTGGGCGCACCGTTGAATTTGCTGGGTTTCAGGCCCTTGGCTTTGGCGGGTCTGGGGAATCCGGCTTTGGGCGACGCAATGGGCTGGCCGGTTTTCTGGAATTCTCCCACCGCCGTGCGCGCGTGCATCATGGGAAATTTTCCCTGTCACGCCTATTCGATCAACCTCGCGGAAAAGCTGTAGAAAAGTTAAAGAATTTTCTGGCCAAATAGATTTTCTCGGTCTATATACATCTTATGGTTGTTTTTCTCCCATCTGCTCCCGTAGCAGAAACACCTCGCCTTCGGTTGCGCTGCGCCGAAGGCCGCGATGCCCCGGCGATTGCGGAGATGATGACGGAAGCGATCAGCAAGCGCCTTGC
>JADCEX010000337.1 GCA_020249825.1 Roseomonas sp.
CATTGGCGGGGTTGGTGGCCCCCATCAATTCGCGATTCCGCGCCACGGCGCCTTCGCCTTCCAGCACCTGCACCACCACGGGGCCAGATGTCATGAAGGTCACCAGATCCTTGAAAAACGGGCGTTCGCGATGCACGCCATAAAAGGTTTCGGCCTGGGTCTGCGTCATGTGGATGCGCTTTTGCGCGACAATGCGCAGGCCCGCATCTTCGAACACCGCATTGATCTTGCCGGTGAGGTTCCGGCGCGTGGCGTCCGGCTTGATGATGCTGAAGGTGCGTTCGATGGCCATGGTGGCAAACCCCTGAATGTCTGAAAAACAAAGGGGGCGGATAGGCGGGATGGGCGGCTTGCGCAAGCCCTGCCTAGGCTGCGCGGCGCGCGGCAATGAGGAATTCCTTATTCCCCTCAGGCCCCGTGATGGGGCTTTCGGTAATGCCGATCACCTGCCAGCCGGGAAGCGCCGCCCACCAATCGGCGATCATGGCGCAAATGGCGCGATGGAGCGCGGGGTCGCGCACCACGCCGCCCTTGCCGACCTGGCCGGGCCCCGCTTCGAATTGCGGTTTTATCAATGCCACCGCAAAGGCACCCGGCGCGCAGAGCGCGAGCGGTGCCGGCAGAATGGTTCTCAGCCCGATAAAGGACGCATCGCAAACCAGGGCGCCGATCGGTTCCGGGATGGTGGTGCTGTCCAAATAGCGGGCATTGGTCTTTTCCAGCACCATCACGCGCGGGTCCTGCCGCAGCTTCCAGGCCAATTGGCCATGGCCGACATCCACCGCATAGACCTTGGCCGCGCCGTGCTGCAGCAGCACATCGGTAAAGCCCCCGGTGGAGGCGCCAAGGTCAAGGCAAACCCGCCCTCCCGGTTTCAGGCCGAAATGGGTCAAGGCATGGGCAAGCTTAAGCCCCCCGCGGGATACCCAAGGGTGATCCTGACCGCGCACTTCAAGCGGCGCGCCATCAGCCAGCAGATCGCCTGCCTTTTCCACGCGCTTGCCATCGGTGAAGACCTTGCCTCCCAGGATCAGCGCCTGCGCCCGGGCGCGGCTTTCCGCAAGCCCAGTGGCAACCAGCAACAGGTCAGCGCGCTGTTTTGGTGGGCGGGTCATGCCTTACGCATCCCTTGCGAATCATCCTGCACCAAATCATTAGCCTGTGGCGCGTTTGGCTGATACCATGCCGGGATTCTCAACTACGAAAGCCACGGGTCATGATCGAAAAACTCGCCAGTACCGACCTACCAAGCCCGCATTTGCGCCTGAAGCAATGCCGCCATGGCGTGATGCTTTATAACATTCGGGATCAGTATGTGGGCGGTTCATTGGATCGCTATGGCGAGTTTGCCGAGCTTGAAGCACAGCTTTTCTCCGGCCTCATCAAGCCTGGCATGCTGGTGGTGGAGGTTGGCGCCAATATCGGGGCGCATACCGTGCATCTGGCCAAGCTGGTCGGTGAAAATGGCGGCGTCGTCGCCATTGAACCGCAGCGTGTGGTTTTTCAGATGCTCTGCGCCAATCTGGCACTGAACGGCATTGAGAATACGGATGCCAAATGCCTGGCTGTCGGCGCCACAGCGGGTGAGATCACGGTGCCGCGCGTGGATTATCGCGGTGACAATAATTTTGGCGGTATTGCACTCGGCAGCGATGATGGCGATGTGGTTGAAATGATCACCCTTGACAATCTGCTGCTGCCCGCCTGCCACATGATTAAGATTGACGTTGAGGGCATGGAAAAGCCTGTGCTGGATGGTGCGCGGCAGACAATTGCGCGCTTCCGACCCTATCTCTATGTCGAGGATGATCGGCTCGATAAGCACGCCGAGCTGATCGCCACCCTGTTCGACCTTGAATATCGTCTGTGGTGGCACCTTCCCTGGCTGTTCAATCCAGGGAATTTCGCGGGCAATAGCGAAAATATCTTCCCCAACATCACGTCCTTCAACCTGATCTGTTTGCCGCGCGAATCAGCGCCCGATGAGATTGAGGGCGGGGTGGAGGTCAAGAGCGTGACCGATCCGCATCCCCTTGCGCGCTGACGCGCGTGAAGGCCGCCCCCCATTAGTGTTATGGGGGACGTCGCCATATCCTTATTCGACGCCGAGCAATTCAACCTCAAAAATCAGCGTCGCATTGGGCGGAATGACACCACCCGCGCCGCGCGCGCCATAGCCAAGCTCAGGCGGGATAATCAGCGTGCGCTGCCCGCCCACCTTCATCCCCGCAAAACCCTGATCCCAGCCGCCAATGACATGGCCGGCGCCAAGCAGGAAGGAAAAGGGCTCGGCGCGGTCGCGCGAAGAGTCAAATTTACGCCCCTTGTTTTCGGGGGCTGCGCCATCAAACAGCCAGCCCGTGTAATGCACTGTGATGTGCTGGCCTGGTGTCGCTTCGGCCCCGGTGCCGAGTTTTGTGTCAATCATGGTTTTCTCCTGTTCAGCGTCTCACAAAAAGCAAGGCCCGGAAGCCGAAGCCTCCGGGCCTAATGCCCCATTCAGAAAGGTGGTTTATTCAGCCGCCTGTTCCAGCTTTTCCAAAACGCGCGGCGGCGACATGGGCAGCGCGTAGAAGCGCTTGC